>DATNCP010000004.1:0-12923 GCA_035607175.1 Burkholderiales bacterium
GAGACGCTGCGCGGCGGGATGCGGGCGATCTTGGCGATGATCTCCTCGATCTCGCCCTTGCCGATGATCTTCTTCTGCTTCGCCTTGGGCGCGATGCGCTGCGCCGCGCCGGCTTCGTCGATCACGTCGATCGCCTTGTCGGGCAGGTGCCGGTCGTTGATGTAGCGCGCCGACAGCTCGACCGCGGTGGTGAGGGCGTTGGCCGTGTACTTGACGCTGTGATGCGCCTCGAAGCGCGTCTTCAGGCCCTTGAGGATCTCGACGGTCTCGTCGATCGAGGGCTCGACCACGTCGATCTTCTGGAAGCGCCGCGACAGCGCGTGGTCCTTCTCGAACACGCCGCGGTATTCGTTGTAGGTCGTCGCGCCGATGCACTTCAGCTGGCCGGTGGAGAGCACCGGCTTCAGCAGGTTGGAGGCGTCGAGCGTGCCGCCGGACGCGGCGCCGGCGCCGATGACGGTGTGGATCTCGTCGATGAACAGGATCGCGTTCGGATTGTCGACCAGCTGCTTCAGCACCGCCTTCAGGCGCTGCTCGAAGTCGCCGCGGTATTTGGTGCCGGCGAGCAGGGCGCCCATGTCGAGCGCGTACACCGTGCACTTGGCGAGCAGGTCGGGGACGTTGCCCTCGACGATGCGCCGCGCCAGGCCCTCGGCGATCGCGGTCTTGCCGACGCCGGCTTCGCCGACCAGCAGCGGGTTGTTCTTGCGGCGGCGGCAAAGCGTCTGCACCACGCGCTCGAGCTCCTTGTCGCGGCCGATCAGCGGGTCGATCTTGCCGGCGAGGGCGAGCGCGTTCAGGTTCTGGGTGTAGTTGTCGAGCGGGCTGTTGGAGGTCTCGGCCTGCCCCTCCTGCTCGGCGTCCTGGTCGGCGCTCTTGCCCTGCGCCGATTGCGGCGTCTTGGTGATGCCGTGCGAGATGTAGTTCACCACGTCGAGCCGCGCGATCCCCTGCTGCTGCAGGAAGTACACCGCGTGCGAGTCCTTCTCGCCGAAGATCGCCACCAGCACGTTGGCGCCGGTGACTTCCTTCTTGCCGGAGGACTGGACGTGCAGGATGGCGCGCTGAATGACACGCTGGAAGCCGAGCGTCGGCTGGGTGTCGACCTCGCGGTCGGCGGCGATGCGCGGCGTCTGCTCGGCGATGTGCTGCGTCAGGTTCTTGCGCAGCTCGTCCATGTTGGCGCCGCAGGCGCGCAGCACTTCGGCCGCGGTCGGGTTGTCCAGCAGCGCGAGGAGCAGGTGCTCGACCGTGATGAACTCGTGGCGCTTCTGCCGCGCCTCGACGAACGCCATGTGCAAGCTGACTTCAAGCTCCTGCGCGATCATTCCTGGCCTTTCACCTACGTTGGCTCCATTACACACTGCAACGGATGCTGGTGCTTACGGGAGTATGCCGCGACTTGCTGTACCTTGGTAGCGGCGACGTCGTGCGGATAAACCCCGCAGACCCCGATCCCCTCCCTGTGGACCTTGAGCATGACCTGAGTGGCCCGCTCTCGCGTCATGCTGAAGAACTTTTGCAACACGATGACGACGAATTCCATCGGCGTGTAGTCATCGTTCAGCAGCATGACCTTGAACATCGGCGGAGGCTTCAGCTTGCTGCGCTGCGCCTCCAGTATGGTGTCGTCCTTGTGCTGCGCCATGCCCCCGAAAATCGGACAAGCTGCGATAAGACCCGTTCCCATCCTAATCAATTGGGGGAGGGGGTGCAATGCGACGAACGACGCACGCCCACGCGGAAAGCGTGGTTTATCACGGCCTTGCGCGCGCGCAACAGCAATACCCCTTTCCCTTGACGGGGCTCCCGGGGGCGCGTAAAAGCGCACGTGTGTTTGGATTCAGGCTGTCTGTTTGCCGTACCGGCGACGGGGTCGTGGAGTTCCAGGCATGGCTCGGGTTAGTCGCCCGGTAGCTCGATCAACAAACCAAGAAACAGGGAGACAGCATGGCAACAGGCACCGTCAAGTGGTTCAACGACGCGAAAGGCTATGGCTTCATCACGCCCGACGACGGTAGTGAAGACCTTTTCGCGCATTTCTCGGCCATCAACATGTCGGGCTTCAAAACCCTCAAAGAGGGCCAGAAAGTGAGCTTCGACGTGGTGCAGGGGCCGAAGGGCAAGCAGGCCTCGAACATCCAGAAGGTCTAAGCACCCCGCCCGCAGACATTCAAGAGGCCGCCTTCGGGGCGGCCTTTTTCATTTCTAGAAGCGCAGATGCAGTCTCAGGCCGAAGGTATCGACCTTCGATTCCGGCTGGAAGACGATGAACGGCGCGCCGTCGCTGGTCCTAGTGACAGGCTCGCCGGGCGACTGCTTGAAGCGATAGCTGTCGTAGTAGCCCGTCAGCGCCCACTGGCGGTCGAAGCGATAGCCGACCTCGGCGTAGAGGCTCGGCGCGCGGCCCGGATGCAGCTTCGGGTTCTGGTTGAAGATGCCGTCGAGGTGCGCGTCTTCGACGATGTAGACCGGGTACTTGACGCCGCCGCCGGCGAACCAGCCGGGCCTCGCCCGGATGCCGTATTCGCCGCCCAGGCGGACGAAGGTCACCCACCACTCCTCCTTCTGCACGTCGGTGAGCTGGCGGTTCCAGTAGTCGAGGCCGAGCCCGGCGACCAGCGCGGCGCCGGCGAAGCGATGGATTGCCTGCAGCTCGTTGATGATTCCGGTGTACTCGGTGGTGCCGGAGACCGGGTTGTTGGGCGGGAACAGCTCGGCGCCGCTGTAGTGCACCGACCCGCCGTACAGCTCGCCGCGCCAGCCGAACAGCCAGCCGCTGTCGCGGTCCTGCGTCCAGGCGGCGCCGATGCCGAAGCGCGGGCCGGTCTCGGTGACGCCGGGCTGGGTGTCCTCGGCCCAGCGGAAGCGCTCGATCTTCACGTTCGCTTCCCATTCCGCTCGCGCCGCGCCGCTCGCTGCGGCGAGCGAGAGCAGGACGGCGAGGGCGAACCCGCGCGCCACGCTACCTCCGTTCGATCATCGCCTGGCCGAAGCCCGAGCAGGACACCTGCTTGGCTCCCTGCATCTGCCGGGCGAAATCGTAGGTCACCACCTTGTCGATGATCGCCTTTTCCATGGACGCGATGATGACGTCGGCAGCCTCCGTCCAGCCCATGTGCCGCAGCATCATCTGCGCCGAAAGGATCTCGCAGCCGGGGCTCACGTCGTTCTTCACCCAGCGAGCGCGTCCACCACGGCGTTGAAGGTCTGGCTGGGGCGCATCACGGCGCCGGCCTTGCTCGCGCTGAACGCGTAGTGGCCGCCGACATCGGCCGGCTTGCCCTGCACGGCGTTGAGTTCGTCGACGATCTTCTTCTCATTGTCGGCCAGCTTCTTCGCGAGCGGCGTGAAGTACGCTTTGAGTGCCGGGTCGTCGGTCTGCGCGGCGAGCGCCTGCGCCCAGTACAGGGCGAGGTAGAAGTGGCTACCGCGGTTGTCGAGCTGGCCCGCTTTCGGGGAGGGCCCTTTGTTGTTGTCGAGCAGCTTGCCGGTCGCCTCGTCGAGCGTCCTCGCGAGGATCATGGCTTTCCTGTTCTGATATTTGAAGCCGACGTCCTCGAGCGACACCGCGATCGCCATGAACTCACCGAGCGAGTCCCAGCGCAGGTGGTTCTCCTCCTGCAACTGCTGCACGTGCTTGGGCGCGGAGCCGCCGGCGCCGGTCTCGAACATGGCGCCGCCGGCCATCAGCGGCACGATCGACAGCATCTTGGCGCTGGTGCCGAGCTCCATGATCGGGAAGAGATCGGTCAGGTAGTCGCGCAGGATGTTGCCGGTCACCGAGATGGTGTCCATGCCGCGGATCACGCGCTCCAGCGTGAAGCGCATGGCGCGCACCTGCGACATGATCTGGAGGTCGAGGCCGGTGGTGTCGTGGTCCTTGAGGTAGCGGCGTACCTTCTTGATGATCTCGTTCTCGTGCGGGCGGTATTCGTCCAGCCAGAAGACCGCCGGGGTGTTGGACTGGCGCGCGCGGGTGACCGCCAGCTTGACCCAGTCGCGGATCGCGGCGTCCTTGGTCTGGCACATGCGCCAGATGTCGCCGGCCTCGACGTTCTGCTCCATGAGCACGTGGCCGTCGGCGTTGTCGACGATGCGCGCCACGCCGTCCTCCGGGATCTCGAAGGTCTTGTCGTGCGAGCCGTATTCCTCGGCCTGCTGCGCCATCAGGCCGACATTCGGCACCGTACCCATGGTCTTCGGGTCGAAGGCGCCGTTGGTCTTGCAGAAGTTGATGACCTCCTGGTAGATGCGCGCGAACGTTGACTCGGGCAGCACCGCCTTGGTCTCGTACATCTTGCCGTCCGGCCCCCACATCACGCCGCCGGCGCGGATCATCGCCGGCATCGAGGCGTCGACGATCACGTCGTTCGGGTTGTACAGGTTGCTGATGCCCTTGGCGGAATCGACCATCGACAGGCGCGGGCGTTTCGCCTCGCAGGCCTTGATGTCGGCCTCGATCTCGGCGCGCTTGGCGTCCGGCAGCGTCTTGATCTTTTCCAGCACGTTGGCGAAGCCGTTGTTGACGTTGACGCCGAGCTCGACGAACAGCTTGCGGTGCTTCAGGAACAGGTCCTGGTAGAACACCCGCACGGCGTGCCCGAACACGATCGGGTGCGAGACCTTCATCATCGTCGCCTTGACGTGCAGCGAGAACAGCAGGTCGTGCTTCCTGGCGTGCTCCATCTCCCTCTCGAGGAACGCGCACAGCGCATTCTTGCTCATGTACATGCTGTCGATGACCTCGCCCTCGAGCAGCTTCACCGAAGGCCGCAGGATGGTCGTCTTGCCGCTCTTCGTGACAAGGTCCATGCGGACCTCGCACGCGTGCGACAAGGCCATCGATTTCTCGCCGTGGTAGAAGTCGCCGGCGCGCATGTGCGAGACATGCGTACGCGAGGCCGGGTCCCACTGCGCCATGGAATGCGGGTTCTTGCGCGCGTAGTTCTTCACCGAGGGCGGCGCCCGCCGGTCCGAGTTGCCCTCGCGCAGCACCGGGTTCACTGCGCTGCCGAGGACTTTCGAGTATTTGGCGCGGATCGCTTTTTCCGCGTCGCTCTTCGGGTTGTCGGGATAGTCCGGGATCTTGTAGCCCTTGGCCTGCAGTTCCTTGATGGCGGCGGTCAGCTGGCCGACAGGGGCGCTGATGTTGGGGAGCTTGATGATGTTGGCCTCGGGCTGCAGCGTGAGCTTGGCGAGCTCCGCGAGGTTGTCCGGGATGCGCTCGTTCGGCGCCAGGGATTCGGGAAACTGGCCGAGGATGCGTGCGGCAAGCGAAATGTCGCTCTCCTCGACGACGATGCCCGCGGGCTTGGTGAAGGCGCGCAGGATCGGCAGCAGGGAATAAGTCGCGAGGCGTGGCGCCTCGTCGGTCAGGGTGTAGATGATCTTGGAGATGATGGAGGGCACGGAATTCGCCTTTGAGAATTTGGCAGTTACGACAGGCCGTTGCGGGAAACCCGGTATTTTAAGGCGGCTAGGACCAGACCTTCACGTCGAGCGCACGCTCGACCAGCCAGATCGCGGCGGTGGCCGCGATCAGCGCCGAGCCGCCGACGAATACCACCCGGCGGTAGGCCCAGCTGCCGCGCATGGCATAGGCGAGCGGCAGGAACACGGCGATGATCGCGAGCTGGCCGAACTCGACGCCGAGGTTGAAGCCGACCAGCGCGAGCAGGAGCGCGTCGCGCGGCAGCCCGAGATCGGCGAGCACGCTGGCGAAGCCGAAGCCGTGGATCAGGCCGAAGCCGAACGCCACCGCCCAGCGCCGACCGTGCACCAGCGGCCAGATGTTGTTGAGCGCTGCCAGCACCACCGACAGGGCGATGGTCGACTCCACCAGCCGCGACGGCAGGGAGATCACCGACAACGCGGCCAGCGAAAGCGTGATCGAGTGCGCCACGGTGAACGAGGTCGCGACCTTGAAAACATCCCAGAACGTGTCGCGGAAGCGCTGCGCGGGGATCCACTCCCTGTTGACCAGGACGAAGACCGAAGGCAGGAGCAGCGACAGCAAGAACAGGATGTGATCGAAGCCGATCCAGATATGCCACACGCCTTCGCGCACGTACTCGGCGAACTGCTGCAGCTTGGAGCGGCCCTCGGCGCTCACTTCGAGGCGCGGTCGCTCGGGCGAGAGGATGCCGGTGGTCGTGTCGCCGCCGCGGTCGACGCGCAGCAGGCCGCGGTGGGTCGGGTCGAGGTCAAAGAACAACCGGTACTCGACCTCGACGGCATGGTAGCTGTCGCTTGCGCAGCGCGCGTCGAAGCGCAGCACCACGTAAGCGCCGTCGGAGTGGTCGTCGACCAGGTGTTCGGCCGGCTCGAGCCTGCATTCGCGGCCGTCGACCCGCAGCGCGAGCCGCGCGAGCGCGTAGGCGTCGACCTCGGCCTGCTTCGCCTTCAGCTCGCCCCAGGTAATGGCGCCATTGCCGTCGGCATCGAGACCGATCGCATATTCGAGGTCGCGCAGGGCGATGTCCCACTGGCCGCGCAGGGTGCGGCCGTCGGCAAAGAGCGTGAGATAGCTGTCGCTCGGCTTGTGCGCGTGCGCCGACGCGGTGGCGAAGAGCAGCGCGACGAGCAGCGCTCTCATCGCAGCGAGGCGGCGACGCGCCGCATGCGCTCGCTTTCGAAGCCCGTGTCGTTCAGCCATTGCAACACCGGCGCCGCGGCCTTCGCGTCCTTCGCCGCGGCCGCGGCCTCGAGAACCACCAGTGCGTCGCGCGGCTCGCGCTGCTCCTTCCAGTTGTCCAGTCCGACCGCGAGTGCCGCGCGCGCGTCGCCCTTGAGATCGAGCAGGTAGCGCGCTTCCTCGCCCATGTGCAGCCGTTCGCCGCGCAGCGCTGCGGCGGCGAAGCGCTCGCCGAGCGCCTGCGTGTGCGCTCGCGCGTCGGGGAGGTTAAGCGCCCGCTCGGCCATCGCGAGCCGAAGCAGCAGCGTGTCGGAGCGCACCCAGTCCTGCAGCAGTGCAACCACCTCCTTCGGGCGTTTTTGCTCGAGGAGGAAGTCCGCGTAGGCGGCGAGGAGGAAGTTGTCGGTGACCCCGAGCTTCAGCGCGGCGGCGAAATGGCGCTCGGCGAGCGGCACGTCGCCGAGGCGCCACGCCATTTCGGCGAGCCGCGTCTGGGTCCAAAGCCTGGCGCCGGCAGATGCGTCGGGATGCTGCACGAGGGCGGCGCTCAGCCGGTCATAGGCCGCGCGCGTCTTGCCGGTCGTCGCCTCCACGTACGCGAGACACCCGGTCGTGGTCAGCTCGCTCGCGTAACCCTGCAGCGCGGCGCACTCGCGCGCCGCGGCGGCGTAGTCGGCCTGCACCATGAAGATCGCGGCGCGCCATGTGCGCGCATCCACGTGACCCGGATCGCGCTGCAGCGCGCGCTCGAAGTCCTTCATGCCGCTGGCGAAGTCGTGGCGGTATTGCCGCAGCAGTCCGCGCGTGAACAGGATCTCGGCCGGCGCGTCGTCGCCGGGCCACGGCCGCAGCGCCGCTTCGGCGTAGCCGACGTAGCGCGGGTCGCCTTCGGCCATCGCCAGGTCGAAGTAGCGCTGCGCGAGCCGCGCTGCCGTGCCGCTGTCGGAGGGCGCGGCGGCCAGTGCGGCGCGCAGCTGGCGCAACTCGGCCATCACGGGGTCGTCGCGGCGGGTCGGCAGCCGCTCGAGCACCGCCGAGTCGTCCGACGGCGTGTAGGGGGCTGCCCATGCCGCGGTCGCGGCCAGCAGCAAAATGACAGCAAAACGGCGCATCGTTTCTTGCACAATCCTTACAAAACAATAGGTTACCATACGAGGAAGACGCGTTACGTACTGTCTGTAAAATCTGCGCCGGGTTCGCCTCCAGGGAGGATGGGCCGCGCGGTCAACCGCCCGCGATGTTGAACGTTAAGCGGTCGCGGGAGCGGGCCACGTCGCGTCGACCCCGTTTCGAAAACTAAACAGGAGATTTAGATGAGCAAGCTGATCACCGTGATCGTCGCCGCGATGTTCGCGGCCGTGAGCGCCTCCGCCTTCGCCGCGTCGCACGCCGGCGCGAAGGGCGACAAGATGGAGAAGAAGTCGGAGAAGAAAGCCGCCAAGAAGAGCGAAAAGAAAGCCTCCAAGAAGAAGATGGAAGACAAGAAGTAACTCGCTCTTCGCAAGAGCAAAAAAGGCCGGCCTGCCGGCCTTTTTTTTCGCCCCGAGATCCTACGAGCGGCGCTCGTTGTGCCGCTTGATGGTCTTCAGCATCTCGACCGGCGCGAAATCGTCGGTCAGCAGCTTCGCCCCTTCCTGCGGGCGGATATCGCGCTTCGCCGCGAGCAGTTCCACCAGGTCGTAGCGCAGCTTGTGCTGCTTGGTGAGCGCCGCGGCGCGCTGGCGCAGGCGCGCTGCGAGGATCGGCTCGCCGTCGTAGGCGATGATCACCACGTTGCCGCCCGCCTCGTAGGTGTCGACGTTGCGGAACACCGCGCCGATGGTGCGGATCGCGCTGTCGAGCACCATGGTGGAGGGCTCGACGTTCTGCGCCACCACGCCGCCCGGACGCAGGTGCTTCTTGATGATTTCGAAGTATTCCTTGGTCATCAGGTGGAACGGCACGAACGGCCCGCGGTAGGCATCGAGGAACACCGCGTCGTAGGTGCCCTTTGAGCGCGTGAGGAAGATGCGCCCGTCCTGCGCATGGACCTTGAGGCGCTCGCTTTCCTTCACGCCGAAGTATTTCTTCGCCAGCCGGATCACCTCGGGGTCGAGCTCGGCGATCTCCAGGCTGAGCTGCGGGAAGCTGTCGACCAGGTAGCTGGCGGTGCGACCGCCGCCGAGACCGACGAAGGCGGCGCGCTCGAAGCGCTCGTTGTACGCGGCGGCGATGGTCATGTAGCGGGTGTAGCGCGCCGCCAGCGAGCCGCGGTCGAGCATGTCGAACACCGACTCGACGTACTGGCTGTTGCGATAGCCGAAGTTCATGTACAGCATCTGGCCCTGCTTGATGACGAACACGTTGTTGTATTCGGACTCCACTTTCTCGATCACGCCGTCGGCAGCCATGACCGAGATCTGCGCCCGCGCCGTTCCGGGCTGCGCGCACAGGACCGCCGCGACTAGCGCGAGAACGGCCGGCGCCGCCGCGCGCGCCCGGCCGCGCTGCAGCGCGAACAGCCCTGCGGCGCAGGCGATGGTCAGCACGCCGAGCAGGTAGAAGATGGCGCGCGAGCCGATGTACGGAACGAGGAAAAAGCTGGTGCCGATGGTGCCGACGATGCTGCCGACGGTATTGAGCCCGGACATGGCGCCGACGGTCGAGCCCGAATGGGCGACGTCGACCAGCGCGAGGCGCACCGACACCGGGCTCACCGCGGCGAAGAGCAGCGCCGGCAGGAAGGCCATCGCCAGCGACGCGACCAGCGCGCCGACGCGAACATCTTCGATGCCGTCGAGCAGCGCGAGACAGAGCGGCTCCGCGTACAGCGGCGTGGAGAGGATCACGGCGCCGCAGGCGATGAGCAGCCCGCCGACGAAGCCGATGCGCGGGTAGCGGTCCGCGAGACGACCGCCGATGAAGAAGCCGAACGACATGCCGAGCAGGAAGACCGCGATCAACGCGCCCCAGGTGTAGATCGTGCCGCCGAAGTAGGGGACGAGCGCCCGGCCGAGCACCATCTCGAAGGCCATCGTGCCGAGGCCGGCATAGAAGCTCACCGCGAACAGCGCGCCACGTTGCAGGGTCACTCAGTGCGCCAGGGTCATGACCAGCCCGGGCATCGGCGGCTGGTCGTTCTGGAACGCGCCGACCACCACGAGCTGGCCGGTCGGCAGGAAAGTGAAGTTGGTGACGAACTGCATCGGCACCGGAATAACGCGCTGCAGCTTGCCTTCGGTTGACAGCAGCATCACGCGCGCCGCGCCGTACTCCGCGACGTACAGGCGGCCCCTGTCGTCGAGCAGCAACCCGTCCGGGCCGGCGAGCGGGTAGACGACCGACGCGGGCGGCAGCGACGCCAGATCGAAGAACACGCTCGGCGCGCCGACTTCGCCGGGCCTGGTCACGTCCATCACCAGCACGCGGCGCGCGAGATGCTCGGAGACGTACAGGCGCGAGCGCTTCTCGTCGATGCGGATGCCGTTCGCGTAGCGCAGCCCTTCGGCAATGCGATGCGGCTGGTCCTGCAGGTCGACGAAATACACCGCGCCTTGCGAGGGAGCGCTCAGGCTGAAGACTCCGGAGGAAGTGAAATAGAGCTGGCCACGGCGATCGACGGTCGCATCGTTCGGGTAGGCGAGACGCCGGCCGACTCCGTCCGTTTCGAGGCGCTTGACGATCTGGAAGTTCCCGTTGACTCGCAGCACCCGATGCGCGAGGTGGCAGAGGATCCAGAAGCCGCCGCGGCCGTCGGTCTTGATCGAAGTCGGGCCGCAGCCCGCCTCTTCCCACACGGTGCTGGTCTTGCCGTCCTTGTGGCGGCGGATGCGGTGCAGCGGCATTTCCGCCCAGTAAAGGGCGCCGCCCACCACCGCAGGGCCTTCCGGGTAGTACGCCTGCTCCTTGAGGCGAACCTCCTCGGCGGCGGCGTGCAGCGCGAGCGCCGCGCCGAGAACGAGCAGACCGAACCGCACCTCTCGCTAGAACCCGCCGTGCGACTGCGCCGCCATGCAGTAGAGCATCGGGATCGAGAGCATGGTGTTGATGCGCGAGGTCATGCCCGCGAGCTTGGCGGCGGCGGCTTTCTCCTCGGGCGGGACGCTGACGATGCCGAGCGCCTTCTTCTGGTTCGGCCAGATGATGAACCAGACGTTGAACCACATGACGATGGCGAGCCACGCGCCCACCCCGATGGGCATGAAGGGCTTCTGCAGCGAGAGCGCCTGCAGCAGGTAGCCGTTCATCCAGGCCAGCAGCGCGCCGGTGATGAGCGTCGACATGGCGCCCCAGCGGAACCAGAAGAGGGCGGTCGGCGCGATCACCTTGCTCACCGCCGGCTTCTGCTCGTCGGGGATCTTCGGCATCGACGGCGTCTGCACGAAATTGAAGTACCAGAGCAGGCCGATCCACATCACCCCCGAGAGGATGTGGAGCCAGCGCATGAAGAACGTCCAGTAGCCCATTCCTCCGAACGACTGGTAGGTGCCGGCGACGCCGATGAAGATCGCCGTGACGACGACGCCGGCGACGATCGTGCGGTTCAGCGAGGAGAAGAACGCGCCCATGGGTTTCCCTTTTCGTTGGCTGGGTTCGGAGGCGAAAAGTCTAGCACCGTCAGCGACCGCCTGTGAAAAATCCGGCCGCGGCGGCGGCCAGCACCAGCACTTGCGCAAGGGCGATGAAAGCCTGCAGGCGCTCCCCTTCGGCGAAGAGCAGCGGCACGATGCGCGCGTAGCAGGCGAGGGTGACGAGGCCGAACAGCGCCAGCGCGGCGAGGTTGAGATAGTCGGCGTAGCCGAGCATCCCGAGCCAGCCCCAGCCGGTCGGCGCGCCCGTCGCTTCGGCATAGCGGGCGGCCGACAGCGTCCAGAGCTGCGGCAGCTGCTCGAGCGGGACGAAGGGCTCGACCGCGCCGCTGACGTAGACCAGGAAGGCGGCGAGCGAGATGGCGAAGCCGACGCGCGTCGCCGCGTCCAGCCAGCGGGCATAGGTCGCCTGCATCAGATCCACAGTCCGGTCCCCCGCAGCAGGGCGCGCACACCGGCGGCCAGCATGACGATGATCACCAGCCAGCGCACCAGGTGAGCCGGCACGCGCTCGAGCAGGCGAGCGCCGAGCCTCGAGCCGAGCATCACGCCGAGCACCGCCGGCACCACGAGCAGCGGCAGCACTGCGCCGCGGTGGATGTACACCCATGCCGCGGAGCTGTTGATGATCGAGATGATCAGTCCGCTCGAGCCGACCGCGACCTTCAGCGGCGCGGCCATGAGCAGGTTGAGCGCGGGGACATTGGCGAAGCCGGCGCCGAGGCCGAACACGCCGCCGAGAAAGCCGATGACGCCGAACGCGGCGAAGCCGCCGAGCGTACGGTGCGTCTTCCAGTCGATGCGGGTGCCGGCGGCCGGGTCGGTGAACTTGCCTTCGAGCTTGAGTATCCGTGCCAGGGCGTCGGGATCGACCAGGCCGCCCTCGGCCGGGCGCGTGCACCAGATGACGATCGCGATGGCGATCACCAGCGCGCCGAGGAGCGCCTGCAGCAGGTCGGCGGCCATGTTGAGGCCGACGATCGCGCCGGCGACCGAGCAGATCGAGCCGGCGAGGCCGAGCGGCATCACCAGCCGCAGGCTCGCCATGCCGTTCCTGAGGAGCTGCGGCCCGGCGGCGAGCGTGCCGGCGAGGGCGAACAGCAGCCCCGCGCCGCGAACGAAGTCGAGGTGAAAGGGAAAGAAGCTGCCGACGATCGGCACGAACAGGACCCCGCCGCCGATCCCGGCCAGCACCGCCACCACGCCGATCAGGAAGCCGACCGCGGCGAGCGCGATCGGCCAGACCCACCAGGGGATGGCTGCAGCTTCCATATTCCTGGAGCTATGCTCGCATATGCCCAAACTCGCCGCTAACGTCTCGATGCTCTTTCCCCAGCTCGATTTCCTCGACCGCTTCGCCGCGGCGAGGAAAGCGGGGTTCCGTTACGTCGAGTACCAGTTCCCGTATGAGCACGACGCGGGCGAGGTGGCGCGGCGCGTGCGAGACGCGGGCGTGGAAGTGGTTCTGCACAATCTTCCGCCGGGGGACTACGCCAGGGGCGAACGCGGCGTCGCCTGCCTGCCCGGGCGCGAGCGCGAGTTCCGTGAGAGCGTCGAGCGCGGCATCGCCTACGCCCAGGCGGCCGGCTGCCCGAGGATGAATTGCCTTGCGGGCCTCGCGCCGGCCGACGCGAAGCACCGCGCGGTGCTGGTCGACAACCTGCGCTACGCGGCACGCAAGCTCGGCGAGGTCGGGCTGCAACTCCTGGTCGAGCCGA
>DATNCP010000026.1:0-7930 GCA_035607175.1 Burkholderiales bacterium
CGGCATCGAGGACTATCGCACCGCCGAGGGCCACGGGATGCTGAAGGTCTGGATGAGCCACGGCGACAAGGTCACGGCGCTGCCGCCGGGCTTCAAGCTGATGGCCTCCACCGATGCCTGCCCGATCGCGGCGATGGCCGACGAGGACCGGCGCTTCTATGCGGTGCAATTCCATCCCGAGGTCACCCACACGCGGCAGGGGACCAAGGTCCTGCATCGCTTCGTGCGGGAGATCTGCGGCGCGCGCGGCGACTGGACGATGCCGAACTATGCTTCAGAATCGGTTTCACAGATCAAATCTCTTGTTGGAAAAGAAGAAGTCATCCTCGGCCTGTCCGGCGGCGTCGACTCTTCCGTCGCAGCGGCGCTGATTCACAAGGCGATCGGCGATCAGCTTACCTGCGTGTTCGTCGACCATGGCCTGTTGCGGCTGAACGAAGCCAGGCAGGTCATGGACACCTTCGCCAGGCACATGCACGTGAAAGTCATTCACGTCGATGCGTCGGAAGAGTTCTTGTCTTCTTTGAAGGATATTTTTGATCCTGAACAGAAGCGCAAGATCATCGGCAAGCTCTTTGTCGATGTCTTTCAAAGAGAGTCCAAGAAACTGAAGGGCGCGAAGTGGCTAGCCCAGGGGACGATCTACCCGGACGTCATCGAGTCCGCCGGCGCCAAGAACAAGAAGGCGACCACCATCAAGTCGCACCACAACGTCGGCGGGCTGCCGGAGTCGCTGCATCTCAAGCTGCTCGAGCCGCTGCGCGAGCTGTTCAAGGACGAGGTGCGCGAGCTAGGCCTCGCGCTCGGCCTGCCGAAAGAAATGGTGTTTAGACATCCATTCCCGGGTCCTGGCCTGGGGGTAAGGATTCTTGGAGACATAAGGCCCGAATATGTCGCGCTGCTGCAGCGCGCCGACGACATCTTCATCCAGGAACTGCGCAGCTCAGGCTGGTATGACAAGACCGGCCAGGCGTTCGCCGTCTTCCTGCCGGTCAAGTCGGTGGGCGTGATGGGCGACTATCGGACCTACGAGTACGTGGTCGCGTTGCGCGCGGTCCAGACCACCGACTTCATGACCGCTGACTGGGCGCCGCTGCCGCACGAGCTGCTGGCGAGGGTCTCGAGCCGGATCATCAACGAGGTGCGCGGAATCAACCGCGTCACCTACGACATCTCTTCGAAGCCGCCGGCCACCATCGAGTGGGAGTAGCTCAGGCGACGTTCGCCGCGGCCGAGCGGTGCCAGAGCGCATCGCGCCAGCGCCAGCCGATCGCGATCGTCGCGGCAAGGCCGATGGCGTTGTAGATGAAGCTGGTCGCCGCATAGCCGATCCATTCGATCAGCGGGCCGGCGACGACCAGGCCGAGCGGCAGTCCCCAGATCGCCAGCATGCGCACGCCCATGACGCGCCCGCGCATCGACTCGTCCGACGTGCGCAGCATGATGGCGGCGAGCGGCGTCAGGCAGAAGCTCTGCATCAGCCCGGCAAAAAACAGCAAAGCGATGCCGATGCCTAGGGTCGCGGTCTGCCCGAACAGCAAGGTTGCCGCGAACCAGAGTCCCGCGCTCCACAGCATGGTGCGAGCCGCGCCGAAAGGAAGGCGGCCGGCTCCGACCACCAGCGAGCCAACCAGCGCGCCGGTCCAGAACGAGGCGACGAGGTAGGCGAGCACGGCCTGGCCGGCTCCGTAGATCTCTTTCGCCACGTAGGGGAGCAGGCCGAGGACGAACGGGTAGGCGAGAAGGTTGACGAGGAACGCCATCGCGAAGGTGGCCAGCAGGTCGGGCTTGTGCCACGCATAGCGGAAGCCGTCCTTGAGATCGGACAACGGATGCTCGGGCGCGGTGTGCGTCGCGGGACGTCCGGCGACGCCGAAGGTCAGGACGACCGCCGCGACGTACATCGCGGTCACCATCGCGTACGCGGCCCCCATGCCGATGAGGGCCATGACGCCCGCGCCCGCCAGCGCACCCGCAACCCGCGCCGTATCCGAAGTGGTCCGCGACAACCCGAGCGCACCGAGGAGCATGTCGCGCCCCATGGTCTGCCCGACCAGCACGCTGCGCATCACCATGTCCGAGGGCCGCATCAGCCCGGCAATCGCCGCGATGGCAAACACGTGCCAGGGCTGCAGCGTGTCGGTGAGCGTGAGCGCAGTCATTACCGCGGCGAGTAGCGCGTAGCCGCCGCGCGTCATGCAGAGCACGGTGCGATGGCCGAGGCGGTCGCCAGCCAGGCCGAAGAACGGCGAGAACAGCGACCCCAGCCACGCCAGCGCGGCCAGCGCCGCGAGCTGCTGGACCGAGCCGGTACTGGAGAGCACGTACCAGCCGAGGATCAGCGCTTCCATCTCGAACGCCCAGGACGTGGCGAGGTCCGCCGGCCATTGGAAACGGAAGCTGCGGACCGAAAACGGCGACGCCATAGCCGGATGCTAACGGCCGCGGCGTCCTGGCGTGCGAAATGGCCGGCCGTTTAGGCCTTCAGCGCTTCCTTCACCCGCTCCGGCGTGAACGGCATGTGGTCGAGCCGCTTCCCGGTCAGGCGGAACACCGCGTTGGCGATCGCGGGAGCAATGAACGGGTTGCCGATCTCGCCCAGCCCGGTCGGCCGCGTGTCCGCGTCCACGAACCTGACGTGCATCTCGTCGGGAACGTCCGAGATGCGCATCAGCGCGTAATCGTGGAAGTTGGACTGCTCGACGCGGCCCTCCTTGAGCGTGACGCGCTCGTGCAGCACGCTCGACAGGCCATAGATGATGGCGCTCTCGATGTTGTGCTTCGCCTGCTCGGGCTGGACGATGACGCCGCCGTCGACCGCGGTCCACACCTTGTGCACGCGAATCTTGCCGCTCGAGCGATCGAGCGAGATCTCCACGGCGCCGGCGCCGAGGGAGCCCGAGCGCTCGGTGATCGACACGCCCAGCGCGCGGTCCTGCGGGCGCGCCGCCCGGTAGTCGCACATCTCGGCGAGCGCCTCGAATACCTTCCGCGTCTTCGGCGTCGCCCCCATCTTCTCGAAGCGGAACGCGATCGGGTCCATTCCCTGGTCGACCGCCATGCGGTCCACCATGCTCTCGATCGCGAACGTGTTGAACACGTGCCCGACCGCGCGCCAGTGCTTCAGCTTCACGCCGTGCGACACCCCGCGCCGCTCGATGAACTGGTTGGGAACGTCGTAGTAGGGGATGCGCACGCCGGTCTGCAGCAGGAATTCGCCGTCGCCGACGACGCAGTGCTTCCAGCCGGTCACCTTGCCGCCCGCATCGGTCGCCGCCTCCAGACACTGGAACGATTGCGGCCGGAACATGCCTTGCGCGATGTCCTCCTCGCGCGTCCAGATGAGCTTGACCGGCTTGCGCACCGCCTTGGCGACAAGCGCCGCCTCGGCGGCGTAATCGCCCAGCGAGCGGCGGCCGAACCCGCCGCCCATGTAGCACTGGTGGTAATCGACCTGATCCTCCCTGAAACCGAGCGCAGTCGCGACCGCGCGGCGGGAAACGTCCGGTGCCTGGCTTCCTTCCCATACCTCCGCGCGGTTACCCTCGTCGTTCAGGCGCACGACGGCGTTCAGCGGCTCCATCTGCGCGTGATAGCCGTAGTCGCTGCGGAATTCGGCGCGGTAGGTCCTGGTGGCGGACGAGAACGCGACCTTGACGTCGCCCTTTGCCTCGATCGTGTCCTTCTGCGCCGCGGGATCGGCATGGATGCGCTCGTAGTCCTCAAGCGCCTTCTGCGAGTCGAATCCAGCCGCCTTCGCCTTGCTCCACGTGACCTTGAGTGCGTTGCGTGCCGCGCGAGCGTGATCGAACGTATCGGCGACCACCGCCACCCCGTTGGGCAGCTTGACGGTGGCGATCACGCCCTTCATCCGCTTCACTTCGGTGTCATTCCACGACTCCGGCGCGGCCATCGGCGCCATGGGCTCGATGCTGTTCCAGACCTTGGTAGTCGCGTCGTGCACGGGCGAGTGGACCGTCGAGGCATACACCATGCCGGGAAGGTTGACGTCGATGGCATACCGGGCCGTGCCGTTCACCTTGCCGGGCAGATCGTGGCGCGCCACCTGCTTGCCGATCAGGCGGAAGTCCTTGCGGTTCTTCAACTCCTTCGCATCGACGGCGGGAAGCGTGGAAGGGATTTCACCGAACCCGGCGATCTCGCCGTACGAAAGCCGCTGACCGCCCGCCGGATTCACCACGAAGCCGGGCTCGGTGCGCAAGGCGGCAGGCTCGACGCCCCACTTCTTCGCCGCGTTGGCGACAAGCACTTTGCGGACTTGCGCGCCGGCGATGCGCAGCTGGTTGTAATAGAGCTGCACCGCGCGGCTACCGACGATCGACATCATCCTGCCGTTGTTCAGGGCGTACCCGTACAGCTGCGCGTCGGCGGGCGCGAACTCGATCTTCACCTTGCTCCAGTCGGCGTCCATTTCCTCGGCGAGGATGGTCGCGAGCGAAGTCATGGAGCCCTGGCCCATCTCGGCGCCGGCGCTGTAGATGGTGACCGTGCCGTCCGGGGCGATCCTGACCCACGCTCCGATGGACGTCGCTTTCGCCTCCGCGGAAAGAGCACAGTCCGTCGAAAGGGCGAAGACCAGGCCGCCCGTCGCCTTGAGGAATTCCCTGCGCGTCATGTCCATGATCACGCCTCCTTCGCGGCCTGCTGGATGGCCGCGATGATGCGGTTGTAGGTGCCGCAGCGGCAGAGGTTGCCGTTCATGTGGCGGATGATTTCGTCGCGGCTCGGGTTCTTGTTGGCCGCGAGCAGCTCAGCCGCTTTCATGAGCTGCCCCGACTGGCAGTAGCCGCACTGCGGAACGGCCTGCTCGATCCAGGCCTTTTGCAGTGGATGCGACGAATTCGGGGACAAGCCCTCGATGGTGGTGACGCGCTTGCCTTCCACGGCGGAGACTGGCGTCACGCAGGCGCGCACGGCTGCGCCCTCGAGGTGCACGGTGCAAGCGCCGCATAGCGAGGCGCCGCAGCCGTACTTGGTCCCGGTCAGCTTGAGCTCGTCGCGCAGCACCCAGAGCAGGGGCGTATTGGGCTCGGCTTTCACCGCGACTCGCTTGCCGTTGATAGTGAATGCGCCCATCCGCGCCTCCTCCGGGTGACGTTTCGGAGCGGCCATTCTATGCCCGGTAAAATCGAGCCGGCATGGGCGACGAAGATTTCATGCGCCGCGCGCTCGAAATGGCGTGGCGGGCGCGAGAAGAGGACGAGGTGCCGGTCGGTAGCGTCATTGTTTTTGAAGACAAAATCATCGGCGAAGGATGGAACCGGCCGATCTCTGCTGCCGACCCGACCGCGCACGCCGAGATTCAGGCGATCCGCTCCGCTGCCTCGCACCTGAAGAACTACCGCCTGACCGGCGCGACCCTCTACGTGACGCTGGAGCCCTGCGAGATGTGCGTCGGCGCCATGTTTCACGCGAGAATCGCGCGCGTGGTGTACGGCGCGACAGATCCGAAGAAGCAGGTGCTGAAAAATCAGGCGAAGATCGAAGGCGGCGTGCTTGCCGCCGAGTGCGGCAGGATTCTGAGCGAGTTTTTCGCGGCAAAGCGATGATCCTGATCGACATTGCGAGGCAGGAGCTGGTGTTTCGCGGCAAGACCTATTCCGTGTCGACCGCGAAGAGGGGCGCCGGCGAGAAGAACGGCAGCCTGTGCACCCCGCGCGGCCGGCACATCATTCGCGCCAAGATCGGCGCCGGACAACCGGCGGGCACGGTTTTCGTGCGCCGGCGTCCCACTGGAGAAGTCTGGACCCCGGCGCTGGACGCAAAATATCCCGGCCGCGACTGGATCCTCACCCGCATCCTGTGGCTCTCGGGCCGTGAGCCGGGTAAGAACCGCCTCGGCGACGTCGATACCATGCGCCGCTACATCTACATCCACGGCTCGCCCGACCGGGCGGAGATGGGCAAGCCCGGCTCGATCGGCTGTGTGCGGATGCACAACCGTGACATCGTCGAGCTGTTCGATCTCGTGCCGCCCTATACCGAAGTCGAGATCAAGGCCTGAACGCGCTCCCGCGACGGATTTAGCACTACGCCTTTCTCGCAGACGATGCCGGTAATCAACTCGGCCGGCGTCACGTCGAACGCCGGGTTGCGCACCTTGACGCCTCGCGGCGCCCAGCGCACGTTGCGATAGCCGGTGACTTCGTCCGCCGAACGCTCCTCGATCGGGATTTCCGCTCCCGAGGAAATCTTCAAGTCGAAGGTCGAAAGGGGCGCGATGACGTAGAACGGAATCCCGTGGCGCCTGGCTAGCACGGCGAGCGGATAGGTGCCGATCTTGTTGGCGGTGTCGCCGTTGGCGGCGATGCGGTCGGCGCCGACCACGACCACGTCGACCTCGCCGCGGCTCATCAGGTGGCCGGCCATGTTGTCGGTGATCAGGGTGCAGGGAATGCCTTCCTGCACCAGCTCCCATGCCGTGAGGCGGGCGCCCTGGAGGTAAGGACGGGTCTCGTTGGCGATGACGCCCTTGATCTTGCTTTTCGACGCGCGAATCACTCCCAGAGCTGTCCCATATCCGGCGGTCGCCAGCGCACCGGTGTTGCAATGGGTCATGACGCGCGCGCCCTCGGGAATGAGGGCAGCGCCGAGCTTGCCCATCGCACGATTACCCGCCAGATCCTCCTCGAAGATCTTCTTTGCTTCGGCCTCGAGGTCTTTCGCCTTGCGCATGCGCTCGAGCGCCCAGAAGAGGTTGACGGCGGTTGGCCTGCTCTTGGCCAGCACTTCAAAGCTCTTCGGATCTCCCTTTGAAAGGACGACGCCAAAAGCGGCTGCACAGCCGATCGCCGGCGCGCCGCGCACCACCATGTCCTTGATCGCCTTCGCGACCTGGGCGGCGGTCCTGCATTTCACGTAGGAGACCTTGCCGGGGAGCAGGCGCTGGTCGAGGAGCTCGAGGCTCCTGCCCGTCCAACGAAGCGGTTCGACTTTCACACTACACGCTCGTTGCCGCCGTCCACGGGAACCTGCGCGGCGGTGGTTTTCGCGAAGAGAGGGCCGCACATCTCGGCCGCGAGCTCGGCCACGTCTTTCGAGGAAACCTCGGTCTTCAGCAGGTTCTTCCTCTTGTACTGCTCGACGGTCATGTTGTACGCCTTGGCGCGGGCGGCGAGCAGCTCCTCGGTCCAGAGCCCGGTGTCGTAGACCGCGTCGGGGTGCAGCGAATTGATGCGAATGCCGTCCTTCGCCCATTCGAGAGCGGCGACGCGCGCCAGCTGGTTGAACGCCGCCTTGGAAGCCGAATAGGCGCCGGCGCCCGGCCCCGGCGCGGGAACGTTGCGCGAGCCGATGACGACGATGCGGCCGCCGCGCGGCGCGAGGCAGAGCAGGGGATGGCAGAGCTGCATCAGGCGCAGGTGCATCTCCACGTTGACGGTCATGGTCCGCTGCCAGGTCTCGGCGGAGATATCCTGCAGCGGCTGCGAAGACGGAAACATCCCGGCGTTGAGGACCAGCATGTCGACGCCGCCGAAAGCGCGTACCGCATCGTCGAGTGCTGATGCGGTTGCCGCAGGATCCGTCAGGTCGCAGGCGAGGCCGAGGAAGTCCGGCCGCTGCCACTTCGAGACGATCTTCGGATTGCGGTCCACACCCACCACGGCGGCACCCCTGCGCAGGAAGGACTTCACCGCCGCCTTGCCGATGCCCGAGGCGGCGCCGGTGATCAATGCGACCTGGCCGGCGAAGACCGGCGGATGGCCGGCGGTGCGCAGCTTGGCCTGCTCGAGGTCCCAGTACTCGATGTCGAAGAGGTGCTTCTCGCCCACCGCGCGCCAGCCGCCGAGCGCCTCCGCGCGCAGGATGACGTCGATGGTGTGGTCGTAGAGCTCCTCGATGATCGCCGCCTCGCGCGCCGTGCGGCCGGCGGCGACGAAACCGAGCTGCGGATCGAGCACCATGCGCG
>DATNCP010000033.1:0-8142 GCA_035607175.1 Burkholderiales bacterium
GGCCTTCCGCATCATCCTGCCGCCGCTCACCTCCGAGTTCATGAACATCATCAAGAACTCGTCGGTGGCGCTGACCATCGGCCTGCTCGAGCTCACCGGCCGCGCGCGCGCCATGCAGGAGTTCAGCTTCCGCGTCTTCGAGGCGTTCACCGCGGCGACGGTGATCTACCTGCTGACCAACCTGATCGTCGTGCTGCTGATGCGCGGGCTGGAGAAGAAGGTGCGCGTCCCGGGGCTGATCTCGGCCGGAAGCAGCGTGCAGGCGGGACACTAGGGAAACGCGACGATGTTCGCCGGCTACGACTTCGACGTCATCGAGCGCTCGCTGGGGTATCTCTTCCGCGAGGGCATGGTGTTCACGCTCACGCTCACCGCGCTCGCCATGACCGGCGGCATCATCTTCGGCACGCTGCTGGCGATGATGCGGCTCTCGTCCATGAAGGCGGTGTCGGCGATCGCCGGCGCCTACGTCAACCTGATGCGCTCGATCCCGCTGGTGCTGGTGATCTTCTGGTTCTTTTTCCTCGTGCCCTACATCGGCGCGTGGCTCATCGGCGCCAGCCGGCCGATCGCCGTCGGCGCCTTCTGGTCGGCGGTCATCACTTTCACCATGTTCGAGGCGGCGTACTACTGCGAGATCATGCGCGCCGGCATCCAGTCGATCCCGCGCGGCCAGGTGTGGTCGGGCTATGCGCTCGGCCTCAACTACTGGCAGACCATGGGCCAGATCGTGCTGCCGCAGGCTTTCCGCAACATGCTGCCGGTGCTGCTGACGCAGACGATCATCCTCTTCCAGGACACCTCGCTCGTGTACGTCATCTCGGCCACCGACTTCCTCGGCGCCGCCGCCAAGGTGGCGAACCGCGACTACCGGCTGGTGGAGATGTACACGTTCGTCGCCGTGATCTACTTCATCGTCTCCTACTCGCTCTCCCTGCTCGTGAAGCGCCTACAGGATAGGATCGCCATCATCCGATGATCTCGCTCAAGAACGTCAGCAAGTGGTACGGCGGTTTCCAGGTCCTGACCGACTGCTCCACGGAAGTCGCCAAGGGCGAAGTGGTCGTGGTCTGCGGCCCCTCGGGCAGCGGCAAGTCGACGCTGATCAAGTGCGTCAACGCTCTGGAGCCCTTTCAGAAAGGCACGATCACCGTCGACGGCATTTCGGTAGGCGACCCGAAGACCGACCTGCCCAAGCTGCGCGCGCGGATCGGCATGGTGTTCCAGAACTTCGAGCTCTTCCCGCACATGAGCGTCACCGAGAACCTGACCCTCGGCCAGATCAAGGTGCTCGGCCGCGGCGTCGACGAGGCGCGCCAGCGCGGCCTCAAGCTCCTCGACCGCGTCGGCCTGCTCGCTCACAAGGATAAATACCCGGGGCAACTTTCCGGCGGCCAGCAGCAGCGGGTCGCGATCGCGCGCGCCCTGTCCATGGACCCGATCGCCATGCTGTTCGACGAGCCGACCTCGGCGCTCGACCCGGAGATGATCAACGAGGTGCTCGACGTCATGGTCGACCTCGCCAAGGAAGGCATGACCATGATGGTGGTGACCCACGAAATGGGCTTCGCGCGCAAGGTCGCGCATCGCGTCATCTTCATGGACGCCGGCAGGATCGTCGAGGACGCGAAAAAGGACGAGTTCTTCGGCACGCCGCGCTCCGAGCGCGCGCAGCAGTTCCTCTCCAAGATCCTGCACCACTGACCTTGGAATTCGGGGTCAGGGTCGCAATTCGAGCTTCGCGATTCGAATTACGACCCTGACCCCGAATTCCTACTTCTTCTCGACCTTCGCCCGCATTTCGTCCGTGAGGCGGTAGTCGGGGTAGCGCTTGCGGAACTCTGCGAGCGCCTTGTCCGCTTCCCCGTGCCTGCCCTGCTTGCGTAGTTCGGCAATGCGCTCGAGGATTACTTCGGGGCCCTGCTCCATCGCGGTCCGCGCCACCTGTGCTTGCGCTCTGACGCGCTCGTCGCGCGACGCGCGGACGCCGGAGCTTGCCGCGCCGATGTCGCCTCTCGGCTCCGCTTCTGCGGCTGGTGACGCCGCGGGCGCTGCAGCGGGCGCCGGTGCGGACGGCGCCGCGGCGAATGGTTGCGGCGCCCTCCTCTCGGCTCGCGCGGGCTCCGTGGCCTTCGGCGCCGGCGTTTCCTGCACCTTCATCGCCGGCGCCACGGCGTCGATTTCTTCGCTGGGACGATCGTGCTGGATGTGCAGCGTGACCGCGACCGCAAGGGTGATCACCGCCGCCGCGGCGACCGGCACGTACCAGCGGCGGCGCCCGGTGGGCGCGACGAGCGGCGCCGGGCGCGACTGCACGGCGCGGCGCGAGGCAGCGAGGATCGCGTCGTCGAGCGCGCGCGGCGGCTCCTCGCGCGGCAGCTCGCGGTAACGCTGCGAGATTTTCGGATCGTCACTCATCGACGGCGGCCTTCAGCTTCGTCATGGCGTAGCGCAGGCGGCTCTTTGCCGCCTCCTCGTTGGTCCCGGTTGCCGCAGCGATCTCCGCCACGCTCATTTCACCCTCCTCGTGCAGCAGGAAGGCTTCGCGCTGCGCCGGCGGCAATGCCTCCAGGGCCTGCAGGAAACGCGCCGCGGTCTCGCGCGCTTCGACCTGGTGAGCGGGATTGTCCGGCGAGGCGTGCTCGTCATCGTTCAGCTCCACCAGGGTCAGCCCCTTGCGGCGCCAGTGATCGACGAGGAGGTTGTGGGCGATGGTGTAGAGCCAGGTCTTGAAGCGCGCGCTCGCCGCGTAGCGCTCACGCGCTTCGATGACCCGGATCCAGGCCTCCTGGAAGAGTTCCTCGGCGACGGACCGATCCTTGAGCGAGCGCAGCACGAAGCGGTAAAGCGCGCCCCGGTGGCGCGCGTAAAGGGTCTCGAAGGCCCCGGCGTCTCCGTCGCGATACGCGAGCATGAGCAATTCGTCCGGGGCCTCCATTCGCCATGAGTTTACCCCGCGGGGTCGGGAACGAAGCCCGGGAAGGGCCGCGGCTGCGGCGCCGCGCGCAGCGGGTCGCGGACGATGCCGCGCGCGAGCAGGTTGGCGTAGCTGTCGTAGT
Organism: Burkholderiales bacterium; assembly: GCA_035607175.1. Taxonomy (GTDB): domain Bacteria; phylum Pseudomonadota; class Gammaproteobacteria; order Burkholderiales; family SG8-39; genus SCGC-AG-212-J23. Next base: position 3,060 of record DATNCP010000033.1, read on the forward strand.
AGAGGGTGATGACCTCCGCCGGCGTGCTGGTTGCGCGCTCGAAGGTGACGTGCACGGCCGGCGAATTCTCCTGCCTGCCGTGCCCCGTGCCGAGGCGATCTTCCATCGCCCGGGCGCCGCTACCCGCCTCGTTCCGCGAATCCCGGCGCTCCGCGGCCGATGGCGCGACCTGCCCGTAAGGCTGCGGCAGGGGTATCGGCTCGACTTTTCGCCGGAACAGCGCCACGCCGATCACGCCGACGTTGTCCGGGCGCCCGGTGCGCGCCGCGTACGAGTCGGGCAGCGCGGTGAAATAGAACGCCGCGGTCTGCGACAGGTTCTTGCGCCAGCCGAGGATGTCGAGCCCGCCGCGCGGCGAGAGCACGTAGCCGCTCTGCGTGGGATCGGCGGTCTGCCCGGTGATGACGTTCACGCCGTCCACCGAGACCACGGCGAGCACGTCCTGCGATTGCCGGCTGCGCAGCGTGACCTGGTACTCGTTGCCCGGCCGTCCGGCGATCCATGCCCGGCCTTCGTGCCAGTACACCGGCAGGCGCCTCCCCTCGGTGCGGTCATAGACCGAAAGATCGACGATGCCGCCGTGGGCGAACGCCGCAGCCGACAGGAACAGTGTCGCTGCCGCCACTACAGTGAGGAACGTTTTCATCTTCTTCCCTTTTCGTTAGGAACCCGTTGGCTTTAACGGAACCGCAGAGCGAAAGGGTTAACGCGGAAATCGTCATGTTGTGCGCGTAGAATCCGCGGCCTCATGAAAAGCTACTCATGCAACAAATGTCCGGCGTACTGCTGCAGCTACCCGGAAATCGAGGTCACGAAGCGCGACGTCGCGCGCCTGGCGAAGCACTTCGAGCTGGACTACACGGCGGCCGAGGAGCGCTTCACAAAGCAAAGCGCGGAAGGCGCGCGCCTGCTACGCCACCAGAAGGACCGGATTTTCGACAGCGTCTGCATGTTCCTCGACCAGAAGACGCGGCGCTGCGGCGCCTACGAAGCGCGCCCGGGCGTCTGCCGCGGCTATCCCGACAGCCCGCGTTGCGGCTACTACGAGTTCCTCAAGTTCGAGCGCGCCCACCAGGACGACCCGAAGTTCATTGCTTTGACTTGATCGCTTTCTCGCGGATCGCGGAGAGCGTGGTCGCCGGCGTGATGGCGTCCGGATCGATCTTCAGCTCGATCAGGGCCGGCTTGCCCGAGCGCGAGGCGCGCTCGAAGGCCGGCGCGAAATCCTCGGTGCGCTCGACCGTCTCGCCGTGCCCGCCGAAGGCGCGCGCGTAGGCCGCGAAGTCCGGATTCTTGAGATCGGTGCCGTACACGCGGCCGGGATATTCGCGCTCCTGGTGCATGCGGATCGTGCCGTAGATGCCGTTGTTCACCACCAGCGCGACGAAATTCGCGCCGTACTGCGCGGCGGTGGCGATCTCCTGCCCGGTCATGAGGAAGTCGCCGTCGCCGCAGAGCCCGAGCACCGTGCGCTTGGGCTCCGCGAGCTTCGCGGCGACCGCGGCCGGGTAACCGTAGCCCATCGAGCCGTTGGTCGAGCCGAGCTGCGTGCGGAAGCCCTTGTAGCGGAAGTGGCGGTGCAGCCAGCCGGCGAAGTTGCCGGCGCCGCCGGCGACGATCGCGTCCTCGGGCAGGTGCTCGGAGAGCCAGCGGATCACCTCGCCGTATTGCAGCTTGCCCGGCATCGGCCGCGGCGCGGTCCACTCGAGATAGTCCTTGCGCAGCGCTTCCGTATCCGCTTTCCATTGCGGCCTGGAAAAAGAGAGCGGTGAAAGAGCATCCACGAATTGCGCCATGCCGGAGTTGATCGCGAGCGCCGGCCGGTAGACGCGGCCGAGCTCCTCGGCGCCGCCGTGCACGTGCACCAGCGTCTGGCGGGGCAGCGGCGCCTCGACCAGGCTGTAGGCGCCGGTCGTCATCTCACCGAGGCGCGCGCCGATGACGAGCAGCACATCGGCCTGCTTCACCCGCTCGGCGAGCTTCGGGTTGATGCCGATGCCGACGTCGCCGGCGTAGCTCGCGCTGCGATTGTCGAACAGGTCCTGGCAGCGGAAGGAAGTGCCGACGGGAAGGCCGTTGCCTTCCGCCCATTTCTGGATTTTCCGGGTGGCGGGCTGATCCCAACCGCCGCCTCCCAGCAGCACGAACGGCTTCTGGGCGCCGTCGAGGAGCTTCTTCAGCTCGGTCATCGCCTCCGGCGCAGGCGCCGGGCGAACCTTGTGATAGCGAGGCGCGTCCGCGACCGCCGCCTGGCCGAACAGCGTGTCTTCCGGAAGGGCGAGGATCACCGGGCCGGGGCGTCCGGCGCAGGCGGTGTGGAACGCATGGCTCACGTACTCGGGGATGCGCTCGACGCGGTCGATCTGCCCCACCCACTTGGCCATCTGGCCGTACATGCGCCGGTAGTCCATCTCCTGGAACGCCTCGCGCTCGGCGAACTCGTTCGGCACCTGGCCGATGAACACCACCATCGGCGTCGAGTCCTGCAGCGCGGTGTGCACGCCGATCGCGCCGTTGGTCGCTCCCGGGCCGCGCGTCACGAACAGCACGCCGGGCTCGCCGGTGAGCTTGCCGTAGGCCTCGGCCATGTAGGAGGCGCCGCCTTCCTGCCGGCAGATGACGAAGGAGAAGCGATCGCGCACGTCGTACATGCCGTCGAGGACCGGCAGGTAGCTCTCCCCCGGAACGCCGAAAGCGATGCGCGTACCCTGAGCGAGCAGCGCGTCGGCGAGGATTTTTCCGCCGTGGCGGGTCTTCAAGTCGGATTTCATTTGCCTATAGTATCCGGCCCATGGACGACATCAATACGCTGCGCCGCATCCTGCGCGAGAGCCGCACGCTCGCCGTGGTCGGCCTGTCCGCCGACTGGTTCCGGCCGAGCTATTTCGCCGCCAAGTACATGCAGGAGCACGGCTACCGCGTCATCCCGGTGAACCCGAAATACGAGTCGATCCTCGGCGAGAAGTGCTACAAGTCGCTGCGCGACATCCCGGGGAAGGTCGACCTGGTCGACATCTTCCGGAAAAGTAATGACGTTATGCCAATCGCGGAGGAAGCCATCGCCATCGGCGCGAAGGTCCTCTGGCAGCAGCTCGGCGTGAAGAACGAAGCCGCGGCCGCCAAGGCGCGGGCCGCCGGCCTTGAGGCGGTCATGGACCGCTGCGTGAAGATCGAGCACGGCCGGCTCTTCGGCGGCCTCAACTGGGTCGGCGTGAATACCCGCGTAATCTCTGCGAAGCGCCCTCGCTGGCTCGCGTATTGACCGTCAGGCAAGGTCAGAACCTGTCCTCGGCCCCGATCCTTGAGGTATCCTGCCGTATGGGGAGGACGGTCCGGTTGTTCGAGGGGAGATTCGGGCGGCTGCTGCTGACCGACCTCGCCCCGCAGGACGAAATCCGCGCGCAGGCAGACCCCGCCATCGTCCTCGAGCAGGGCGCGCAAGAGATCCTGCTCCTCAACCCCGGTGAATTGCACGTCAGCCTCGGCGCTTCGCGCGCCCTCGAATTGCACGCCGCGGGGGACTGGCTGCGCGCGAGCTTCCCGGCCGCTTTCGAGGCCGAGGACGCGCGTCCCTTCCCGCAGCTGCGCGAGCTCGTCACGCCGCGCATCCGCCAGCTCGCCGATACCCTGGCCGTCGAGGTGCTGAACGACCGCTTCCTGTCGACCGAGCGGCTGGAGTTCATGCTGCAGGAGCTGCTGCTCTCGATCGTCGAGACCTATCTCGCCAAGCGCCGCTCCTCGTCGCCGCTCTGGCGCGGCTCGCGCTTCGAGGACAGCCGCATCCGCCGCGCCATCGCGCTGCTGCGCGCGCATCCGAACAAGGAGCTGAGCATCGACGAGCTCGCGAGCCAGGTCGGCCTGTCGCGCTCGCGCTTCTACGACCTGTTCCAGATCTGCACCGGCTTCTCGCCGCGCGCCTACCTCGACATGCTGTGCGTCGAGACCGCGATCTCGCGCCTGTCCTCGGGGCGCGGCAAGATCGCCGAGGTCGCCGCCGAGCTGGGCTTCTCCGCGCAGAGCAACTTCACGCGCTTCTTCCTCAACCAGGTCGGCGTTCCGCCTTCGACTTACCGCCGCTCTGCCGCCAATCCCGAACCATCCCCGGAGCGTCCCGAACCCGATTCGAAGGAGTGAATCGGCGCCGGTGAAAGACCATGGCTGACCGCAAGTTCGGTATCGAGACGCTTTGCCTGCACGCCGGGCAGATCCCCGACGCTGCGACCGGCGCGCGCGCCGCGCCGATCTACCAGACCACCTCGTTCGTCTTCGATTCGGCGGAGCACGCGGCGAGCCTGTTCAACCTGCAGACCTTCGGCAACGTCTACTCGCGCATCTCCAACCCGACGGTGGCGGTGCTGGAGGAGCGACTGGCGGCGGTCGAGGGCGGGCGCTCGGCGCTCGCCACCGCCACCGGACAGGCGGCCGAGGCGACCGCGCTCCTGACCCTCTGCAGCTCGGGCGACCACATCGTCTCGGCGTCGACGCTCTACGGCGGCACGCACACGCTGTTGCACGTCAACTTGCGGAAGCTCGGCATCGAGACGACCTTCGTCGCGCCCGACGATCCCGAGAACTTTCGCAAGGCGATCAAGAAAAATACCAAGCTCCTCTACGCCGAGACGCTCGGCAACCCGCTCATCAACATCGTCGACATCGAGGCCCTGGCGAAGATCGCGCACGAGGCCGAGATTCCGCTGGTGGTCGACAACACCGTGCCTTCGCCCTACCTGTGCCGTCCGCTCGAATGGGGCGCCGACATCGTGGTGCACTCGGCGACCAAGTACATCGGCGGCCACGGCACCACGATGGGCGGCGTGATCGTCGAGTCGGGCAAGTTCAACTGGGGCAACGGCAAGTTCCGGGAGTTCACCACGCCCTCGCCCGGCTATCACGGCGTGATCTTCCACGAGACCTTCGGCGACTTCGGCTTCACAATGAAGGCGCGGATGGAAATCATGCGTACCTTCGGCCCGGCGCTCTCGCCGATGAACGCTTGGCCGCTGCTGCAGGGCCTCGAGTCGCTGCACGTGCGCATGGAGCGCCACTGCGCCAACGCGCTGGCGGTGGCGCAATTCCTGAAGAG
>DATNCP010000040.1:0-13845 GCA_035607175.1 Burkholderiales bacterium
ATCACCGATGCCCGATTCCAGGATGCCCGCCGCCTGTGCGTCCACAAGCACATCGCGACCGAAGATTGCTGGTTCAACTTTCTCTACATGCGCACCGTCCCGAGCCACGCGGTCGAGATGACCTCGGCATTCCTCGACCGCGCGGTGCAGCGGCGGAACCTGAAGGGCGCGACTCTGCAGCAGAGGCAGGACCTCGCGGCGCTGATCCACCTCTGCGGCGAAAGCGTGCGGCTGGAAGCGCAGCGATGCGGGGAACACGATGCCCAGGCCTACCTCGCCCAGGTGAACGCGATGAAGCGGGCCTTCAGGAAGCTTTCGTCAGAAAAGCCGGAATACTCGTCGTGATGACGCGCAGGTCGGCGCGCCCGGGGATCGAGGCGAGCACCGACGGGCGGGGCTGCGGGATTCTCGGGTCGACCTTGACCGGCAGGCTCTCGATCCACTCGACGACCGGCATGAGCTGCTGGCGCTCGGCGGCCGACTGGGCGAACTCCATCTCGAACACGCCGACGCCGGTCTCGGCGCTCTTCAGGTAGACGTCGGAATCCATGACGCGGCTGAGCATCGGCAGGCTGAGCGAGGCGAGGAAGCGCTCGAGCGGCTGGTAGACCGGCATCGAGCTGCGCACGCGGTTGGCGCACGCCGCGAGGCGGATGTTGCGCTGGCGGATCATGCCCTTGAGCAGCAGGTCGCGGATGAAATTGGCGGTGGCGTGGATGTCGATCGCCGAGGGCGCGACCGGAATCAGGATCGAGTGCGCGCGCATCAGCATCTCGTGCAGCAGCATGCCGGAGGCGCCGGCGGGCGCGTCGATGATGAGCTGCTCGATGCCCGGCGGCACGTGCATCTGCACCGTGCGCAGGCCGGTCTTCTGCGGCGCGCCGTTGGCGCCGTGGATCTTCGGGGATTGCAGCGGCCGCTGGCGCAGCCAGTTCAGGCTCGAGCCCTGCGGATCGAAATCGAGGATGGCGGTGCTGACGCCCTTGGAGGCGAAGTAGCTCGCGAGGTTGGTGGCAACGGTGGTCTTCCCCGAACCGCCCTTCGGGTTGATGACCAGCGTTGTGTTGACTCTCATGGCCCCCCGCCCCCTCGCTTCCCGCTCCATCGACAGCCTACTGCAGAACAGCGGTTTATGGGTTGTTAACTACTTCTCGCGCTGCTACTTTTCCCGCCGGACGGAGGGTCCATGCCGATAGTCGCATACGTCGCCAACGCCGAGGACGGCGAGATCGTGACTTACCGCCTCAACGCAGGGGAGCTCGTTCCCGGGGGGAGGGCGAAGGCGGCGGCATCGGTCGCGCCGCTCGCGGTCAGCCCGGACCGGCGCCGCCTCTATGCTGCGGTGCGCTCCAAGCCCTTCTCGGTGCACGTTTTCGGCATCGATCCCGCCTCCGGGGCGCTGACTCCCCACTCGGTATCGCCGCTGGCCGAAAGCTTCCCCTACCTGTCCCTCGACCGGACGGGGCGGCTCCTGTTCGGGGCGTCCTACGGCGGTCACCTGGTCAGCGTGAACGAGGTGGGAGCCGATGGCCGGGTGGCGGCCGAGCCCCGGCAGGTCATCCCGGTGGGACGCAACGCCCACGCCATCGTGGCCGACCGCTCGAACCGGTTCGTCTTCGTCCCCTGCCTCGGTACCGACCAGATCTTCCCGTTCGCGCTCGAGGCGGGAACCCTGCGCCAGGGGAAGCCGGTCCAGATGAAGGCGGGGACCGGGCCGCGCCACCTGGTTTTCTCGGGGGACAACCGCTTCCTCTATGTGCTGAGCGAGCTCCTGGGAAGCGTGACGACGTTTTCGCTGGACGACGGCGTGCTGAACGAGATCTCGACCGCGCCGATGGTGACCGGCCTGCGCCCCGGCGCGCCGCGCGGGCCGGACGCGCCGCCGCGCGAGCGCGACAAGGACGTCTGGGCCGCCGACATCCATCTCAGTCCCGACGGGCGGTTTCTCTACACCTCCGAGCGCACCAGCAATTCGCTCTGCGCCTTCAAGGTGGATGCGGCAAGCGGCAAGCTCGCGTGGCTGGGTGCGACGCAGACCGAGAAGCAGCCGCGCGGCTTCGCCATCGATCCGCAGGGAAAGTTCCTCGTCTCGAGCGGCGAGAAATCGACCACGGTCTCGGTGCACCCGATCAACGGCGACGGTTCGCTCGGCGCCGCGCGGCAGTTTCCCGGCGGCCGGGGCGGGAACTGGGTGGAGATCGTCGCCTTGTAGCTTATGTTAGGCTAGAGCGATCTATGGATGAGGCGATCAAGGGTGCAATCCTCGGCGGGGTCATCGGCATCGTTCTGGTGGCGCTCGAGTACCTGATGCTGAGCAAGGATGCGAAGGAGCGCGCCGAGAAGCTGCATCGCAAGCCCGAGCTCGACGAGGTCGCGCGGCTGCGCATCAAGACCATCGCCCGCTTCGCTTTCGTCCTGCCGCTGCTGTTCGGCGCCGGCTTCTGGCTCATCTGGGGCTGATCCTGCCTTCGCTTGCCGGCGGCCTCGCTCAAGCGTCATCCCGGGTCCCGCAGCAGCGCCATTCGTAGCCTTCGGGCGCGGATCGGCAGAACGCCGTCCGGCGCGCTCGCCGTGAGCTTCCTCCTCGACGCCGATCTCGACCGCCTGCGCATTCCCGGCCGCCGCCCGCCACGATTCGTCGAGGGGCTTTGGCGCAACACCTGCTTCGAGGTGTTCCTCGCCCGCAAGGGATCGCGCGCCTATCGCGAATACAACCTCGCGCCCTCCGGTGAATGGGCAGGCTATCTGTTCCGGAAATATCGTCTCCGGGGGAACGGCAGGGCGCCCCGTCCACGAATCCAGGTCCGGCGATCGGACAGCACGCTGAAGCTCGACGCCAGAATTGCGGCAAAGGGCCGCCTGCGAGTGGGCCTGTCCGCGGTGATCGAGGAAAAGAACGGCGGGCTGTCCTACTGGGCGCTACGGCACGCGCCAGGCAAGCCTGACTTCCACTATCGCCGCGCCTTCGCGCTCGAGGTGGCATGAAATTCGGCGTCGATCGCCTGATCGAGGACCGCGCGCTGCGCGGGCGGCTTGCCGGCAAGCGCGTCGCGCTGCTCGCGCACCCGGCATCGGTAACGCGCGAGCTGGTGCATACGCTCGACGCGCTCGCCGCGCTGCCGGAGATCAGGCTGAGCGCCGCGTTCGGCCCGCAACACGGCCTGCGCGGAGACAAGCAGGACAACATGATCGAGTCGGCGGACTTCACCGACCCCGTGCACGGCATCCCGGTCTACAGCCTCTACGGCAAGGTGCGCCGCCCGACCGAACGCATGATGGAGTCGTTCGACGTGCTGCTCGTTGACCTGCAGGACGTCGGCTGCCGCGTGTACACGTTCGTCACCACGCTGCGCTACGTGCTCGAGGAGGCCGCGCGGCATGGCAAGAGCGTCTGGGTCCTCGACCGGCCGAATCCCGCCGGGCGCGAGATCGAAGGGCTGCGCCTGCGGCCGGGCTGGGAGAGCTTCGTCGGCGCGGGAGCGCTGCCGATGCGCCACGGGTTGACGCTCGGCGAGCTCGCCCGCTGGTTCGTGCAGGCCCTGAAGCTCGACGTCGGCCTCGAGGTCGTGACGATGGAAGGTTGGCAGCCGGGGAAGGCGCCGGGCTTCGGCTGGCCGCTCGGCGAGCGCACCTGGGTCAACCCGAGCCCGAACGCGCCGAACCTCTGGATGGCGCGCTGCTATCCCGGCACGGTGATGCTGGAGGGGACGACGCTTTCGGAAGGGCGCGGCACGACGCGCCCGCTGGAGCTGTTCGGTGCGCCGGACCTGGATAGCGATCAGCTCCTGAAAAAGATGACCGCGCTCGCCGGCGACTGGCTGCGCGGTTGCCGCCTGCGTCCCTGCTGGTTCGAGCCGACCTTCCACAAGCACGTCGGCAAGCTCTGCAGCGGGCTGCAGATCCACGTCGAGGACGCGGCCTACGAGCACGCGGCGTTCCGCCCATGGCGGCTGATGGCGCTCGCTTTCAAGGCGCTGCGGGCGCTGCGCCCCGAGTACCCGCTGTGGCGCGACTTCGCCTACGAGTACGAGCAGGGCAAGGCGGCGATCGACGTCATCAACGGCGGCGAGCGGCTGCGGCGGTGGGTGGACGACGCCGGCGCCCGGCCCGGCGACCTCGACGCCGAGGCGCGTCAGGAAGAGCAGGCCTGGCGCGACGAACGCGAAGCGATCCTGATCTACCGCTGAGGGGACCATGAAGGGCCGGCAGGAGCAGGGCTACGAGATCCGCTTCGAGAGGAATCCGCGTCGCGCGCGGGTCGAGTTCAACGGCGCGGCGGTCGCGGATTCGTCGCGCGCGCTCGTGCTGCACGAGACGCGGCATTCGCCGGTGTTCTACTTCCCCCGCGCCGACGTGCGCCTCGAGCTGTTCGAGAAGACCGCGCACACGACGCATTGCCCGTTCAAGGGCGACGCGAGCTACTGGACGCTGAAGGTCGGCGGGGAGCGCTCCGAGAACGCGGCGTGGTCCTACGAGGACCCGTACGACGACGCGGTGCCGATCCGCGAGCACATGGCCTTCTACCCCACGCGCGTCGGCGCGATCTACGACGGCGAGGACGAGGCGCCGCACCTCGAAGTCGCCCCGAGCATGCACGCCAACAGCATCGCCGGCTGGCTGCTCGCCGATGCCTGGAAGATCGGCAGCGAGGAAGAGCTGATGAACCAGTTCTGCCGCTGCCTGCAGAAGGCGGGCGTGCCGGTCTCGCGCATGACCATCATCATCCCGGCGCTGCATCCGCAGGTGTTCGCCACGGTGCTGGTGTGGCGCGACGACGCCGGCGCGAGAACGATCCACGAGCCTCACGACATCCTGCACACGCCGCGCTTCAAGGACAGCCCGTTCGCGCTCATCCTGCGCGGTGCCGGCGGGGTGCGCCGCCGGATCGAGCACCCGGACACCAAGCTCGACTTCCCGGTGGTGCGCGACCTGAAGGCCGAGAACGCCACCGACTACGTCGCCATGCCGTTCCGCTTCTCCGACGGCCAGATGAACGTCATGTCGATGACCTCGTTCGCGCCCGGCGGCTTCTCCACCGACCACCTCGGGCGCGTCTTCGAGGTGCTGCCGGGACTCGCGCGCTTCTTCGAAGTGTTCGCGCAGCGGCGCACGGCGATGACGCTGCTCAAGACCTATCTCGGCCATCACACCGGCGACCGCGTGCTCGCCGGCCAGGTGAAGCACGGCGACGGCGAGCACATTCATAGCGTGATCTGGTTCTCGGACCTGCGCAGCTCGACCATGCTCTCCAAGTCGATGGCGAAGGACGACTACCTGGCGATGCTCAACCGCTACTTCGATTGCCTCGCGGGCGCGGTGATCAAGCAGGGCGGCGAAGTGCTGCGCTTCATCGGCGACGCCGTGCTCGCCATTTTTCCGATCGCCGGCGCGAGCGCCGGGCACTGGACCTCGGCCGCCGATCCCGCCGAGGCGTGCCGGCGAGCGATCGAGGCCGCGAAGCTCGCCTGCCAGTGCGTCGACGAGACCAACCGCGCCCATCCCGGCGAGACGCCGATCCGGTTCGGCATCGGCCTGCATCTCGGCGAGGTGACCTACGGCAACATCGGCGTGCGCGAGCGGCTGGAGTTCACCGTCATCGGCGGCTCGGCGAACGAAGCGGCGCGCGTCGAGAGCATGTGCAAGACGCTCGGCAAGGCGGTGGTCGTCTCGAGCGCATTCGCCGGGAGCTACCAGGGCAAGCTTGCCTCGCTCGGCCGCCACGAGCTGAAGGACGTCGAGGGCAGCCAGGAGCTCTTTACTCTGCCTTAGCGCCGGTGTCCCGGATGACCTTCGTCCACTTCTCGCGCTCGGCGCGGATGAAGTCCGCGAAGAACTGCGGCGAGCTGCCGATCACTTCGAACCCCTGCTTTCCCAGCAGCTCGCGCACTTCGCGCAGCTGCATGGCCTTTTGCGTTTCCCGTGAAATGATGTCCGCGGCGTCCGCAGGTATCCCCGCAGGGCTCAACAATCCCTGCCACGCGGTCGCATCGAAGCGGGGAAAGCCCTGCTCGGAAACCGTGGCGATGTCGGGCGCGAGCGCGGTGCGCGTTTCGCTCGTGACGGCCAGGCCTTTGAGCCTGCCGGCGCGGATCTGCGGCAGCACGGCCGGGACGATGGCGAAGGTCGCATGCAGCTGGCCGGAAAGCAGGTCCGTCACGACCGGCGGGAAACCCTTGTACGGTACGTGCACGAGCGAAACGCGCGCCTGCGACTTGAACAGCTCCATGGTCAGGTGCGAAGCGCTCCCCGACCCGACCGAGCCGTACGAAAGCTTGTCGGGGTTGGCGCGCGCATAGTCGACGAGCTGCTTCAGGTCGTTTGCGGGCACCGAGGGATGCACGGCGAGGATCTGCGGCGCCGCGGCGAGCAGCGAAAGCGGCTTCAGGTCCCGGTCCGGATCGAACGGCAGGTTTGCGTAGAGCGCCTTGTTGATCGCGATCGGACCGTTGCTGCCGATGAGCAGCGTGTAGCCGTCTGGCGCGGCGCGCGCGACCTCGGCCGTGCCGATGTTGGCGCCGGCGCCGGGCCGGTTGTCGATCACCACCGGCTGTCCCCACGCTTCGGCGAGCTTCTGCCCGAGCGCGCGGCCGACGATGTCGGGCGTCGAGCCCGCGGGAAACGGGACGATCAAGCGAACCGGCCGCGACGGGTAGGACTGCGCGGCCGAAATCCCGGCGCAGGCGGCAAGCAGCAGGAACGCGAAAAGGCGCTTCATTTCCAGTCGTCCTCTGGCGGCAGCGGTTTCACGCCCGGCGGCGGCTTCTCCTTGCGGCGCCGCCAGCCGAAGAGGAACATGCCCGCGAGCCCACCCACGGCGAGGACAAGGAAGATGATCAGCCAGAGAGTGCTCTCTTTCATTGCGGGCTGCGTGGTCGCCGCGGCGGCATGCGCCGATTATCCCGAAAAGCCGGTGCGCATCGTGGTCGGTTTTACGCCCGGCGGCGGGCCGGACATTACCGCCCGCTACCTCGCGCAGGAGCTCGGCACGATCTGGAAGCAGCAGGTGATCGTCGAGAATCGGCCCGGCGCGGGTGGTTCGGTTGCCGCGGCGATGGTCGCGCGCGCGACGCCGGACGGCTACACGCTGCTCTCGGTTTCCTCGGCGCACGCCGCGGCGCCGGCAATTTCCGGCAAGCTGCCCTACGAGACCAAAGATCTGAGCGGCATTACCCAAACGGGAAGCTCGAAATATGTGCTCGTGGTTTCTCCGTCCCTTCGCATTTCGACGCTGAAGGACTTGTTGCAGGAGATCAGGGCGAAACCCGGAACCTTCAACTTCTCCTCGGCCGGTGTCGGCAGCGGCACGCACTTCGCCGCCGAGATCCTCAAAGCGCGCGCGGCGATCGATGTGGTGCACGTGCCGTTCAAGGGAATTCCGGAGGCGCTGTCGGAGACGGTCACCGGTCGGGTGCAGTTCTTCATGGCGCCGATCGCCAACGCGGTCGGCCCGATCAAGGACGGAAGGTTGGTCGCTCTCGCGGTCTCGTCGCGCGAGCGCGACGCGTTGCTGCCGCAGGTGCCGACCGTCGAGGAAGCGGGCGTGCCGGGCTACGAGTCGACGCTCTGGTTCGGCCTGCTGACCTCCGCGGCAGTGCCGCGCGCGCTCATCGAGAAGATCAGCGCCGACGCGGGCAAGGTGCTCGCCAGCGCGGCGACGCGCGAGCGCTGGCTGCCGATCGGTATCGAGCCGCGACCCACCACGCCTGCCCGGTTCGATGAATTGATCAGAAACGACTTGCGGCAGTTCAGCGAAATCGCGCGCGGCGCCAACATCCGCGCGGAATAGCTACTTTGCCGGCGGCTTCGGCGGCGTTTTCTCGGCCGGCTTCTCGTCGGGCGGCTCGCCCACGCCCGCGGGCAAGCGGATCCCTTCGCCCTGGATGCGGATGTCGACCAGCGGCGCGATGTTGCCGCGCTGCGAGGGCTGGGCGGTAATGGGGGTCTGGCCGGGCGAATGAATCGGCGGCGGCTGCGGCGCGCTTGTGCCCTGCGCCTGGGCGGCGATGATCCAGGCGGAAAGCGCGCACGCGGCCAATACCCTGCTCATGCCGCCGAGTCTAACCCAGCGGCAGTCTGACCACCTTTGCCGGCCGTGCTTGCGGCGAGGACCTGTGAAGTCCCTGCAGGACGTGCGGACCGAGTTCCTCGATCGAGGCGTAGCCGAGCAGCGCCAGGACCCGGTCGGTTTCGGTCTTGAGGATCTGCAGCGCCCGCCGCACGCCGCTCTCGCCGGCTGCGGCGGCGCCGTAAAGCGGCGCGCGGCCAGCGAGCACCAGGTCGGCGCCGAGCGCGAGCGCCTTGACGACATCGGCGCCGCGGCGCACGCCGCCGTCCACGATGATCGTGGTGTGCGGACCGACCGCGGCGACGATCTCGGGCAGCACTGCGAGCGGCGCTGGCGCGCCGTCGAGCTGGCGCCCGCCATGGTTCGAGATGCAGATGCCGTCGGCGCCATGCTCGAGCGCGAGACGCGCGTCGTCGACGCCGAGGATGCCCTTCACCACGAGCTTGCGCGGCCAGCGGCTGCGCAGCCAGGCGACGTCGTCCCAGCAGGCGCGGTCGCGCCGGTCGCCCCAGTGCGGCAGCGGCCGCAGCAGGAGCGAGCGGAGGTAGACGCCGGCGAGCCAGCGCGGATGCGCGAGCGCGTCGACGACCGCTCGCGCGCCGACGCGCAGCGGCATGCCGAAGCCGTTGCGGTCGTTGTACTCGCGGTTGCCGCCAACCGGCACGTCGGTGGTGAGCACCAGCACTTCGCAGCCAGCATCGAAGGCGCGCTTCAGCATTGCCTCCGCGACGTCGCGCTGCGTCGGCATGTAGAGCTGATACCACGGCGGGCCGCCGGCCTCGAAAGCGACACGCTCGACCGGCACGAAGGAATGGGTCGAGAGTACGAACGGCAGGTTGGCCGCTCGCGCAGCTCGCGCCATCGCGACCTCCGCGTCATGCCAGCAGACGCCGGCGGCGCCCACCGGCGCGATGCCGAAGGGCGCGTCGAAGGGCAGGCCGAGCACCGAGGTCTTGAGCGTGCGCCGCGAGACGTCGACCAGGGTCCGCGGCGCGAAGCTGAGCGCCTCGAAGCTCTCGCGGTTGGCGCGCGCGCTGACATGGTCCTCGGCGCCGCCCTCCAGGTAGTCGAACACCACCCGCGGCAGCCGGCGGCGGGCCGCTGCGCGCAGGTCGTCGATGTTGTGCGCGCGAGCCGGATTCATGCGTGCTTCGGCGCAGGCGCGTGCATGCGCTTGCGTGTCGCCTCGGCGAGCTTGCGCCACAGGAGGTGCAGGCCAGGCGCGGGATCGCGCCAGTCGAGGCTCAGGTCGTACCCGCGCAGTGCCGAGCGCACGAGCACCGGCAGCGGGATCTTGCCTTGGCGCCAGGCGTTGAGGTCGCCGTAGAGCCAGTGGTAGTGACGGCCCGTCGGGTACGGCTCTTTGAACGGCGCCGGGCGCGTGCGCGCCGCGATCTCGATCGCCAGGCGCGGAAAGTCGTAGCCGAGCCGGCAGGCGAGCGCCGCAGTGCTGTCGAGACGGGGATTGAGCTCGAGGAAGCTCGCAGCGCCGGTCGCGGGATCGACGAGGAACTGGATGCAGCCGATGCCGCTGTAGCCGAGCCGGTAGAGAAGCCGCTCGCAGTACGCGCGCAGCTCCGGCGAGGGTGCGACCGAGACGCCTTCCAGACCGATGCCGGTGCCGTCGGCTTCGTCGGTGCGCAGGACTTCCTGCTGCAGGTAGGCGACGATGCGCCCGCCGTCCGCGGCGAAATGGCAGTTGTGCCGCACGCCGTCCGCGAATTTCTGCAGGACGAACGATTGCGCGTCGCCGCTCGCGCTGATCTCGGCGAGCACGCTGTCCAGCTCCGCCTCGCCGCCGAGGATCAACGCCTTCTTGTCGCGCAGGTGGGAGGAGGAATCCTTGCGCTTCACCACCACCGGAAAGCCGAAGCGGCGCGCGGCTTCGCGCCATGCCTGCGCGCCCGCCCACTGCAGCCACGGCGCGATCGGCATGCCGATCGCGGGAGCGAGGTCGAACAAGACGCGCTTGTCGAGGCAGCGGCGTACCGTCGCCGCTTCAGGCATGACCCAGGTGGAAAGCGCCAGCAGGCGCGGCGCCGCGAGCACCTGCCGCAGTTGCGTCTCGCCGACCGGAAAGACATAGGCGGGACGGTGGGTACGCAACCAGCTCTCGAGGCCCGCCGGCGGCCGGTCCTGGTCGCCGTCGTGGAAGCATTCTGACGCGGCGACGTGGCGCGAGCGCGCCGTGGAGCTTTCCGGGTCGTCGCTGCCGAGGATGACCCGCAGGCCCGCGCGCCCGAGCGAGCGCACGACGGTGATCGTCTGCCGGTAGTCGCCGAGGACGAGGACGGCGGGCATCCGGGCATGCTGCCCGGGCCGTGTTTCACCCGACGGCGGAGATTCAACGCCGTTGGGAGACTGCCATGCTCCTAACGGACTAGTCGACTTTGGCGCCCGAGGCCTTCACCACCTTCGCCCACTTGGCGACGTCGGCGCGCAGGAACTTGTCGAACGCGTCGATCGACATGCCCATCGGCTGCGCGCCCTGCTTGCCCCACGTCTCCCGGACCTCGGTCGAAGCGAGGATCTTGTTGACCTCGGCGTTCAGCTTCTCGAGAACCGGGCGCGGCGTCCCGGCGGGCGCCATCAGGCCGAGCCAGATCGTCGTTTCGTATCCCGGCACGCCCGCTTCGGCGACCGTCGGCACGTCCGGCGACACCGGCGAGCGCTTCGCGCCGGTCGTGCCGAGCGCGCGCACCTTGCCGGCCTTCGCGTTGGCGTTCATGGTGGTGATGGCATCGATCATCATCTGCACCTGCCCGCCGAGGATCGCGGTGCGCGCCTGGTCGCTGCCTTTGTGCGGCACGTGCACGATGTCGACGCCCGCCATGGATTTGAACAGCTCGCCGGCCATGTGATAGGGCGTGCCGGTGCCCGAAGATGCGTAGTTGAGCTTGCCCGGGTTCGCCTTCGCGTAGGCGATGAACTCCTTCAGGTTCTGCGCCGGCACCGACGGGTGGATCACCATCATCAGGTCGGAATAGTTGATGCCGGTGATCGGCGCGAAATCCTTCATCAGGTCGAAGGGCTTCTTCGGCACCAGCGTCTCGTTGACCGTGTGCGTGTTCGACATGACGAGCAGGGTGTAGCCGTCGGGCGCGGATTTCGCGACCGCGTCGCTGCCGACGATCGAGCCGGCGCCGGGCCGGTCCTCGACGACGAACGGGTGGCCGAGCGAATCGGTCAGCTTCGCGGCGATGAAGCGGCCGTAGATGTCGGCGGGGCCGCCGGTGCCGAACGGCACCACGATCTTGACCGGCCGCGCGGGATAGCTCTGCGCCCAGGTGGAAGAAACACCGGCCAGCGCGAGCAGCAATGCGACAACACTTCGAAGCATCCTCTCCTCCTGTCTTTAGAATACCTGCGACATGAGTATGACGAAGAAGTTGCCGTCGCGCATCACCGTCGAGGGGCTGGATCGCGCCCCGCACCGGGCGTTTCTCGGGGCGCTCGGCGTGAAAGGCGGCGACCTGAAGAAGCCCTTCGTCGGCGTCGCTTCGACCGACGGCCGGGTGACGCCGTGCAACGCGCTGCTCGGCGCATTCGCGCGCGAGGCCTGCGGCGGCGTGCGCGACGCGGGCGGCGTGCCGTTCGACTTTGCCTCGATCTCGGTCGCCGACTCGATGTCGATGAATCACGGCGGCATGCGCTATTCGCTGGTCTCGCGCGAGATCATCGCCGACGGCGTCGAGGCGGTGGTGCGCGGCCATGCCTACGATGCGCTGGTCGGCTTCGCCGGCTGCGACAAGACCCTGCCGGGGATGATGATGGCGATGGTGCGGCTCGACGTGCCGTCGGTCTTCGTCTACGGCGGCGCGGCGCTGCCGGGCACCTGGCGCGGCCGCGACGTCACCGTGCTCGACGCTTACGAAGGCGTCGGCGCGGTGATGGCCGGCAGGCTGAAAGAGAGCGAACTCACCGAGCTCGAGCAGGCCTGCCTGCCGACGCTCGGCTCATGCCCGGGCCAGTTCACCGCCAATACCATGGCGATGGTCGCCGAAACGCTCGGCCTCGCGATGCCGGGCTCGGCAACGCTGCCTGCCGTTTCCGAATCCAGGAATTCCCTTTCACGGGAAGCCGGCAGGGCGGTCATGCGCCTGCTGAAGGACGGCGGACCGCTGCCGCGCCAGCTCGTAACGAAGAAGAGCCTCGAGAACGCCGCCGCCGCCGTCGCCGCGACCGGCGGCTCGACCAACGCCGCGCTGCACTTGCCGGCGATCGCGCACGAGGCAGGGATCCGCTTCACGCTCGACGACTTCGGGCGCGTCGCGAAGCGAACGCCGCTGATCGCCGACCTGCAACCCGGCGGACGCTACCTCGCGAAGGACCTGCATGCTGCCGGCGGCGTTCTTGCTGTTCTCAAGGAATTATTGAAAAGAGATGCGTTGCATGGTGACTGCCTGACTTTAGAGGGAACCACTCTGGAAAAGGCGCTGGCTGGTCACAGCGGTGCCGACGGATCTGTCGTGCGCAGGGAACCCATCATGAAGACCGGCGGGCTGGTGGTGCTCAAGGGCAACCTTGCGCCCGACGGCGCGCTGATCAAGGTCGCCGGCCTGGAATCGCTGGTCTTTGAAGGCCGCGCACGCGTCTTCGACTCCGAGGAAAGCTGCTCGGAATTCATCAAGAACAGAAAATGCAGGGCGGGAGACGTCCTCGTGATCCGCTACGAAGGCCCGAAGGGCGGGCCGGGCATGCGCGAGATGCTCGGCGTCACCGCGCTCCTCTACGGGCAGGGGATCGGCGAGAAGGTCGCGCTGCTCACCGACGGTCGTTTCTCGGGCGCAACGCGCGGGATGATGATCGGCTATGTCTCGCCCGAGGCCGCGGCGGGCGGGCCGCTCGCGCTGCTCCGGGACGGCGATCCGATCCGCATCGACGCGGTCAAGGGCGTGCTCGAAGCGAAGACCTCCCTGAAGAAAAGAAAGCCGCGCCCGCCGCGGCGCGAAGTGACCGGCGTGCTGGAGAAATACGTCGCGCTGGTCGGCCCGGCGAACCTCGGCGCCGTGACCCACCGAGGTCCGAAAGCTGGGCGACAGTAATCGCGGATAGAATCCGCGGCTTCGTGCAGAACGACTTCCCCGCGGGCTTCTACACCGCGATCCGCAAGATCGATCGCTTCACCGACGCGACCGGCAAGCTGGTGTCGCTCGCCATGCTGTTCCTGGTGGTGTCGATCAGCTACGAGTGCTTCTCGCGCTACCTGTTCGACGCGCCGACGGTCTGGGTGATGGATACGAGCTTCATCGCCAACGGCTCGGCCTTCATGCTCGGCTGCGGCTACGCGCTGCTCAAGGGCGCGCACGTGCGCACCGACATGCTCTGGGACAGGTACTCGGAGCGCAAGAAGGGCACGATCGACCTGATTTCCTATCTGTGCCTGTTCTTCCCGGTGATGATCACGTTTTTCTACATCAGCGTCGACGACGCCTGGTACGCGTTCCAGATCGGCGAGACCTCGGAGCAGTCGCCGTGGCGCCCGATCCTGTGGCCGTTCCGCGCCTCGGTGCCGCTCGCCGCGCTGCTGTTCATGGTCCAGGGCGTGTCGGAGTCGCTGAAGTGCTGGTACCAGATCCGCTTCGGCCGCGAGTTCGAGCACCGCGAGAAGGTGGAGGTATGACCGGCCTGGAGCTGCTCGGCGCGGTGATGCTGCTGGTGATGCTCGGCGCGATCTTCATCGGCATCCCGATCTCGCTGACGCTGCTGTTCCTCGCGCTGATCTTCGGCTTCATGGGCATCGGCGACCGGGTGTTCGACCTCGCCTACCTGCAGACCAT
>DATNCP010000042.1:0-4036 GCA_035607175.1 Burkholderiales bacterium
ATCACCGATGACGGCGCGCTCACCGCGGTCAAGCACGCCGCCGGCGTGCTGCGCGTCGAGATCGAGGCGCTGCTCTCGCAGGGCCTGCCGAACTCGCCCATGGCGCGGGCGCAGATCCGCGTCGTCTCGGGCAACTACATCACCGCGCGCCCGATCGGCGTGCGCAAGGGCGTCGACTTCCTCTTCACCGGCGCGGTGCGCAAGGTGGATGCGGCCGCACTTTCCAGCCACCTCGACGTCGCCGACATCGTGCTCGTGCCGCCGCTCGGCTACTCGACCACCGGCGAAGTCTTCAATCTCGCCTGGGAGGACGTCGCGGAGAACGTCGCCGTCGCGCTCAGGGCCGACAAGCTGCTGATGTACACCGACAAGCTGCCCGCGGACAAGAAGGGCGCGACGATTTCCGAGCTCACCGCCGACGAAGCCGCCGCCCTGTCCGCGAAGAAAGGCAACCTCACGCCCGCCGCGGCCGGCGCCCTCGAGCACCTGGCGCGGGCGGTCAAGGCCGGCGTGCGTCGCGGCCATCTCGTCACGCGGCGCGCCGAGGGCTCGCTCCTGCAGGAGCTCTTTACCCACGCCGGGGTCGGCACCATGGTCACCGCCGACGCGCTGGAGAAGCTCCGGCCGGCGAAGATCGAGGACGTGCGCGGCATGCTGGCGCTGATCGAGCCGCTCGAGGCCGACGGCACGCTGGTAAAGCGCAGCCGCGAGCTGCTGGAGGCGGAAATCGGCAATTTCCTCGTCGTCGAGCACGACGGCGTAATCGTCGGCTGCGCGGCGCTCTACCCGTACGCCGAAGAGAAAAGCGCGGAGTTCGCCTGCCTGGCGGTAGCGGACGGCTACCGCGAGGAAGGCTACGGCGAGCGGCTGCTGAAGGCCTGCGAGGAGCGGGCGCGCAGCCTGCGGCTGCGCCGCCTTTTCGCGCTCACCACGCACGCCGCGCACTGGTTCCTCGAGCAGGGTTTCCGCGGCGCCGACGTCAAGGCGCTTCCCGAGGAGCGCCAGGCGCTCTATAACTGGCGCCGCGGCTCGAAGGTCTTTTTGAAGCGCCTATAATCGACCGCATGGCGCGAATGGTGAAGTGTGTAAAGCTGGGACGCGAAGCCGAAGGCATGGACTTCCCGCCCTACCCCGGGGCGCTCGGCAAGCGCATCTGGGAGGGGGTCTCGAAGGAAGCCTGGGCGCAATGGCTCAAGCAGCAGACGATGCTGGTCAACGAGAACCGCCTCAACCTCGCCGACCCGCGCGCGCGCAAGTACCTCATGGAGCAGACCGAGCGCCATTTCTTCGGCGAAGGCGCCGACACCGCCTCGGGCTACGTCCCGCCGCCGAAGTAGCATGAGTCAGATCGGCCCGTTCTGGGACGACGCGATCGTCCCGGCGATCACCGAATACATCCGCATCCCCGCGAAGTCGCCGCATTTCGACCGCGACTGGCAGAAGCACGGCCATATCGAGGCGGCGTTGCAGCTCGCAGTGAACTGGTGCAAGGCCAACCCGCTGCGCGGCATGAAGCTGGAGGTCGTCCGCCTCGAGAACCGCACACCGGTCCTGTTCGTCGAAGTTCCGGGGCAAACGAAGGAAACCGTGCTGATCTACGGCCACCTCGACAAGCAGCCGGAGATGACCGGCTGGCACGAGGGCTACGGGCCCTGGCAGCCGCGCATGGTGGAGGGCAAGCTCTACGGCCGCGGCGGCGCCGACGACGGCTACGCGGTGTTCTGCGCCTTCGCGGCGCTGAAAGCCCTCCAGGACGAGGGGCGTCCTCACGCGCGCTGCGTGATCCTCATCGAGTGCTGCGAGGAGAGCGGCAGCTACGACCTGCCCGCCTACCTCGAGCACCTCTCGGGAAAAATCCGGAAACCGGATTTCGTGGTCGGTCTCGACTCGGGCTGCGGCAACTACAGCCAGCTCTGGGGAACGACCTCGCTGCGCGGCCTGCTGAACGGCGTGCTGACGGTGGAAGTGCTGACCGAGGGCGTGCACTCCGGCGACGCGAGCGGCGTGGTGCCGACCAGCTTCCGCATCGCTCGAGAGCTCATCGACCGCGTCGACAACGCCGCGACCGGCGTCGTCAAAGACCGGGCATTTCATGCACCCATACCCCGGGAAAGAAAAATCCAGGCCAAGCGCGCCGCCGCGGTGCTGGGCAAGGACATCTGGCGCAAGTTCCCCTTCGCGGGCGGCACGAAGCCGATGCACAAGGATCTCGCCGAGCTGGTGCTGAACCGCACCTGGCGGCCGTTTCTCGCCGTCACCGGCGCCGACGGCCTGCCCTCGCCCGCCAGCGCTGGCAATGTCCTGCGTCCCAGGACGCAATTCGTTCTCTCGCTGCGGCTGCCCCCGACGCTCGATGCTTCAGCCGCCGGGAAGCGGATGAAAAAGCTGCTGGAGGCAAAGCCTCCCTATGGGGCGAAGGTCGGCTACGAGTACGGCCAGGCGGCGACCGGGTGGCATTCGCCGCAGCTCGCGCCCTGGCTGGAGAAATCGGTGGACGACGCTTCAAGAAGGCACTACGGCAGGCCGGCGATGTGGATGGGCGAAGGCGGCACCATCCCGTTCATGGCGATGCTCGGCGTGAAGTTTCCGCAGGCGCAGTTCCTGATCACCGGCGTGCTCGGGCCGCACTCGAACGCGCACGGTCCCAACGAGTTCCTGCACATTCCCTACGCCAAGAAGCTGACCGCCTGCGTGGCGGACATCCTCGCCGCCCACGCGGCGCGGTAACATCGGCGGCAACGCAAAAAGCGCTGGGAGGAACCGATGCGCGTCAGCGTTCTCGCCGTAGCGACGGCCGCTTTTCTTTCCTGCGCCTTACCAGCTTCCGCAGAGGATTACACCGGCTTCTGGAAGGGGACCTGTACCGACCCCTTCGGCATCAGCATCAAGCCGGCCGCCGACAAGAAGTACTCCATCTCATTCTGCGGTCCAGGAGGATGCGGTCCCTGGAAACCGAACACCACGATCGACGGCGATCCGCTGTACCGCGTTATCGATGCGCAGACCCTGGAGGTCAGGGCGACTGAAACCGAGCCCTGGCGCCGTTTCACGAAGTGCACCGCGGAAACCAGCCCGAAGCTCGAGTATCCGAAGACGCAAGCACAGGCGCCTCGTGGCCGAGGGATACGGATAAAAGCGTATTACAAGGGTCTCCCGGACTACGAGAAAGATCCGGCGTTCAAGACCGATGCGGCCGAACCGCATCGCCTGCTCAGGGCGACGCTGCCGAAGACCGCCGCGCCGCTGTGCGTGCGCGGTCGGCTGGAAGCACAGCTGAACGTCGATGCGCCCGAGCTGAAGACCAACCTCTGCGACCGGAACGCCTATGCGAGGGCAAGAGATCTGCTATTGCAGATCGCGCCGTCGCTCGATCCGGCGAGGCTGACCTTTCGCACCATGGACCTCGACGGCGACGGCGAGCCCGAGCTTCTGGTCGAATTCATCGATCTTCCGCCCCCGCTCTACCAGTTGCAGGAGGGCGGGCGCATTTCTGAGGAGGCTTTTCCGATTCCCGGCGCCGTGCAAAGAGACCCCTACCTGTCGCTCTGGGTCCTGAAGTTCGACGGCAGCGTCTATCGCGCCACGTATGCAGGCCCGTTTCTCGCTGGCGAGGTCCACGCCGCAGCGCCCTTCGGCCAGGTGGGAATGCCGACGATGGTGTTCATCCGGCATCAGAGCTGCACCGAGTGCCACGCATCGACCTACCTCACCGTGGTCGATTTCTTTCGCGACGACGCATTTCAGTTCAGCTACGACGAGAAGCACGAGACCTTTGCGCATCGAATCGAGTACAGCCTGGCGGGCAAGGGACACACCGTCGATGCCGAGGTCGAGACGCGCGTGCTGCCAGCAAGTAACGCCGGGCCGCACCTGCTGCAGCAGTTTCGCCTCGCCGACGGCAAGGTCGAATGGTGGGTGTTCAGCTGCGTCGACCTGAAGTGCGACTACGCGCTGCACCTCGGCGCGCTGCCGGCGCAATTTCGCAAGGCCTGGGGAGCGGGCCGCAAGCTCTGACGTTCAGCGCGCTCGCCTTGGG
>DATNCP010000047.1:0-27546 GCA_035607175.1 Burkholderiales bacterium
CACCAGATCCCGGTCGGTCCGGTGCACGCCGGCATCATCGAGCCGGGCCACTTCCGCTTCACCGCCAACGGCGAGACGGTGGTGCGCCTCGAGGAGCGGCTCGGCTACGTCCACAAGGGCACCGAGGCGCTGATGGCGGGCGCGTCGATCGAACGCGCTGCGTCGCTCGCCGGCCGCGTCTCCGGCGACAGCACTGTCGCCCACGCGCTCGCCTATGCGCGCGCGGTCGAGGATGCGCTCGGCGCTCAGGTTCCGCCGCGCGCATCGTGGCTGCGAGCGCTCGCGGGCGAGCTCGAGCGGCTGGCGAACCACTTCGGCGATATCGGCGCCGTCTGCAACGACGCATCTTTCAGCATCATGCATGCCTGCTGCGGCCTGCTGCGCGAGCACGTGCTGCGCGCATCGAACGCGTGCTTCGGTCATCGCCTGATGATGGATCGCGTCATCCCGGGCGGGATGGAGTGCGACCTCGCGCCCGGCGGCTTGGAGCATCTGGCCACGCTGATCGCGCTCGCGCGCAAGCGCTTCCCGGAGCTCATCGACCTGTACGAGAACACGGCCTCGCTCAAGGATCGCACCGTGAGTACCGGCATCCTCTCGGCCGCGCTGGCGCGCCAATTCGCGGCGGGCGGCCCCATCGGCCGGGCCTCGGGCCGTGACTTCGACGCCCGGCGCACGCCCGGCTATGCGCCGTACGGCGAACTACGGCTGGAAGTACCGGTGGTGCAGGCGGGCGACGTGAACGCGCGCGTGTGGATTCGCATCCGTGAGGTCGAGCAAAGCCTCGCGCTCATCGAGCAGATTCTCGAGCGCCTGCCGGCGGGACCGGTGCTCGCCACACTGCCAGCCGCGCAGGGCGAAGGCGCGGCCCTTGTCGAGGGCTTCCGCGGCGACATCTTCGCCTGGGTCCGCATCGGCGCCGGCGGCCGGGTGGAACGCTGCCACCTGCGCGACCCTTCGTGGTTCCAGTGGCCGCTGCTCGAGGCGGCGATCGAAGGCAACATCGTCGCCGACTTCCCGCTCTGCAATAAGTCCTTCAACTGCTCCTACTCGGGACACGACCTCTAGATGAGCTGGCTGCTGCTGAAGAATCTCGCCCATGGCCCGCTGACCGAGCCTGCGCCGCCGGTCGACGAGACCGCGCTCGCCGAGCTCGCCGCCCGTGTGGACGGCGCCTCGCGCGCGCGCCTGGGACGGACGCTCTCGATCCGCGAGGTGGATGCGGGCTCGTGCAACGGCTGCGAGCTCGAGATCCACGCGCTGAACAACGTGCTCTACGACCTCGAGCGCTTCGGCTTGCGCTTCGTCGCATCGCCGCGCCACGCCGACGTCCTGTTCGTCACCGGCCCGGTGACCGTGAACATGCGGGAAGCGCTGGAGCGTACCTACCGGGCGACGCCGGACCCGAAGTGGGTCGTCGCGGTCGGCGACTGCGCCCGCAACGGCGGCGTCTTCGCCGGCAGCCCTGCCTGCGTCGGCGGCGTCTCCGCGGTCCTGCCGGTGGACTTGCACATTCCCGGCTGCCCGCCTTCGCCGACCGCCCTGCTCGGCGGGCTGCTCGCCCTCCTGCAGAGCGTCTCTACGTAGTCAGTCGACGCGCGCTCCGGAGTCCCTCACCACCTTGCCCAGCCGCGCGGCATCCGCCGCGATCAGCGCGGCGAACTCCTCGGGCGAGCGGCTGGTGGTGACGTCGAGCCCGGTGTCGAGGATCTTCTTGCTCACGTCCGGATGATTCACCGCGGCGACGAATTCCTTGTGCAGGCGCTGCACCACCGCCGGCGGCGTGCCCGCCGGCGCGAACAGGCCGAACCAGAAGTCGAGCTCGAGCCCCGCGTAGCCGACCTCCGCCATGGTCGGCACGCCGGGGAGGTTGCGGTTGCGGTTCGGGCTCGCCACCGCCAGGGCGCGCAGCTTCCCGTCGCGCACATGCGGCCCGCTCGTGATCGGCGAGTCGAAGGCGAGGTCGACGCGTCCGGCGAGCAGGTCCTGCACCAGCGGCCCCGAGCCCTTGTAGGGCACGTGGTTGAGCGTCGCTCCGGTGCGCAGCTTGAACATCTCGCCCAGCAGGTGGCCTCCGGCGGCGATGCCCTGCGAGCCGTAGTTGAGCGGCTGCGCCTTGGCGAGCGCGACCAGCTCGGCCATCGTCTTGGCCGGGCTGGAGATGGGCACGATCAGCACGTGCGTGGTCGAGATCAGGTTGGTGATCGGGACGAAGTCCTTCTGCGGGTCGTAGGAGAGCTTGGTGTAGAGCGACTGGTTCACCGCGTGCGAGCCGGCATGGCCGAAGAACAGCGTGTAGCCGTCGGCCGGCGCGCGCTTCACCGCCTCCGCGGCGATGATGCTCGCCGCTCCGGGCCGGTTATCGATGATCACCTGCTGGCCGATGCTCTCGCTCACCTTCGCCCCGACCATGCGCGCCACGGGGTCGGTCACGCCGCCGGGCGGAAACGGCAGGATCCAGGTGATCGGCTTCGACGGAAACGACTGCCCCTGCGCCAACGTGGCCGCCATTGCGGCCGCCACGGCGAGTCCCCTCGCGATACTCGAAATCGTGCTCACCCTTGTACCCCTCCCCTTTGATGGTGGAGGGATTCTAAGGGCTGCGCAGCCTGCCGCGGGCTAGGTCAGCTCGCTGCGCCGGGCGCCGAGATCGCTGGCCACGGCCTGGAATTCGGTTTCGTCCCAAACCAGGCCGAGATCGCCGGCGTCCCAATCCGCCGCTTCCTGCTCCAGAGGGAATCGGGTCTGGTCACTGCCGTAGACGTCGTCGAGTGTCATGGTCGCTCCCTTTCTTGTTGGAACTGTTGTTTGGTTCGAGAGGGATTTTCGCTCCGGCACAAGTGCGCAAGTGTCTGGCAATGTCATGCGGCCGCAAGGGATAGTCAGCTACGAGGAGTTGGAGCGGCCTACGGGAATCGAACCCGTCGCACCAGCTTGGGAAGCTGGGGTATTGCCACTATACGAAGGCCGCCTGGAAGCGGGAATTCTACGACTAGCGGAAGCGCACGATGGTGGAGACCGTCAGCCAGTTCCTGCCCTCGCCGATGAGATTGCGGCCATAGATGAGATCGATGTTGAACGGATCGACCGGGCGATAGCGCAGGCCGAGCTGGTAGCGCGGCTGGTTCGCGCCGGGTGGAGCGGGCGCCACCGCCTGCCCGAACATCTCGCCGGTCAGCGTCCAGACGTTGTCGCGCGTGCGCAGGTCGACGCCCACGCCATAGGTGCCGTAGTCGGCGCCGAAGCTTCGGTCGCGAAGCCAGCCGGCATTGAGGTTGATGCGCGCGGTGTCGGAGAGGCGGAGGGTCGCCGGCAGATTGGCGAATACCGCGGTGCTGTCCTGTTCGCTGAAGTCGTAGGCGAAGCCCGCGGCGGCGGCGATGCCGAGCTTGCCGATGGCGCTCGGCAGGAGATTGGTTTTCACCTTCGGCACGGCTACGGTGGTGTACTCGCCGTCCGCGCGTCCCCGGGCCACCTGCACGCCCATTTCGACCGGCCGGGAGAGATCGGCGACGCAGGCAGGGTTCACCGCGGCGATGGCATCGCGGCCGGTCGAAGCGGAATACCACGCTTCGACCTTGCAGGACCCCGGCGCGGAAACCTCCGCGGTGTCGACCTGATAGGCAGCGCCCGCGCCGAGAACACCGCCGCTAACCAGCGCGAGCGCAAGCGGTAAAATTGCCTTGTGATTCAGGTAACGGTGAACGGCGCCGCGCAGCGTTTCGAGCAGCCCCTCGCGGTCAGCGCGCTGATCGAGAAAATGTCGCTCGCCGGCAAGAAAATCGCGGTCGAGCGCAACGGCGAGATCGTTCCCCGGAGCCTTCACAGGGAGATTCTCGTCGAAGACGGCGACCGATTGGAAATCGTCGTCGCAGTGGGAGGCGGATAGTGAAAGACGCGCTCGTCATTGCCGGCAAGAGCTACGCCTCGCGCCTTCTCATCGGCACCGGGAAGTACCGCGACTTCGCGCAGACGCGTGCCGCGGTCGAGGCGTCCGGCGCCGAGATCGTCACCGTCGCGATCCGCCGCACCAACATCGGTCAGAACGCCAGCGAGCCGAGCTTGCTCGACGCGCTGCCCCCCTCGAAATTCACCTACCTGCCGAATACCGCCGGCTGCTACAACGCGGCCGATGCGGTGCGCACGCTGCGCCTCGCGCGCGAGCTGCTCGACGGCCACGACCTGGTCAAGCTGGAAGTGCTGGGCGATCCGCATACGCTCTATCCCAACATGCCCGAGACGCTCGACGCGGCGAAGCAGCTGGTGAAGGACGGCTTCAAGGTGATGGTGTACTGCTCCGACGATCCGATCCAGGCGCAGATGCTCGAGCAGGCGGGCTGCGTCGCGATCATGCCGCTCGCCTCGCTGATCGGCTCCGGCATGGGCATCCTCAATCCCTGGAACCTGCAGCTCGTGATCGACAAGGTCAAGCTGCCGGTGATCGTCGACGCCGGCGTCGGCACCGCCTCGGACGCCTCGATCGCGATGGAGCTCGGCTGCGACGGCGTGCTGATGAACACCGCGGTCGCCGCGGCGCGCGACCCGGTGATGATGGCGCGCGCGATGAAGAAGGCTGTCGAGGCCGGGCGCGAAGCTTTCCTCGCCGGCCGCATGCCGAAGAAGCTCTACTCGGCCGCGCCCTCCTCGCCCACCGAAGGAAAGATCGCTCCGAAGGCCGCCTGAGCCGCTCCGTGGCGACTCCTGTCGGCCGGCCGATTCGCTCCTTCGTTCTGCGTCAGGGTCGGACCACCCCGGCACAGCAGCGTGCGCTGGACCGGCTGTTCCCCATCTACGGAATCAGTTTTCCGGGGAAGATTGAAGGCAGGAAGCCGCTCGTGCTCGAGATCGGCTCGGGCATGGGCGAGACCACGCTCGAGATCGCGAAAGCGCATCCGGAGATCGAATTCGTCGCAGTCGAAGTGCACGGCCCCGGCGTCGGCAGCCTGCTCAACCGCATCGACAAGGACAAGCTGACCAACCTGCGCGTGGTGCGCCACGACGCGGTCGAGGTGCTCGAGCGCATGGTCGCCGACGGCTCGCTCGCGGCACTGCACCTCTTCTTTCCCGACCCCTGGCCGAAGAAGCGCCACCACAAGCGGCGGCTGGTGCAGCCCGGGTTTGCTTCCGTGGTCGGAGCAAAGCTGGCCGCCGGCGGCATCCTGCACGCAGCGACCGACGTCCCGGACTACGCGGAGCACATCGAGCGGGTGTTTTCCGAGAGCCGCGATTTTGAGAAGGCCAAGGACGGATTGGTGGAAAGACCCACGACCAAGTTCGAGGCGCGCGGGCAGAAGCTCGGCCACCCGATCCGTGACCTGTTTTTTCGCCGCAGAGGCTGAACATGAAAATCGACGGCATGATCGTCAGCGACGAAGTGATTCCCGCGCGCGCGGGCTGGAGCCGCACGCTCTCCCGCGGCCAGGTCCTGCGCCTGGTCGACCTGGAGGGCAGGCAAGCCGTCGACTTCCTCTGCTACAACGCGGGCGACCACGAGGACCGCTACGCCGCCGCCGACACGATGAAGATCAACGGCAACATCTTCATTCGCAAAGGCACGGTGCTCTATTCGGTCAACTGCAACCCGATGTTCACGATGATCGAGGACACCTGCGGGTCGCACGACACGATCGGCGGCTGCTGCTCCTCGGCGCTCAACCGCCGCCGCTACAACAAGCCCGACGACCCGAGCTGCCGGCAGAACTTCCTCGATCAGCTCGCGCGCTACGGCATGGGACCGCGCGACATGGTCGCCAACCTGAACTTCTTCATGTACGTGCCGGTGGCGAAGGACGGCGCCATGGACATGGGGCCGAGCATCTCGAAGCCGGGCGACTACGTCGACCTGCGCGCCGAGATGGACGTGCTGGCGGTGATCTCCAATTGCCCGCAGATGAACAACCCGGTGAACGACTACAAGCCGACGCCGGTGCGCGCCGTGATCTACGTACCCTAGGGCAGGAACCGCTCGAGGAGCTCGTTGAGGAAGCGCTTGCCGCGCTCGCTCGGCCGGATCCGTTGCAGATCGCGCTCGAGAAGGCCTTGCTGCTCGGCACTTTCCAGGTCTCTCTGGATGACGGCGAAAGGCAGCCCGGTCCGCTCCTGGAACAGGGCTGAAGGAAAACCGTCGACCAGCCGCAGCGCGTTCAGCATGAATTCGAACGGCAGCTGCTTCGCGGCGATCTCGACCTCGCGGATCGGATCGCCTTTCAGATAGGGGTTCGGCTGCTTCGCCTGCTCGTGGCGGGTGATGCGGGCGGGAAACGAGATCTTGCCGTGCGCGCCGGCGCCGATGCCGAGGTAGTCGCCGAATTCCCAGTAGTTGAGGTTGTGGCGGCAGCGCTGCCCCGGGCGGGCGAACGCCGACGTCTCGTAGTGCTCGAAATTCTCTTCCTTCAGGATCTCTTCGATCGCCACCTGCATGTCGGCGCACGCGTCGTGCGCCGGCAGCGCCGGCGGCTTGCTGAAGAACACCGTATTGGGCTCGATCGTCAGCTGGTAAGCGGAGACGTGCGGCGCGCCGGCGCCGATCGCCTGCTCGAGATCCGCCTTCGCGCCCGCGAGGTCCTGCCCGGGCAAGCCATACATCAGGTCGACGTTGACCCGCTCGAACGAAGCGAGCGCCGCGTCGATCGCCTTGCGCGCCTCCCCGGCGCTGTGGATGCGCCCGAGCTTGGCCAGCATCCGGTCGTCGAAGCTCTGCACGCCGATCGAGATGCGGTTCACGCCCGCGTCGCGGAAGCCGCGGAAGCGCGCCGCCTCGACCGTGCCGGGATTCGCCTCCAGCGTCACCTCCGCGCCGGGCTCGAGCGTCAGCCGCGCGCGCACGCCCGAGAGCAGCGCGTCGATCGACGCCGGCGAGAACAGGCTCGGCGTGCCGCCGCCGATGAACACGCTGGTGAGCCGCCTCCCCCAGACCGAAGGCAGCAGGTTCTCCAGGTCCAGCAGCAGTTTCTGGATGTATTCATCCTCGGGCAATGCGCCGCTGCGCTCGTGCGAGTTGAAGTCGCAATAGGGACACTTGCGCACGCACCATGGGATGTGGACGTACAAGGCGAGCGGCGGCAGCACCGCCAGCTTGACGACCCCCGGGCGCTCAACGACGACGGGATTCATTCAGCAGGGCGACGAGTTTCTGCAGCGCGATGCCGCGGTGGCTGACGCGGTTCTTGTGACCGGGGTCGAGCTCCGCTGCGGTCTTGTTCAAGGGTCGTATGAAAAACAAGGGGTCGTAGCCGAAGCCGTTCGCGCCGCGCGGCGCGCGTGCAATCTCGCCGTGCCAGAGCCCTTCGGCGACCAGCGGATTTCGATCTTCGGCGTTTTGCACCAGCACCATGACACAGACGTAGTGTGCGCTTCTGCTGTCGGAAAGATTTGCCAGCAACTTGTCGTTGTTTCGCCGGTCTCTCTCGTCCCGGTCGCCTTCCCGCCCGGCGTAGTAGGCGGAATGCACGCCGGGCGCGCCGCCCAGCGCGTCGACGCTCAGGCCGGAATCGTCGGCGAGCGCCGGCAAGCCGGCGGCGCGGCTCGCGTGGCGCGCCTTGGCGAGCGCGTTCTCGAGGAAGGTGTCGTGCGGTTCGTCTGCCTCCGCAATGCCGAGCTCGGACTGGGAAAGAACTTGAAACTGAAAAGGCGACAGCAATTCGCCGATCTCGCGGATCTTTCCCGGATTTCCCGACGCAAGGACCAGCCGCTTCACCGCCTGCAGTTGGGCCTTCATCGTTGGTATTCCGCCAGCCAGTAGTAGTCGAGCTCCTCGTAGGCGAGGTTCGGTCCGAGCCAGCGCCGCAGCTCCACGCCTGTCGGAAAATTCTTCACGATCCGCGACACGCTGCCGTCGGCGAGACGGCGGTCCTGGTACGTGTTGCCCGCCGCGTCGGTGGCGGCGATCGGCGTGCTGTTGCCTTCGACATAGCGGTTGTCGAACAGCACCACGCGAGCGCCGGGCTGCAGCCGCGCATGGAGCGATTCCAGGAACTCGCCGATCCGCTCGCGCGGCACATGCGACCACCAGAACCCGCCGAAAGCGGCGTCGAATATCCCCAAGGCTGGCGGCAGCGCAAACGCGTTCGCGGTCTGGAAAACGACGTTGCCTCGCTCATAGGTCTTGGACTGCGCGATGCGCATCGGCTCCTCGGCAAGGTCGGTCGCGGTGAGTGAAGCCGCCCGGCGTGCGATGCGCTCCGTCCAGTATCCCGTGCCGCACGCGATCTCGAGGACCCGCAACTTCTCGAACCGCTCGGGAATCGTCTTCCCCAGGACGGCGAGATCGGCCTGGCGCTCCGGTTTCGCGTAGATCGCCTCGTACTCGGCGGCGCGGCGCCGGTAATAGCCGACCAGTTCAGCCGATTCCAAGCGCCTTCTTCTGCGCGCGCACCAGGTCGGCGATGCCGCGCTGCGCGAGCGCGAGCAGCGCGTCGAGCTCGGCGCGCGCGAACGGCTCGCCCTCGGCGGTGCCCTGCACCTCGACGAAGCCGCCGGCGCCGGTCATGACCACGTTCATGTCGCAGTCGCTTTTCGAATCCTCCGCGTAGTCGAGGTCGAGCACCGGCGCGCCCTGGAACATGCCGACCGAAATGGCGGCGACGTGATCTCGAATGGGGTTTCCCGCAAGCAACTTCTTTTGTTGAAGCCAGCTGATTGCGTCGTGCAGGGCGACAAACGAGCCGGTGATCGCGGCGGTGCGCGTGCCGCCGTCGGCCTGCAGCACGTCGCAATCCACCTGGATCGTCCTTTGCCCGAGCGAGGCGAGGTCGACGACCGCGCGAAGCGAGCGTCCGATCAGCCGCTGGATCTCCTGCGTGCGCCCGGACTGCTTGCCGCGCGCCGCCTCGCGGTCGGTGCGCGTGTTGGTGGCGCGCGGCAGCATGCCGTATTCCGCCGTCACCCAGCCGCGGCCCGAGTCCTTGAGGAATCCCGGCACGCGCTCCTCGACGCTCGCCGTGCACAAAACCCGCGTCTCGCCGAACTCGACCAGCACCGAGCCTTCGGCGTGCTTGGTGAAGCCGCGCTGGATGCGCACCGCGCGCAGCTCGTCGGCTTTCCTGCCGGAAGGCCTCGCCGCGGCCTTCATTGCGGCGCGTTCTTGCGCAACGCGCTCTTCAGCTCGTTGATCGCCTTCTCGACGTCCTCGTCGGTCATGCGCATGTAGTCGAGCTCGGTGGCCGTGAGGTCCTTGATTTCCGTCTGCGTGGCGATGGCGGGCGTGCGGTCCTGGGTCAGGCCTTCCTCGTGCCAGGCGAGCGCCACCACCGAGATGTTGTCGCTGCGGCCGCCGGCGCGCGCCTCCGCAAGGTCGACCAGCTCCGGGACCGCCCGCTCGAGCGGCCGCGTCAGCAGCGAGTGCAGCATGTGTCGCTGCGTCAGCGGTCCCCAGAAGCCGTCGGAGCAGAGCACCAGGATGTCGCCCTTCTCGAGCGGGGTGCTCGAGGTCGGGTCCGGCCGCGGCGCCTGGTAGCCGCCAATGCATTGCAGCAGGCGGTTGCGCTCGGGATGCGTGGCCACCGCTTCCTCGCGGATTCGGCCTTCGTCGATCAGCTGCTGCACCAGGGTGTGGTCGCGCGTGCGGTGCAGGATGCGCCCCTGGCGCAGCAAGTAGAGGCGGGAATCGCCGACGTGCGTCCAGCAGGCGCGGCCGTCCTGGATGATGCAGGCCACCAGCACGGTACGCGGCGTGTCGTCCAGCCGGCGCTTGTCGGCCTCGCGCAGGAGCGCGGTATGCGCCGCGCCGAAGACGCGGAACAGGAACGCGCCGGGATCGGCGATCTTCGGCTTCGCCTCGCGCGCGAACGCCTCGCCGAGCATCTCGACCGCCATCTGCGCGGCGACTTCGCCGTAGGCATGGCCGCCCAGGCCGTCGGCGACCGCGAGCAGCGTGCACTCGGGCGTGCGCCAATGCGCGACCCGGTCCTGGTTCTGGTGGCGCTGGCCGATGCGCGTGTCCTGGGCGATCGTGAACTTCATTTCGCCGCCATTTTGCCGCCGCTTTCGCCGATCAGCGCTTTTTGCAGCGCGAAAACGCTCTGCGGTCGGTCAAGATGTGAAAGTTTCAGGCACCAGTCGACCGTATTGAGCAGCTGGCTCGAATATTTCCCCTTCCAGGCGCTGCGCGCCGGCACCAGCTCGTCCGCCTTTAGCCGCGCGTCCGCCGGCTGCGGCTCGGCGGCGGCGAAGCAGGCATAGAGCGTCGCCCCCACCGCGTAGATGTCGGTCCAGGGCCCCAGCGGCGCCGCGCCAGTGTGCTGCTCGGGCGCGGCGAAGCCCGGCGTGTAGCTCGGCGGCAGCTTCAGCCCTTCGGCCGAGAACTGCTGCCGGGCCGCGCCGAAGTCGATCAGCAGCGGCGAGCCGTCGTTGCGCACGTAGACGTTGCCTGGCTTGATGTCGAGGTGCAGCAGCTTGTTGGAATGCACCTCGCGCAGGCCGTTCAGGAGCTGCGCGAAGGTCGAGCGCACCCACGCTTCCTCGAGCGAGCTGCGCCGCGCCTGGATGTGCTCCTGCAGCGTGCGGCCGCGCTCGTAGCGCATGACCAGGTATACGGTCTCGTTGGCGCGGAAAAAATTCAGCACCCGCACCACGTTGGGATGCGCGAGGTGGGCGAGCGAGCGCCCCTCCTCGAAGAAGCATTTCAGGCCCGCGTTGAAGCGGCCGCGCTCCGCGTCGGAAAGAGGAGCCTGCGGCGAGCCCGCATTTTCTCCATTGGCGCGCAGCGCGAGCGTGGCGGGCAGGTATTCCTTGATCACCACCGGTGCATCGTTCTCGTCGTGCGCGAGATAGACGAAGGAGAACCCGCCGGCGGCCAGCACGCGGAGGATGCGATAGTTCTCCAGCCGGCTGCCGTCCTGCAGTGGCAGGTTCAATTGCACGCCTCTATGATAGCGAATGATCCTGAGCATGACGGGCTACGCCGCGAGCACTGCCGAGTCGCCGCGCGGCACGCTCGCGCTCGAGCTGCGCTCGGTGAATTCGCGCTTTCTCGACGTGCAGATGCGCGTCGCCGAGGAGCTGCGCGCCTTCGAGCCGATGCTGCGCGAGCGCGTCGCCGAGCGCGTCGCGCGCGGCAAGCTCGATTGCCGCCTGTTCTTCGTCGAGGGCAGCGCACCCGCCGGCACGCAGCACCTGAACGACGCCGCCCTCGCGCAGCTCAAGGCGCTTGCCAAGGAAGCACGCAAGGCTTTCCCCAAGGCGGCGGAGCTGCGCGTCGCCGACGTGCTGCGCTGGCCCGGCGTGGTCTCCGGGGCGCCGGGCGACGAGCGCGAGCTGCGCGCGACCGCCGAGAAGCTTTGCCGTCGCGCGCTCGACGAGCTGATCGCGGCGCGCGGCCGCGAAGGCGCGAAGCTCGCGGCCGCGGTGGGCGAGCGCATTGCAGCGATGCGCGCACGCGTGGAAGCCGTCGCGCCGCTGATGCCGCAATCGGTCGCGGCCTACCACGAGAAACTGAAGGAGCGCCTTCGCGAGGCGCTCGGCTCGGCCGACGACGATCGCGTGCGCGCCGAAGTCGCGCTGTTCGCCGCCAAGGTCGACGTCGACGAGGAGCTGACGCGCCTGCGCGCGCACCTCGGCGAGGTCGAGCGCATCCTCAAGGAAGAGGGCGCGCGCAGTTCTCCTGTCGGAAAGAGGCTGGACTTCATCGCCCAGGAGCTGAACCGCGAGGCGAATACGCTCGCCGCGAAGGCGGCGAGCCCAGCGGTCGCCGACGGCGCGCTCGAGCTGAAGGTGCTGGTCGAGCAGATGCGCGAGCAGGTGCAGAACATCGAATGAGCCCCTAGGACGTGACCCACAACGGCAGACTCTTCGTCATCACCGCGCCCTCGGGGGCGGGCAAGACCTCCCTGATCGACGCGATCATGCGCGACGACCCGAGCCTCAAGGTCTCGGTCTCGTACACCACGCGCGCGCCGCGCCGCGGCGAGAAGAACGGCGACGACTACCACTTCGTCGACGACGGCACGTTCGTCGCCATGAAGCAGCGCGGCGAGTTCCTCGAGAGCGCCGAGGTGCACGGCTACCGCTACGGCACCTCGAAGCAGGTGATCACCGACGCGCTGAAGCGCGGCGAGGACCTGATCCTGGAAATCGACTGGCAGGGCGCGCAGCAGGTGCGCTCGATCTACCCGCAGTGCGTCGGCATCTTCATCCTGCCACCCTCGGTCGAAGAGCTCGAGCGGCGCATGCGCGCCCGGGGCCAGGATGCAGAGGCGGTGATCCTGCGCCGGCTGGATGCCGCGCGCGAAGAATTAACCCACGCCGGCGAGTTCAAATACGCTATAATTAACAAAGACTTCGAAGCCGCCAAGCAAGAGCTGGCGGAAATCATCCGGAAGGAACGAGCAAAACCCCATGGCCAGAATCACCGTTGACGACTGCCTGAAGCGAATCAGCAACCGTTTCCAGCTCACCCTCGCCGCAACCTATCGCGCGCGCCAGCTCAGCGCCGGCGCCTCGCCGCTGGTCGAGCCGAACCGCGACAAGTCGACGGTCATCGCGCTGCGCGAGATCGCGACCGGCAAGGTCGGCACCGAAGTGCTGAAGCGCAATCCGACGCCGCCCGCCGCGCCTACGCTGTAAAGCGCGGTAATCTGGCCGCATGGTTGCGGCCGTGCAGCTCCCCGACCCCACTCGCTTCGGCTACCTGAAGCCGAAGGACGTGGCGCGCCTCGCCGAGGCGTACCGCTTCTCCGAAGCCGCTCACGCGGGGCAGACGCGCCAGTCGGGCGACCCGTACATCTCGCATCCGCTCGCAGTCGCCGAGATCCTCGCCGAGTGGCACCTCGACGGGCAGACGCTGATGGCGGCGCTGCTGCACGACGTCACCGAGGACACCTCGGTCACCAAGGACGAGATCTCCGACACCTTTGGCAGACCCGTCGCGGAACTGGTCGATGGGGTGTCCAAGCTGGACCGCATCGAGTTCCAGTCGGCCGAGGACGCGCAGGCCGAGAACTTCCGCAAGATGCTGCTGGCGATGGCGCGCGACGTGCGCGTCATCCTGATCAAGCTCGCCGACCGCCTGCACAACATGCGCACCCTCGGCGCGGTGGCGCCGGCCAAGCGGCGGCGCGTGGCGCGCGAGACGATGGAGATCTACGCGCCGATCGCCAACCGCCTCGGCCTGAACCCGCTCTACCACGAGCTGCAGGAGCTCGCCTTCTCGCACCTCTATCCCGGCCGCTACAAGGTGCTGTCCAAGGCGACCAGCGCGGCGCGCGGCAACCGGCGCGAGATGATCGGCAAGACCCTCGACGCGATCAAGCGCAAGCTCGCCGAGAGCGGCCTGCGCGCCGAGGTCTATGGCCGCGAGAAGCACGTCTACTCCACCTACCGCAAGATGATCGAGAAGCACCTCTCCTTCTCCGAGGTGCACGACATCTTCGGCGCGCGGGTCGTGGTCGAGGACATCCCGGCGTGCTACCTCGCGCTCGGCTCGCTGCACGCGCTCTACAAGCCGATCCCGGGCAAGTTCAAGGACTACATCGCCATCCCGAAGGCGAACGGCTACCAGTCGATCCACACCGACCTGATCGGCCCGTACGGCGTGCCGGTGGAAGTGCAGATCCGCACCGCGCAGATGCACCGCCTTGCCGAGTCGGGCGTCGCCTCGCACTGGCTCTACAAGGACGACACCGAGAAGCTCTCCGAGCTGCAGAAGCAGACCCACCGCTGGCTGCAGTCGCTGCTCGAGATCCAGCACCAGTCGGGCGACCCGCAGGAATTCCTCGAGCACGTCAAGGTCGACCTGTTCCCGGACGAGGTCTACGTCTTCACGCCCAAAGGCCGGATCCTGTCGCTGCCGCGCGGCGCGACCGCGGTCGACTTCGCCTACGCGGTGCACACCGACATCGGCAACCGCTGCGTCGCGGCGAAGATCAACGGCGAGCTGGTGGCGCTGCGCACCGAGCTGCGCAACGGCGACCGGGTCGAGATCATCACCGCCAGCCACGCCAAGCCCAATCCCGGCTGGCTGCAGTACGTGCGCACGGCGAAGGCGCGCTCCAACATCCGCCACTTCCTGAAGACCATGCAGTACGAGGAGTCGGCGGGCCTCGGCGAGCGGCTGCTCGAGCAGGCGCTGAAAGCGCTGAAGAGCTCGCTGGCGGAAATCGACGACGCGAACTGGGACCGGGTGATGCGCGACAGCGGCTCGCGCACGCGCGAGGAGCTGCTCGCCGATCTCGGCCTGGGCAAGCGCCTCGCCGCGGTGATCGCGCGGCGGCTGATCAAGGGCAGCGACGCCAAGGAGGACCCGAAGGGCGCGGGCGCCAGCGTGATGACCATCCGCGGCACCGAAGGCATGGGCGTGCAGCTCGCCACCTGCTGCCGGCCGATTCCCGGCGACGCGATCGTCGGCTCGATCAAGAAAGGCCAGGGCCTGGTCGTGCACGCGGGGGATTGCAGCAGCATCGTGCGCTCACGCAAGAAGGAGCCCGAGCAGTGGATCGACGTCGAGTGGGATCCGCGCACCACGCGGCTCTTCGAGGCGGCGATCAACGTCACCGTCGAGAACCAGCGCGGAGTCCTCGCCAAGGTCGCTTCGGCGATCGCCGACGCCGGCTCGAACATCGACTCGATCGCGATGGAAGAGGATCGCGCGGTGTTCACCACCATGCACTTCGTCATCGAAGTTGCAAACCGCCAGCATCTCGCGCGCGTGATGCGCTCCCTGCGCAAGCTGCCCGACGTCCGCACTATTTCCCGACCCCGGGAATAAACAAGACAACACCAGCCAGACGGGAAGAAGTGAGCACGCTGTGTGCGACAGCGCACATGACTATTCAATTTATCTTCCTGTTCCCCGCGTCCATCAAGAAAACCTGACGTGCATGCCGGCACGATTTCGGTGTAGCCTCGCCGTGGGGGAAAGGGAGAGTGCATGAGCAGCGCGCAAGTCAGCGTTATCGATGACGATGCAGCGGTATTGAGATCGGTAGGCCGGCTCCTCCAGGCAGCGGGCTACGCCGTGCAGACGTTCTCGTCCAGTCAGGATTTCCTGACACACCCCGGCGGCGGCGCCCCCGGCTGCATCGTCATGGATCTTTCGATGCCCGGCATGGGCGGCCTGGACCTGCAGCAGGCCCTCGCGAAGAAAGCCGACCGCCGCCCGGTCGTGTTCATCAGCGGACAGGGCAGCATCGCGACGAGCGTCGCAGCGATGAAGGCCGGCGCCATCGACTTCCTCACCAAGCCCTTCGACGCGAGCCGCCTGCTCGGCGCCGTCAGCGCCGCGATCGAGCGCGACCTCAGCTCGCGCGGCGCGCAGCGCGAGCGTGCCGCGGTCGAAGGACGCCTCGCCTCCCTGACACCGCGCGAGCGTGAGGTGCTGGAGATGGTCGCGGCCGGCAAGCTCAACAAGCAGATCGCCGCCGCGCTCGGCACAGCGGAGAAGACCGTCAAGGTCCATCGCGCGCGCATGATGCGCAAAATGCAGGTCGATTCCCTCGCCGGACTGATTCGCACATGGACGTCCATTCAGCCTCCCAGCGCTTCCTCGGCCTGACCGCCCGGCGCTGGCGGACCGGCGCCGTTCCGGGCCCGCTGGCGCAGATGCTGCTCGTCGCGGTCGGCTATTACGCCGCCGCGCGCGTCGGCTTCGCCTTCACGCTGCAGCCGAATCCGATCTCGACGCTCTGGCCGCCGAACGCGCTGCTGCTCGCGGTCCTGCTGCTCGCGCCTGCGCGCGCCTGGTGGTGGCTGCTCGCCGCCGCCCTCCCCGCGCATCTGCTTATCGAGTTGCAAAGCGGGGTGCCGACCGCGATGGTGCTCGGCTGGTACGCGAGCAACTGCAGCGAGGCGCTGATCGGCGCGGCGCTGGTGCGCGCCTTCGCGCCCGGACCGCTGCGGCTCGACTCGCTGCGCAAGGCCGGGCTGTTCCTGCTCTGCGCGGTGCTCGCCGCGCCGCTGCTCTCCTCCTTCTTCGACGCCGCGCTGGTGCGTCTCATCGGCTGGGGGGAGAGCGAGTACTGGGACCTGGTGCAGCGGCGCTTCGCCTCCAACGTGCTCGCCGAGCTCACCGTCGGCCCGCTGATCCTCACCTGGGCGACGTTCAGCAGCGCGCGGCTGCGCGCCGCGACGCCGGCGCGCTACGCCGAGGCGGCGCTGATCTTCGGCGGCCTGTTCGCCGTGTGCCTGGTGGCCTTCGACCTGCCGCAGATCGACGCGCGCGCTGCACCGGCGCTGTTCTACGCGCCGCTCCCCTTCCTCCTCTGGGCAGCGGTCCGCCTGGGCACGCCCGGGGCGGCGAGCGCGATCGCGCTATTGACGGTGGCGACCATTGGGGGAGCGGTGAGCGGCCTCGGCCCCTTCACCGACCGCACGGCCGAGGACACGGCGCGCGAGATGCAGCTCTTCCTCATCGCGGCATCGGTGCCGATGCTGCTGCTCGCGGTGGCGCTCGAGGAGCGCAGCCGCGCCGAGCGCGAGGCTCACGAGCAGCGCCTGCAGCTCACGCACCTCGCGCGCGTGGCGATGCTGGGCGAGCTCTCCGGCGGCATCGCCCACGAGCTCAACCAGCCGCTCACCGCGATCCTGAGCAACGCCCAGGCCGCGCAGCACTTCATCGCTAATAAGACCGGCAGCCCTCAGGTGCTGTCCGAGATCCTGCAGGACATCGTGCTCGCCGACCTGCGCGCCGGCGAGATCATCCGCCGGCTGCACACGCTGTTCAAGCGCGGCGAAACGCAGTTCCGCCCGCTCGACATGAATACCGTGGTCGGCGAAGTGCTGGACATCGCCCGCGGCGACCTCGCTACGCGTTCGGTCGATGTGCGGCGCCATCTCGGGGAGTCGATCCCGGCGGTGAGCGGCGATCGCGTCGAGTTGCAGCAGGTGCTGCTCAACCTGGTGGTGAACGCGAGCGAAGCCATGAGCGCCGGCACCGCGCCGGGCCGCCGCGTCCTCACCGTCTGCACCGGGACCGAGGCCGGGATGGTCAAGGTCAGCGTCATCGACTCGGGGCCCGGCTTCCCCGCCGAGCAGCACGAGCGGATGTTCGAGGCGTTCTACACGACCAAGGCCCAGGGGCTGGGCCTCGGCCTGTCGATCTCCCGGGCGATCGTGCGCGTCCACAACGGCCACCTGTGGGGCGAGGCCAATCCCGGCGGCGGCGCGAGCTTCCACGTCACCCTGCCCGCGGCGTAGCGAGACCCGGCAGCGCAGCGGGGCATGGGACCTTGGTCCAATTACGAGGGGCGGCGGCACCTGCTCCAATCCGGGGATCGTGTCCTATGTCGCCGTCGTCGACGATGAGGAGCAGGTCCGCAAGGCGCTGACGCGCCTGCTGCTCGCGTCCGGCCTCGATGCCGAGAGCTACGCCTGCGGCAAGGACTTCCTCGGTGCGATCGCGAAGCGCGTCCCCGACTGCGTGCTGCTCGACCTGCATATGCCCGGCATGACCGGCCTGGACGTGCTGCACGAGCTGCGGCGCTCGCGGCGCACGCTGCCGGCGGTGGTGATCACCGCGCACAACGAGCCGGAGGCGCGCGAAGAGTGCCTCGCCGCCGGCGCCGTCGCCTACCTGTGCAAGCCGCTCGACGACCGCGTCCTGCTCAACACGATCTCAGCAAGCATGCGCCGCGCGAGCGGCGGCCACGCAATCCCCGGAGAACGCTGATGCCGCGAGTGATCCCGCTTTTCCTCCTGACCGGACTGATTTTCGCCGCGCCGGCGACCGCGCAGCGCGCCGGAAAGTCGGACTTCTATCTCTCGCCGATCTTCACCAACTCGCAGAACTCCACCTTCGAAGGCGGATCGAGCGTGCAGACCGACACCGGAACCGGCTTCGGTCTCAGCTGGGACTACAACTTCGATGCGCACTGGGCCGCGGGCGTTGAGGTCAACTGGGGCGAGATCGACTACCGCGCCACCGTGCAGCCCGGACCGGGAAACCCGAACGCGCCGACGAAGATCAACGGCACGATCCTCACCTCGGGCCTGCGCTTCAACGGCACCTATAACCTAGTGTCCGGCCCTCTCACCCCGTTCCTCAACGCCAACGCCGGCTGGACCTACGTGGACACCGGCATCCCCGACGGACTGCCGCAGAACGTCTGCTGGTACTACCCGTGGTACGGCACCTTCTGCTCGACCGTCGTGCCGACGAAGACCACCACCAAGTTCTCCTACGGGCTCGGTCTCGGCGTGCGCGCCGACATCGGCCGCAGCTTCGTCGTGCGCGGCATGGTCAGCCAGCAATACGTCGACTTCAGCAACTACAGCACGACGCCCTGGGTCCAGTGGCGGATCGATCTCGGCACGCGTTTCTAGCCGCCGCGCTGCTCGCGCTCGGCGCCCTCGCCCCGGCGAACGCCCCGGCGCAAAACTGGGTCGGCCTGCTGAAGAACACGCCGGCGGAATTCTTCGACGACGAGGATGTGAAGCTGTTTCTCGCCGCCGCGCGCGGCGCGCTGGACGGCGTGGACGACAACCAGGTGCGCGGCTGGCAGAACCCCCGCTCGGGTCACCACGGCGATGCCACCGTGCTGCGGCGCTTCGACTCGAAGGGCCGTCCCTGCAAGGAGCTGCGCGTGCGCAACGAGGCGCAGGGCCGCAAGTCCGACCAGCGCTTCAACCTGTGCAGCGTCGAAGGTCGCTGGCGCCTGCTCGGCGAGTCGCAGCTCTAGCGCGCCGGTGCCGGACCGTCGCCCATCCAGGCGTTGAGCAGCGTATAGGTCACCGCCAGCACCAGCGGCCCGACGAAGATGCCGATCAGGCCGAACGCGATCAGGCCGCCGATCACGCCGATGAAGATGAGGAGCAGCGGCAGATCGGCGCCGCGCTTGATGAGGAACGGCCGCAGGACGTTGTCGAGCGTTCCGGCGATGATCGTGACGACGAGCAGGAAGGTCCCCCAGCCGGCGTGGTCGGTCCAGTAGAGCCAGATCACGGGAATCACGAGCACCGGCACCGCGCCGATCTGCGCCACGGCGAGCAGGAACATGAGCGCGGTCAGCACCGGCGCGAAGGGCACGCCGGCGATCATCAGGCCGACGCCGCCGATCAGCGCCTGCACCAGCGCCGTGACCACCACGCCGAGCGCCACGCCGCGGATCGCCTGCCCCGAGAGGCGTACCGCGTTCTCGCCGTGCTCGCCGGCGAGACGCCGGCCGAAGCGCAATGCGTAGTCGGCGGTCTCCTCGCCATACGCGTACAGCACCGCGGCGGCAACGACCGTGAGCAGGAACTGGAGGAACACGGCGCCGAAGCTGCCGACCTGCCCGACGAACCAGCGCCCCGTGATGCTCGCGTAGGGCGCAAGCTTCACCGCGAGCGGCTGGATGCCTTCGACCGACGCCTGGTTCCACAGCCGCGCGGCCTGCTCACCCACGAACGGCAGGCCGGCGAGCCACGAGGGCGGCGACGGCAGCCGCAGGTCGGCGATGTCCTTCGCCCAGCCAGTGATGACGTCGATGTTGGCGACCAGCGTGCCGATCGCGGTCGCGAGCGGCACGACGAGAACCAGCAGCAGGAACACCGACATGACCGTTACCGCCGCCCAGCGCCGGCCGCCGAGCCAGCCTTGCACCGTGCGCATCAGCGGCCAGGTGGCGACCACGATCATCACCGCCCAGATGACCGCGCCGAGAAACGGCTGCAGGATCCACAGGCAGGCGGCGATCAGCCCGCCGGTGAAGAGCACCGCCAGGACGCTGCGGGTCAGGTCGCCTTGCACGCGCGGACCATAGCACGGCAAGCCAGTGCCTAGCTCGGCGGTGGCAAACCCTGCGAGTTATACAGGCGGAC
Source organism: Burkholderiales bacterium (assembly GCA_035607175.1). Lineage (GTDB taxonomy): Bacteria > Pseudomonadota > Gammaproteobacteria > Burkholderiales > SG8-39 > SCGC-AG-212-J23. The sequence continues at coordinate 19,729 of DATNCP010000047.1, forward strand.
GCGGGCGCCGCGCGGTGCCCTTCTGCAGACCCTCCCGGTAGGGGCCGGGCTGGAACATGTCGCCGCAGATGTGCTGATAGCGGTCGGCCATCGTCGTCGCGCCTTCCAGGCCATCACGCTCGCCGACCTTGGCCCATTCCGCGCGCTGGCAGCGATCCTGGCGCGAGGCGTCGATTTTTTCACCCATCGCCTCGCAGCCGGCAACGAGTACTGCGCAGGCGGTCACTAGCAACAGTCGCATGGCGTCTCCCACAGTTGATCAGGTCACCGGCTTCGGCCGGCGGGCGAAGCCCTTGGAGAAGCCCGCCTTGTAGGCAGCGTCGTCGTACATGTCGCCGCAGATGTACGAGTATCGATCGCTGAGCAAGGTCTGGTTTCCCGTCGTCGCGCCGTCGCGCTCGCCGACCTGGGCCCAGTCCGCGCGCTGGCAGCGATCCTGGCGCGATGCATCGACCTTGTTGCCCATGCTTTCGCAGCCCGTCACGAGCGCGCAAGCCGCAACCGCAAGAAAAAGCCGCATGACGCCTCCGATTGTCGTGAATCCCGTCCAGTATGCGGGCCGCGGCGCGGCGGGGATATGGGACCTTGGTGCCATTCCCGCAGTGGAATTTGTCCGGCCGCTGAGTGTGGGAGCTAGCGGCCCTCGCCCGGTGCAGGCTCGTTGCCGCCAGAGTTCGGCACCCCCAGCTTGCCCGGCAGCTTGAATGCGCGCTCGAACACCCCGAGCAGCCGGCCGGTGATGGCGCGCGGATCGAGCGGCACGACCAGCGGATCGCGGATGTCGCCGGTCACCGCGACCGGGATGCCGAGCAGCGAGCCGCCGAACACGTTGCCGAGGATCGGGATCTCCCCGGTGATGCGGTCGACGCTGGTGAGGAGTCCGACCAGGACGGTGAGATTCGAATGCGCGCCCTGCAGATCCACCTTGCCGTCCACCACCAGGCGCAACGCGTCGCTGTCGAACAAGGCCTCTTCGACCATGAACGCGCCCCCTTCGAAGTGGCCCTTGGCCGTCATGCTGCGATAGGGGAAACCGCTTTCGCGGACCTGGCGCGCGGAGGCGATGCTGCGCACCGAGAGGATGTTGCCGAGGAGCGCGAAGCGCTCGACGCGACCCTTGCGCAGCTCCATCTGCGCCGTGCCGACAAGGTTGCGCAGGATTTCGTCGCGCTTCGCGCCCCGCGAGCTCACGTCGGCACGCAGGTCGGCGTTGCCGGTGATCTCCACGGTATCGCCGGTCAGGCAGCGAATGGCGTCCGCGAACGGCTCGTCCTGCATCGTGATCTGCACGGCGACGTTGTTTCCCTTCGGCGTCGCTTCGGCCTGCAGCGGGAAGGAAAGGCCGCACATCCGCGCCTGCTTGACGTCGAGGCGCGCGCTCTCGGGCTTGAGGTCGACACTGCCCTCGAGTGGTGCGATGCGGTGATCCGGCTGCAGCTGCAGGAAGCCGGCGCGCACGGCGATGCGGCCGGTCATGGGCAGCGGCCAGAGCTTCGATTCGCGACCCTCCGGCGCCGGCTTCTCGCTCGGGGGCACCAGGCGCGACAGCACCACGCCGGGCGACTCGAGGCGCGCGTCGACCACCGGCCCCTGCTCGGTGTTCCGGGCCTCGCCGCTCAGCTCGAGAATCTGTTCGTCCACGTTGAGCCGCGCCTGCGTGATGCGCAGGCTGGCCTTGTCGGCAGACAGCGAGGCGCGCTCGATCTGCACCGGACGGCCCGTGAGCCAGGCGAGGTCGAGCCTTTCGACGCGCAGGTTTCCGTCAGCGGTGGTGCGTCCTGGGCGCTCGCGGTCGAGCGTGAGGCGCAGGTCGCCCTGCATGCTGCCCGCGCGCACTCCCGCCTTGTGCTGCATCGCGGCGAGGGTCTCGCCGTACAGCAGGCCGGAGAACCCGGCTTCCAGGACATTGCCGCGCACCGAGGCGGTGAGCGTGGCGTCGCTCCGCGCATCCTTGATCGAGAGGCGGCGCACCTCGAGCTGCTTCGGCGCCCAACCGACGGCGATGCCGATGCGCGGACCGCCGGCGAATTCCAGGCCGGCATCGACATCGAGCCCCGCCGCCTCCCAGGCGATGCGCCGCGCGGCAAGCCGCACCGGCGTCTTCGGCTCGATGTGCGCCGGCGCGCCGGACAGATCGAGCGCCCAGCGCACAAGCCGATCCCCCGCGCCCGCCTCCGCGAGCGACAGGTCCACCTTCGGCCGGCGCAGGGCGATCGTTCCGGAGACCAGCCCTTTCGCGTCGAGCAGCGCCACCGGCACCTTGTCGAGCCGCACCGCGGCGGCATCGACGCTCACGGCGCCGCCGTCGATCGCGACCGGACCCGGCAGCATGGACAGCGTCGCGCTCGCCGCGCGCGGCACGACGAGCGCTTCGAGCTCGATCGCCTGCGGCCGGTCGAAGGGCAGCGCCAGGCGCTTGAGCGTCAAGTCGAGGCTGCCCGAAAGCGCGCTGACGGTCTCGAGCGGAAATTTTTCCGCGAGCCAGGGGAACCACTGCTCGAGGGGTAGCTTCGCCCGGCCTGACGCCGCCGAGAGCCGCGGCTTGCCTTCGAGCTCGATGTGCGCCGCCACGTCCTGGAAGCTCGATTCGCCGAGCGTGCCGCGCGCCCCCCGGACATGCACGTTCTTCTCGGTGAGCTCGGCTCGTCCGTCCTGCACGGCGAGCGGCCATGGCAGCGCGGCAAGCTGCAGCGTCGCGCTCGAGCGGGTGATGTCGACGTCGGCGCGCCAGGCCTGGTCGACGACCGCGGTGGCGGTCGCCGAGGCGCGTCCCTCGAGCCGGCCGATCCGCCCGAGGCCGGCGAGCCTGCTCAGCGCCGGCAGGTCGAGGTCATCGAGGTGCGCGACGAGCTTCGCCGAGAGATCGCCATAGTCGAGATGCCCCTCGACCTTCAATCCCTTCCACAGCTCGTTCGCTGCCTCGAGCTGAAGGTCGAGGCCGCTCGTACCGCCGCGAGCCCTGATGCGCACGCTGCGCAGCACGAACGGCGCTGCGTCCGGCGAGCGCACCTCGAGCGCCGCGTCGTTCACGTCCAGGGTGGTGCTGGAGGCGAACTCCTTCAGCGAGCGTGCGAGCGGCTCGACGACGGCGCGGTAGGTCGCCATCGCGTCCGCCGGCGGCTCGTCCTTGCCGCCTTCTCCCGCCGCGACCTGAATCCGCGGACCGCGCAAGACGAGGGAAGCAATCTCGGTGCGGCCGCGCAGCAGCGGCCACACGCGCAGGCGAACGTCGAGCAACTCGGCGGCGACATTTGCCGTGCCCGGAATGTCGATCCGCAGCTCTCGCAGCTCGGCGTGCGGCACAGGAAGCAGGCGGACCTCGAGCGACTTCCAGGCGACCTGGCCGGCGAGGGCCTCCGAGAGCCGGCGCTGGATCTCGGCGTGCACGGCCGGCGCGTCGATGAGGCGCGGCGCGATGGCGAGCGCGACGACGACGAGGAGGAGCAGCGCACCGAGCGCGTAGCCCAGCCGCCGGTGGATTTTCTTCATTTCGACGAAGCTATTTGGGCGCGTCCTGCGGCTTCGGCGCGAGCGGGTCGGCGCCGTCGATCCAGCCGCCGCCCAACGCCTTGTAGAGGTTGATGAGCTCGGCGTGGCGCTCGGCGAGGGTCGAGACGGCGGAGAGCTCCGCCGCGAACAGCTCGTTCTCGGCGTACAGCACCTCGATGTAGTTTGCCGCTCCGCCTTCGTACCTCGCGCGGGAGAGGCGCGCATAGGTGCGCAGGGCGGTGGCGCGCTTCGCGAGCGCTTCGTACTCTGCGCGCCGTTTCGCGACGCCGACCAGGGCGTCGTTGGTATCGCGAAATGCGTTGAACACGGTCTGCTGGTAGAACGCGAGCGCGGCGCGCTGTCCGGCTTCGGCGCTGTTCACCTGTCCTTCGATGCCGCCGAACGTAAACAGCGGACCAGCAACGCCCGCGGCGAGGAGTGCGGTGCCGGAACTGCTCTTCGCGAAGTTGCTGAGCGATACGCTCGACAGGCCCAGCAGGCCAGTGAGGGACAGCGTCGGATAGTAGAGAGACTTCGCCACGCCGATGGCGGCGTTGGCGGCGCGCAGGTTCTGCTCGGCCTGCAGGACGTCGGGACGGCGCTCGAGCAGCGTCGACGGCAGCCCCGGCGGCACCGCAGGGTCGAGCAGCTCCTGGATCGGCTTGCCGCGCGGGATGTCGCCGGGATTGCGGCCGAGCAGCACCGCGAGCAGGTTCTCCTGCTGCGCGACCTGCCGCTCGAAGCTCGGCACCGCGGCCTGCGCCTGCCGGTACTGCGACTCGACCTGCGAGCGCTCCAGCTCCGACACCTGGCCGCCCTTGTGGCGCCGCTCGAAGAGATCGAGCGAGCGGGCGTAGTTCGCCTCCGTGGCGCGCGCGATCTCGAGCTGGCGGTCGAGGCCGCGCAGCGCGATGTAACCGGTGGTGACGCTCGCGACCACCGACAGCACCACGCCGCGGCGGCCCTGCTCGGTCGCGTACACCTGCGCCTGCGCGGCCTCGGCCTGCCGGCGCACGCGGCCGAAGAGGTCGATCTGCCACTGCGCGCCGAGCGCCGCTTCGTAGAGGGAGTAGTTGCGGTCGACGCCAGCGGGCAGCGGGGTCGGCCCGTTCTCGCTCGCGCGGTTGCGGCTCGCATCGCCGCTGTAGCCGAACTGCGGGTAGAACTGCGAGCGCGTGGTGCGCAGCGCGCCGAGGAACTGGTCGACCCGAGCCGCGGCCTGCAGGAGGTCGCGGTTCTCGCGCAACGATTGTTCTATCAGCTGGTTGAGCACCGGGTCGCCGAAGGCCTCCCACCACTTTGCGTTCGCCAGCTCCGCCGCCTGGGCGTAGTCGATGCGCCAGGCGGGCGGCGTTTCGACCTTCGGCTGCTGCCAGTCCGGCCCGACGCTGCAGCCGGCGAGCAGTACCGCGAGGGCGCACGCGCTCCTTTTCACGCCGGTTCTTCCTCCTTCTTTCTCGCGCTCCGTTCGCTCAGGGTCTCGAGCATCCAGAAGAACAGCGGCACGAAGAAGATCGCAATCACCGTGGAGAAGAGCATGCCGCCGATCACGCCGGTGCCGATTGCGCGCAGGCTGTTGGCGCCCGGCCCGGTAGCGATGGCGAGCGGCACGCAGCCGAGGATGAAGGCGAACGAGGTCATGACGATGGCGCGCAGGCGCTGCCCCGCGGCTTCCACCGCTGCCTCGCGCGGCGTCTTGCCCTTGTGCACCAGCTCGATGGCGAACTCGCAGATCAGGATCGCGTTCTTCGCCGCGAGTCCCACCAGCGTCACCAGGCCGACCTGGAAGTAGACGTCGTTCTCCAGCCCGAGCGCCCAGGTCAGAAGGAGCGCACCCAGCACCGCGAACGGCACGGTGAGCACCACCGCGATCGGCAGCGTCCACTTCTCGAACTGCGCGGCAAGGAGCAGGAAGACGATGATCAGGCCGAAGATGAACGCAGAAGATGACGTGCTGCCCGACTCCTTCTCCTGCAGGGCCTGGCCGGCCCAGGCGTAGGCAAAATCGCCCGGCAGCGCCTCGGCGGCGCTCTCCTCCATCGCGCGGATCGCCTGGCCCGAGCTGAAGCCCGGCGCCGGATTGCCGGTGACTTTGACCGACGGGAAGCCGTTGAAGCGCGTCACCAGCTTGGGCGAGGCGACGTAGCGCGTGGTGATCAGCGTCGAGAGCGGGATGTTGGCGCCGTTCGCCGCGCGCACGAAGACCCGGCTGAAGTCGTCCGGGTTGGCGCGGTATTCCGCGTCGGCCTGCAGGATCACGAACCAGACGCGGCTGAAGCGCGAGAACTGGCCGGCGACCTGCGAGCCGAAGTACGCCTGCATCGCCTGGAACACGTCGCCGACGTGCACGCCGAGCACCTCGGCCTTGTTGCGGTCGAGGTCGACGAACAGCTGCTGGCTGTTGGCATGGAAGGTCGTGGTCACGCCCTGCAGCTCGGGGCGCTGCCGCGCCTTGGCGAGGAACGCCTGCAGCGCCGCGTCGGTGGCGCGAGGCTCGCCGCTGCCGCGGTTCTGGATGTAGAACTCGAAGCCGCCGGTCGTGCCCAGGCCGGGGATGGACGGCGGGTTGACGGCGAAGGCGACGCCGTCGCGCCGGCCGAAGAACTGGGCGTTCAGCCGCTTGAGCGTGTCGAACGACAGCAGCTTCACGTCCTTGCGCTCCTCGAAGGGCTTGAGCAGCCCGAACATGACCGCGGCGCTGTTGTTCTGCTGGCCGTCGATGAAGCTGTAGCCGTTGACGGTGCCGACGTCCTGCACCGCAGGGTCCTTCAGCATGATCGTCTCGAGCTCTTTCGTGAAGCGCTTGGTCACGTCCAGGCTGGCCGCGTCCTGCACCTGGGCGACGACGAAGAAGTAGCCCTGGTCCTCCTCGGGTACGAAGCTCGAGGGCAGGATCCTGAACATCAGCAGGATGCCCGCGATCGCGGCGGCAAACACGCCGAGCGACACCGGCCAGTAGCGGATCACGGCCGCGGCGCCGGCGAGATAGCCCTGGCGCACGCGCTCGAAGCCGGCGTCGAAGGCGCGGAAGAAGCGGTTCTTCTCGCCGTGGTGCGCCTTGATGATGATCGCCGCGAGCGCCGGCGACAGCGTCAGCGCCATGATCCCCGAGATCACCATCGAGATGGCGATGGTGATGGCGAACTGCTTGAAGAGGGTACCGGTCACGCCGCCGAGGAACGCCACCGGCAGGAACACCGCCAGCAGCACCAGCACGATCGAGATCAGCGCGCCGGCGATCTCGGTCATCGCCTGCTTCGCCGCCTCGAGCGGCGCCAGCCCCTTCGCGATGTTCACCTCGACGTTCTCGACCACCACGATCGCGTCGTCGACCACCAGGCCGATCGCCAGGATCATGCCGAACATGGTCAGCATGTTGATCGAGAACCCGAGCAGGTGCATGCCGACGAAGGTGCCGACGATCGACACCGGCACGGCGAGGATCGGGATGACGGTGGCGCGCAGCGACTGCAGGAAGACGAACACCACCAGCACCACCAGCACCACCGCCTCGAAGAAGGTGTGCACCACCTTGTCGATCGAGTAGAGCGTGAACTGGCTGGTATCGAGGACGATCTTGTAGTCGAGGCCGGTGGGAAACTTGCCCTTCAGCTCCTCCATCTTCGCGCGCACCTGCTTCGCGGTCGCGACCGCGTTGGCGCCGGGCTGCTGGTAGATGCCGATGGTGGTCGCCGTCTTGCCGTTCATGCGGCTGGCGAGCGAGTAGTCGCGCTTGGCGAGCTCGACCCGGCCGACGTCCTTCAGGCGCACGATCGCCGAGCCTTCCTTCGCCGCGCGCACGATGATGTTCTCGAACTCCTCGGGCTTGCTGAGCAGGCCCTGGGCGGTGACGACGAACTGCTGCTCGGTGCCGGGCTTGGCCGGCTGCGAGCCGATCTGGCCGATGCCGAACGCCTGGTTCTGGCTCTGGATCGCCGCGCTCACCTCCTGCACGTTGAGGCCGAGCTGCGCCAGCCGATCCGGGCGCAGCCAGACGCGCATCGCGATGTCGGGCGAGCCGAACACCGAGGAGCGGTTCGCGCCAGGGATGCGCTTCAGCTCTTCCAGCACGTACAGGTTGCTGTAGTTGTCGATGTACGTGGCGTCGTAGCGCTCGTCGGGCGAGTACACCGAAACCACCATCATGATGCTCGGCGATTTCTTCTCCACCACCAGGCCCTGCTGGACCACCGCCTGGGGAATCTGCGGCGTCGCCTGGCTGAGCTTGTTCTGCACGTTGACCTGGTTGATATCCGGGTTGCTGCCGGGCCGGAACACCACCACGATCTCCGCGTTGCCGCTCGAGGAGCTGGTGGAGTAGTAGTAGAG
>DATNCP010000057.1:0-2348 GCA_035607175.1 Burkholderiales bacterium
GCACGTTGATGCCGACCATGCCGACCTGGATCTCGCTCTGGAAGCGGCGCGCCGCGCCGCCCGACTCGGTGAAGATCGCCGTGCCGTTGGCGTAGGGATTGCTGTTCACGAGCGCGATCGCCTCTTCCAGGGAATTCGCCCTTAGGACGACAAGCACGGGACCGAAGATCTCGTTCCTGTAGACCTCCATCTCCGGCTTCACGTGGTCGAAGAGCGTGGTGCCGAGGAAGAAGCCTTCCTTGATGCCGGCGCTGCTGCCGTCGACGACGACTTTCGCGCCTTCGGCCTTGCCCTTGTTGACGAAACCCAGGACCTTGTTCCGGTGCTCGGCGGTGACGAGCGGCCCCATGTCGACGCCGTCCCTGTCTCCCGGGCCGATCTTGATCGCCTTGGCTTTTTTCTCGAGCAGCTTGACCAGCGGATCCCCTGCCGCGCCGACAGCCACCACAGCGCTGATCGCCATGCAGCGCTCGCCCGCCGAGCCGTAGGCGGCGCCGATCAGCGCGTCGGCGGCGAACTCGAGGTCGGCGTCGGGCAGCACCACGGCGTGATTCTTCGCGCCGCCGAGCGCCTGCACGCGCTTGCCGCCCTTCGCGCAGGTCTCGTAGATGTATTTCGCGATGGGAGTCGAGCCCACGAACGACACTGCGGAAACTTTTTCATGCAAAAGCAAAGCGTCGACCGCGGTCTTGTCGCCATGGACCACGTTGAGAACGCCGTCGGGGAGTCCCGCTTCCTGGAGAAGCTGCGCCATCTTCACCGACGCCGACGGCACCTTCTCCGAAGGCTTGAGCACGAAGGTGTTGCCGCAGGCAATCGCCATCGGGAACATCCAGAGCGGCACCATCACCGGGAAATTGAACGGCGTGATGCCGACGCAGACGCCGACCGGCTGGCGCAGCGTGTGCGTGTCCACCTGCGTGCCGACGTTCTCGGAGTACTCGCCCTTGAGGAGGTGCGGGATGCCGCAGGCGAACTCGACCACCTCGATGCCGCGCTGCACCGAGCCCATCGCGTCGGGCAGCGTCTTGCCGTGTTCCTCGGTGACGATGCGCGCGAGGTCCTTTTGATGCTTCTTGAGGAGCGACAGGAACTCCTGCATGACGCGCGCGCGACGCAGCGGCGGCGTGTCGCGCCAGGCGGGGAACGCGGCGGCGGCCGATTTCACCGCGGCGTCGATCACCGACGCGTCGCAGAACGGCACGCGCTTCGTCACCTGCCCGGTGGCGGGGTTGTAGACCTCGCCCCATCGGCTGTGAGGCGGGCCGGCAGGCGACACGGCCTTGCCGTCGATCCAGGCGGGAACGGATTGCAGCTTGAGTTCAGCGGGCTTATTCATGGGAGCCGTCAATAATAACGCTATGGCTGCATCAGTCATCCCGGCGAAACTCGCTTTTCTCGACGAGACGCCGTATTCGGAAGCGTTCGGCGACGTCTATCACAGCGCGGCGGGCGGCCCGGCGCAGGCCGAGCATGTGTTCCTCGGGGGCAACGGCCTGCCGCAGCGCTGGGCGCGGCGCGAGCGCTTCGTCGTCCTCGAGACCGGCTTCGGCTTCGGCCTCAACTTCCTCGCCACCTGGAACGCGTGGCGGCGCGATCCGCAACGTTGCGAACGCCTCCACTTCGTATCGGTGGAAAAGCATCCGTTCTCCCTGCAGGACCTCCGGACGCTTCACGAGCGGTATCCGCAGCTGAAGGAGGAAGCGTCCGAGCTGCACTCGGCTTGGCCGATGCTGGTCTCGGGAGGGCACCGGGCGGAGCTCGAGAACGGACGCGTCGTGCTCACTCTATTTTTCGCCGACATCAAGATCCTGCGCGACCTGCGCCTCTCCGCCGACGCGATCTACCTCGACGGCTTCGCGCCGGCGAAGAACCCCGACATGTGGTCGTCGCAGCTGATGCGCGCCGTGTCGCGCCTCGCGGCGCCGGACGCGACCGTGGCGACCTGGAGCGTGGCCGCGCAGGTTCGCGCCTCCCTCGAACGCACCGGCTTCGCGGTCGAGAAAAGAGCCGGGTTCGGCCACAAGAAGGAAATGCTCGCCGGCCGGAACACCCGAAGCGAAAACGCTTTCCAGGGGAGAGAGAGAAATGCCGTCGTGATCGGCGCCGGCCTCGCCGGCGCGGCGGTGTGCGAGCGGCTTTGCGCGCGCGGCTGGGACGTGGAGCTCGTCGAGCGCCACGACGGCCCGGCGCAGGAGGCGTCCGGGAACCCGGCGGGAGCGTTCCATCCCGTCGTCACGCCGGACGACAGCGTTTTTGCACGCCTCACCCGGACGGGCTTTCTTCATTCCCTGAACCGCTGGAAGCGCCTCGAAAACCTGCGCTGGGACCGGTGCGGCCTGCTGCAG
>DATNCP010000101.1:0-11156 GCA_035607175.1 Burkholderiales bacterium
ACAGGCCGACGATGCCGAGCTTGGCGGCCGAATAGTTTGCCTGGCCGAGGTTGCCGACCAGCCCCGAGGTCGACGTCATGTGGATGTAGCAGCCCGACTCCTGCGACTTGAAGTGCGGCGCGGCGGCGCGCGCCACGTAGAACGAGCCGTTCAGGTGCACGTCGATCACCGCGCGCCATTCCTCGACCGACATGTTGAAGAAGAAGCGGTCGCGAAGGATTCCCGCGTTGTTTACCACGACGTCAATGCGTCCGAAGCTGTCGAGCGCGATCGATTTCGACAGGCCGACGATGCCGAGCTTCGCCGCCGAATAGTTCGCCTGGCCGAGGTTGCCGACCAGGCCGGAGGTCGAGGTCATGTGCACGTAGCAGCCCGACTCCTGCGACTTGAAGTGCGGCGCGGCGGCGCGCGCGACGTAGAAGGAGCCGTTCAGGTGCACGTCGATCACCGCGCGCCATTCCTCGATCGACATGTTGAAGAAGAAGCGGTCGCGAAGAATGCCCGCGTTGTTCACGACAACATCGATATTCTTGAAATTGTCCAAAGCACATTGGACGATGCGGCCGGCCGATTGCCACTCGGACACGCTGTCGGTGCTGGCGACTGCCGTTCCGCCCCTGGCCTTGATTTCGTCGACGACCTTCTGGGCTGCGCTGGCGTCGCTGCCTTCGCCTTTCACCGAAGTGCCGAGGTCGTTGACGACCACCTTCGCCCCCGCGGCGGCCATGGCGAGCGCGAAATCGCGCCCGATCCCGCCACCGGCGCCGGTGACGAGCGCGACCTTTCCTTCGAGCATCAGTCGCGGAAGCCTGGGTAGCGGCGCTCGACCAGGCGGAGGAGGCCGGCCCATTCGAGCTCGCCGATCTTGCGGCGCTGGCCCGGCTTGTAGCGATCGTTGGTCGTCTTGATTGTTTGAGGAGGAGGCAGGGAACATTTGGTCGAGAGGGCGAAGACCTGCGCCTGGCAGGCGCGCTCGAACCAGTACATGGTGATGAAGGCCTCGGGAATGGTCGCGCCGACCGCGAGCAGGCCGTGGTTTTTCAGGATCATGGCGACGCGATCGCCGAGGTCGGCGACCAGGCGCTTCTGCTCGTCGAGGTCGACCGCCGGCCCTTCGTAGGCATGCATGCCGACGCTGGAGAAGAACATGGAGTTCTGCGTCAGCGGCAGCAGGCCACAATCCATCGCCGACACCGCCATGCCGGCCGGCGTGTGCGTGTGGATGACGCAGGCGACGTCGTGGCGCGCGCGGTGGATGGCGCTGTGGATGACGAAGCCGGCGTGGTTGATGCCGTAGCCGGTGCCGGAGTCCTGGACGACCTTGCCCTCGAAGTCGATCTTCACCAGGCTCGAGGCGGTGATCTCGTCGTAGGTCATGCCGTAGGCGTTGATGAGGAAGTGGCCTTCCTCGCCGGGCACCTGCGCAGAGATGTGGTTGTAGACCAGGTCGTCCATGCGGTAGTGGTGCACGAGCCGGTAGCACGCCGCGAGGTCGACGCGCGTTTGCCATTCCTCGCGGGAGACCCGGTCTCTCATGGACGGAACCTGCAGCTGAGAGAGGTCGCTCATGCCCGAATGATACGATACCCCGCGGGATGCAGACGCGTTCGCTCGCAGCACTTTCCATTGCCGCCGTGCTCGCGAGCTTCTTCCTCGCCCTGGGCAAAGCACCGCTGTTCGACGTCGACGAAGGCGCGTTCAGCCAGGCGACGATGGAGATGTTCCAGCGCGGCGACTTCCTCTCCACCTACCTGAACGGCGTCCCGCGGTACGACAAGCCGATCCTCGTTTACTGGCTGCAAGCGGCATGCGTGCTGGTCCTCGGCCCGAGCGAGTGGGCCTTCCGGCTGCCCTCGGCGATCTGCGCGACGCTCTGGTGCTGGCTGATTTTCCTTTTCGCCCGCAATCAATACAACACCTCCGCAGGCCTGACGGCCGCTGCCTGCGCCGCGACGAGCGTCGGCGTCTTCATCATCGGCCGCGCCGCGACCGCCGATGCGCTGCTCAACCTCCTCATCGCCGCGGCGATGTTCTCGGCCTGGCTGTATCTGCAGCGCGGCGAGCGGAAATGGCTCTACGGCATGTTCGCGGCGATGGCGCTGGGCGTGCTGGCCAAGGGGCCGGTGGCGGTTCTGGTTCCGGGCGCGGTGACGCTGCTTTTCTGCCTCTTGCGAAAAACGCCCAAGGCGTGGCTGCGAATGGTGTTCGACTGGCGCGGCATCGCGCTTTTCCTGCTCATCGCAGCGCCCTGGTACGCGGTCATCCTCTACAAGGAAGGCTGGGCGTTCGTCGAGGGCTTCATCATGAAGCACAACGTGCAGCGCTTCGGCCAGCCGCTGCAGAGCCATGGCGGCAGCCTCGTCTATTACTTGCCGGTCGTTCTTCTTGTCTCGCTACCTCACACGGGGTTGTTTTTGCGGGTGCTGGCGAAAATGAGAACCTTATGGCGAGATGATCTGCAGTGCTACCTGCTGTTGTGGTTCGCGTTCGTGTTCGTCTTTTTCTCGCTCTCCGGCACCAAGCTGCCGCACTACGTTCTCTACGGCATGAGCGGCATGTTCGTGCTCATCGGTCTGCAGGCCACGGAAGGGCCCTCGCGGTGGTGGCTGGCCGTGCCGGTGGCGCTGTTCTTCGCGTTCCTGCTGGCGCTGCCATGGGCGCTCGACACCGCCGCGGCCAAGAGTCCCGACGCCTACTACGAGATGACGCTCGCCGATGCCGCAAGCCGGATGGGCACGGCGTACTCCATCTATGTCGCGATCGCAGGCGTCTTTCTGCTCTGGCTGATCGCGATGCCGCGCATCGAGGCGGCGCACAAGATCGCCGCGACGGGCGCCCTTTGCGTCGCGATATCGGCGGCCTTCATCGTGCCCGCGGCGGGCGCGGTGCAGGATCCGATCAAGCGGGCAGCCGAGATCGCCCGCGAGCGCAACTACGACGTCGTCATGTGGGGCATCAACGTGCCGAGCTTCAGCGTCTACTACGGACGGCCGGCGGCGATCCGCACGCCGCGTGCCGGGGACGTCGTCATCACGAGATCCAGGCGGCTGGGAGAATTGCCCGCCTACGACACCGTCTATATGAGGAAGGGCGTTGCGCTGGTCCGAATCCGGGGGTGAGGGGGGCAAGCTGCCGCTGCACCATCCGGCGGTCTGGGCGCCGCCGGCGGTGGCGCTCGCCGGCATGGCGTGGCTCGTCATGGCGCAAGGCAACTTGCCGGCGTTCCGGACCCTGAATTCTCTTGCCGCAGACCATCCCGCGTTCTGGTCCTCGGTCACGTTCCTCGGCGACGCGGCCGCAGCGCTCGCGCTCGCTCTTTTCGCGGCGCGCCGATTCCCGCGGCTCCTGTGGGCGCTCATCCCGGCCGCGATCATCGCCACCGCCTGGGTGCATGTCGGGAAGCGCGTCTACGACGAGCGCCGGCCGCTAGCGACGCTCGAGCGCTCGGAGGTCAAGGTCATCGGCCCCGAGCTTCGCTACGGTTCCTTTCCCTCAGGACACGCGACTACCGCGTTTACCGCCGTCGGCGCCTGCATTCTCGGGCTGCGGCTCGGCCTCGCGTGGGGATTGTTCCTGACTGGAATAGCGGTGCTGGTCGCTCTCTCGCGCGTGGTGGTCGGTGCGCACTGGCCGCTCGACATCCTGGCCGGCGCCTTTGGCGGCTGGTGCTCGGCCGCGCTCGGGATCGCCATCGCCGATCGCTGGCGCTTCGGCCTGCGGCCCACTGTGCAGGCGATCGCCACCCTGGTCTTTCTCGCAGCGGCGATCCTGCTCCTCGCCGGCTACAACGGCCGCTATCCCGACGCCGGCTGGCTCGCCCGCCTCATCGGCTCCTGCGCGCTTTTCGGCTTCGCCGTAACCTTCGTCTTTCGCCGTGGAGCACCCATGGAAACCGCCGAGCTGCCCGCGCTGAATCCCGCCGCCGTGGCGGGCGCACGGGTATCGATCGTCATCCCCGTCTACAACGAGGAGGCGAACCTGCGCGAGCTCGTCGACCGCGTGGCGGCAGCGATGGAGCCGAGCGGGGCGGACTTCGAGCTGATCCTGGTCGACGACGGCTCGCGCGATGCGTCGGGGCGCGTCCTCGACGAGCTCGCTGCCGAGCGGCCCTGGCTGCGGCCGCTGCAGCTGATCCGCAACTACGGACAGTCGGTCGCGCTGCAGGCCGGCTTCGATCACGCCGGCGGCGATTTCATCGTCACGCTCGATGGCGACCTGCAAAACGACCCGGCCGACATCCCGGGCCTGCTCACCCTGATGCACGAGCGGCCGCACGTCGACCTGATCTCGGGCTGGCGCAAGGACCGCAAGGACAAGGCGGTGTCGCGCAGGCTGCCCTCGCGCATCGCGAACTCGGTCATCTCGTCGGTCACCGGCGTGCACCTGCACGACTACGGCTGCGCCTTGAAGGTCTATCGCGCCAAGATCATCCAGGGCATCCGCCTCTACGGCGAGATGCACCGCTTCATCCCGGCGCTCGCCGCGGAAGTCGGCGCGCGGATCATGGAAGTGCCGGTGCAGCACCACGCGCGCACGCGGGGAATTTCCAAGTACGGCATCAGCCGCACCTTGCGGGTGGTGCTCGATCTCCTCTGGGTGAAGTTCCTGATGCGCTTCCTGCTGCGGCCGATGCATGTCTTCGGCGGCATCGGCATGGCGCTGCTGCTCGGCGGCTTCGGCATCCTCGCCTGGCTCACCTGGGAGAAGCTCGGCCTCGGTCACGACATCGGCGGCCGGCCGCTGCTCCTGCTCGGCGTGCTGCTGGCGCTGATGGGCGGGCAGGTGATCGCCACCGGTCTCATCGGCGAGCTGCTGATCCGCATCTATCACGAGCCGCAGGGCAGGCCGCTCTACGTGCTGCGCGGTCCGAATCAGCCGCGGCCGATGCTGTGAAAATCGCGCTGCGCGTCGTCGCCGGCGCGGCGCTCCTCGCTCTCGTCATCTGGTACGTGGACCCGCGGTCCCTCGCGCGGTCCCTCGCCGGCGTGGACCCGTGGCTCTTCGCCGCCGCGGTAGGCGTGGCGATCCTCAGCAACGTGGCGTCCGCGCTGCGCTGGGGTGCGATTGCGCACCGGCTCGGTCTTGCGTCTTCGACGAGAAATACCCTGTTGATGTACGCGCGCGCGATCACCGCCAACATGATGCTGCCGGGGTCGCTCGTCTCCGGCGACGTGCTGCGCAGCTTCCAGCTCTCGCGCCTTGGCAATCCGCTGCCGATGTCGGCCTGGTCGGTGTTTCTCGATCGCTTCAGCGGCCTTTGGATCCTCTGCGCCATGTCGGCCCTCGCCGCGCTCGCGCTCGGCTACTGGGGCTATGCGGCGATTCTCGCTGCCGCGTTCGTCCTTCCGCTCGTGCCCGTGCCTCTGCCGGGTGCGGGCCGTGCGCGCGAGCTGGCCTCCAACCTGAGAAACGCCAGGCCGATCCTGCTCGGCTCGGCGTGGTATTCGGGCGTCGTGCAGCTCCTCGCCGCCGGCACGCTCTGGGTCTGCGCGCAGTCGATCGGGCTGGGCGTTTCATACGCCCTGATGCTCGCCGCGGCGGCGCCGATCTTCATCATGGCGGCGCTGCCGATCGGCGTCGCCGGCTTCGGCGCGCGCGAAGCGGCGGCGGTCGCGGTGCTCGGCATGGCGGGCGTGCCCGGCGAGCAGGCGTTTCTCGTCGGCCTGCTCTACGGCCTCGCGGCGGTGGTGCAGGGTATCCTCGCGGCGCCGCTGTTCCTCGCCAAGGCCTCGCTATAATTTCCCGATGAAAATCCTGGTTGCCGTAAAGCGCGTCGTCGACTTCAACGTCAAGGTGCGCGTGAAGGGCGACGGCAGCGGGGTCGAGACCGCGAACGTCAAGATGTCCATGAATCCGTTCGACGAGATCGCGGTCGAAGAAGCGGTGCGGCTGAAGGAGAAGGGCGCCGCCACCGAGATCATCGCCGTCTCGTGCGGCGTGCAGGCCTGCCAGGAGACGCTGCGAACCGCGCTGGCGATCGGCGCCGACCGCGCGATCCTGGTCGAGACCGATGCCGAGCTGCAGCCGCTCGCGGTGGCGAAGCTCCTCAGGAAGCTGGTCGAGAAGGAAAGCCCGAGGCTGGTCATCCTCGGCAAGCAGGCGATCGACGACGACTCGAACCAGACCGGGCAGATGCTTGCGGCCCTTCTCGGCTGGCCCCAGGCGACGTTTGCTTCGAAACTCGCTCTTGAAAATGACAAGGCTTCCGTGACCCGGGAAGTGGACGGCGGCCTCGAGACCCTCTCCATCAAGCTGCCGGCGATCGTCACCACCGACCTGCGCCTGAACGAGCCGCGCTACGTCACGCTGCCGAACATCATGAAGGCGAAGAAGAAGACGCTGGAGAACCTGAAGCCCGATGCGCTCGGCGTGGATGTTTCGCCGCGATTGAGCACCCTGAAGGTCGTCGAGCCCTCCAAGCGCAAGGCGGGGACCAAGGTGGCCGACGCGAAAGCGCTGGTCGACAAGCTGCGCAACGACGCGAAAGTCATCTGATGGCCGTCCTGGTTCTCGCCGAGCACGACAACAAGGCGGTCAAGAAGGCGACCCTGAACGCCGTCACCGCCGCGCAGAAGCTCGGCGAGGTGCACGTGCTGGTCGCCGGTCACGAGGCAGGGGAGGCGGCCAAGGCGGCCGGGCAGATCGCCGGCGTGAAGAAGGTGCTGCACGCCGATGCCGCGCACCTTGCCGATTTTCTTGCTGAAAACGTGTCTACCCTCCTGGTTTCGATGGCAAAGAACTATTCGCACCTGCTCGCGCCGTCGACATCGAACGGCAAGAACATCATGCCGCGCGTCGCGGCGCTGCTCGACGTGCAGCAGATCTCCGACATCACCGCCGTCGAGTCGGCGGACACGTTCGTGCGGCCGATCTACGCCGGCAATGCGCTCGCCACGGTGAAGTCGAAGGACGCGATCAAGGTGATCACCGTGCGCACCACCGCCTTCGATGCGGCATCCATGGGGGGAAATGCTCCTGTGGAAAGCGTGTCCGCACCGGCTGATAGCGGTCTGTCCTCATTCGTGAGCCGCGAAGTCTCGAAATCCGAGAGGCCGGAGCTCACCGCGGCGAAGATCATCGTCTCGGGCGGCCGCGGCATGGCCAACGGCGAGAACTTCAAGAAGGTGCTCGAGCCGCTCGCCGACAAGCTCGGCGCGGCCATGGGCGCGTCGCGCGCCGCGGTCGACGCGGGCTTCGTGCCGAACGACTGGCAGGTGGGGCAGACCGGCAAGATCGTCGCACCGGACCTTTATGTCGCGGTCGGCATCTCGGGGGCGATCCAGCACCTCGCCGGCATGAAGGACAGCCGGGTCATCGTCGCCATCAACAAGGACGAGGAGGCGCCGATCTTCCAGGTGGCCGACTACGGCATCGTCGGCGACCTGTTCCAGATCGTTCCCCAGCTGGTCGAGGAGCTGAAGAAATGAGCTACCAGGCCCCCCTCAAGGACATGCGCTTCGTCCTGAACGAGCTCGCCGGCCTGGCGGAGGTCGCCAAGCTCCCGGGATACCAGGATGCAACGCCGGATACGGTCGACGCGATCCTCGAGGAAGCCTCGAAGTTCGCATCGGAAGTTCTTGACCCAATTAATTATTCTGGTGATCAAGAAGGCTCGAAGTGGGCCGATGGCGAGGTGCGCACCCCCAAGGGTTTCAAGGACGCCTACCGGCAGTTCTGCGCTGGCGGCTGGAACGCCCTGCCGTTCGACGCGCAGTGGGGCGGCCAGGGGCTGCCGAAGCTGGTCTCCACCCCGGTCCAGGAGATGTGGAAGAGCTCGAACATGAGCTTCTCGCTTTGTCCTCTCCTGACCCAGGGTGCGATCGAAGCGCTGCTGCTCCAGGGGTCCGACGCGCTGAAGAAGGCCTACCTGCCGTCCATGGTCGAGGGCAAGTGGACCGGGACGATGAACCTGACCGAGCCGCAGGCTGGAAGCGATCTGAGTCTCGTCAGAACAAAAGCAGAACGATCCGGAGATCACTACCTCATCTCCGGCCAGAAGATCTTCATCACCTACGGCGAGCACGACCTGGCGGAGAACATCGTCCACCTCGTGCTGGCGCGCACGCCGGACGCGCCGGAAGGCGTGAAGGGTATCTCGCTCTTCGTGGTGCCCAAGGTCCTCGCGGGCGGCAAGCGCAACACGGCGCGCTGCGCCTCGATCGAGCACAAGCTTGGCATCCATGCCAGCCCGACCGCGGTCATGGTCTACGACAAGGCGGTGGGCTACGTGGTCGGCGAGGAGAACCGCGGCCTCGAGTACATGTTCATCATGATGAACGCGGCGCGCTTCGCCGTCGGCCTCGAGGGCGTGGCGATCGCCGAGCGCGCCTTCCAGCGCGCGCTGGCGTTCGCCAAGGAGCGGATGCAGGGCCGCGACCTGGTCGAGGGCAAGACGGTGCCGATCATTCGCCACCCCGACGTGCGGCGGATGCTGATGCTGATGAAGTCGCAGACCGAGGCGATGCGCGCGCTCGCGTACACCACGGCCGCGGCGCTCGATTTCGCGCACAAGACCCAGGACAAGAAGCAGCAGGCGTTCGTCGATCTCATGATCCCGGTCGTCAAGGGCTGGTCGACCGAGACCGGGATCGACGTCGCGTCGCTCGGCGTGCAGGTGCACGGCGGCATGGGCTTCGTCGAGGAAACCGGCGCCGCCCAGTACCTGCGCGACGCCCGCATCACCACCATCTACGAAGGCACCACCGGCATCCAGGCGATGGACCTGGTCGGCCGCAAGATCGGCCGCGATGGCGGGCGCACGGCGAAGGCGTGGCTCGCCGAGGTACAGAAGGTTCCCGAAAATGTTCTTTCTTCCCAGCTCGCCATCGGGGTGCAGGCCGTCTCCGACTGCGTCGACTTCATCGTCGGCAGCAAGGACCCGCGCGCGACCTTCGCCGGCGCAGTGCCGTTCCTGAAGCTGATGGGAATCGTGGCGGGAGGCTGGCAGATGGCGCGGGCGGCGGTCGCCGCCGAGAAGCTGAAATCGAAGGGTGGGGACAAGTCGTTCTACGAAGCGAAGATTGCCACGGCGCGCTTCTATGGCGAGCACGTGCTCGTCCAGGCGTCCGGGCTGCGCGATACCGTCGTCAAGGGCGGCGCGGGCGTGATGGGGCTCACCGACGAGCAGTTCCTCGCCGCCTGAGCGCGCCCGGCTGCATCTTCTGCAGGATCGCGGCGGGCGAGATCCCGTCGGTGCGGGTCCACGAGGACGCTGACGTCATCGCCTTCCTCGACATCGCGCCGATGCGTCCGGGACACACGGTGATCGTGCCGAAGAGCCACGTCGAGACCTTCGAGCAGCTTCCCGCGGCTCTCGCCAATCGCATCCTGGCCCTCGGCCAGCAGCTCGCGGCTCGCATGAAGGCGCTCTACAAGGTCGAGCGCGTCGCGTTCTTCTTCACCGGTACCGACATCGCGCACGCGCATGCGCACGTCGTGCCGATCCACGAGAAGATGGACATCACCTCCGCGCGGTATCTTGTTTCTCAAAAAGAAATTTCCTGGTCTTCGGAGCACCTGCGCACGGATGCCGAAACCCTGAAGCGCGTGCGCGACGAGCTCGCGTTCCGCGCCCGGTGAACGGGCCCGCCGAAGGCTTCAAGCCCCTGTTCCGCTCGAGCCCGGTCATCGACCTGATCGGGCCGGTCTACAGCAAGGGCGAGGGCGCCGACCTGGCGCTCGGCCTGCGGGTCGAAGCCAAGCACTGCAACATGCGCGGCACGCTGCACGGCGGGATCCTTGCCACGCTCGCCGACGTCGCGCTGGGCTACACGATCGCTTTTTCGACCCAGCCGCCCACCGGACTGATCACCGCGAGCCTCAGCCTCGATTTCGCGGGCACCGCAAGGATCGGCGACTGGCTGGAGACGAAGGTCGACGTGCAAAAGAAGGGCGGGCGCCTCGCGTTCGCGAACTGCTACATCAGCGCCGGCGGGCAGCGCATCGTGCGCGCCAGCGCGGTGTTCGTCGTCGCCGGCGAGCTGAAAGAGAGCTAGCGCCTGCCCGACGCCGCCTCCCTGGTGCTGATCGGCGGCATCTTCTTCCTCGGCGGCTTCGTCAAGGGGGTGATCGGACTGGGCCTGCCGACGATAGTCATGGGCCTGCTTTCGATCGCGATGCCGGTCGCGCAGGCGGCGGCGACGATCGTCGTTCCCGCGGTCGCGACCAACATCTGGCAGATACTCGCCGGGCCGGCGCTGCTCGCGCTGGCGAAGCGATTTGCGCTCATGATGCTCGGTGTCGTCGTCGGCACTTTCGCCACCATCGGCTTCCTGACCCAGTCGAGCGCGGCTGCCACCGTGGCGCTCGGCGGCGTCCTCGCCGCCTACGGCCTGCTCGGCTTCGTCCCGAGCCGGCTCGAAATCGGGCCGCGCACGGAGCGCTGGCTCTCGCCGATCGTCGGCCTCGTCAACGGCGCAATCAGCGGCGCGAGCGGAGTGTTCGTCATTCCGTCCGTGCCATACCTGAACTCCCTGCGGCTCGGCAAGGAGGAGCTCATCCAGGCGATCGGCATCCACGCCTTCGTCTGCCCGCTCGCGCTCGGCTGCGCGCTTGCGCTCCGCGGCCGCTTCGAAGCCGGCCTCGCCGCGAGCTCGCTCATGGCCCTCCTTCCCGCGCTCGCCGGCATGTACGCCGGGCAGCGCGTGCGCGGCCGCCTGAAGCCCGAGATCTTCCGCCGCTGCTTCTTCATGGGGCTGATCGCCCTCGGCGGCTACATGGTGCTGAGAAGCGTGAGCTAGGGCCGGATGCGCAGGAAGCGCTGCAGGCGGTTCATCAGGGTGCGCTCGCGCTCATCCGGCTCGCCGTTGCCGGACATGGCGAACGCGGCGCGCGCGTTCTCGAGGTCGGTATTGCGCGGGCCCATGACGCGCTTCACCTCCTCGGCGAGCTCGGGGCGCGTGTTGAGCAGGTCCTGGAACGAGGCGCGATCCAGCCGGTAGCACTCGACGTCGGTCTTGGCGATCACCGTAGCGCTGCGCGCTTCGCCCGACAGGAGCGCCATCTCGCCGAAGATTTCGCCGGCGTGGACTTTGCCGATGATGCGCGGAGTGCCCTGCGGCGGCTCGTAGACCACCTCGGCCTCGCCGTAGCCGACGATATAGAGCCAGTGCGCGGTGTTGCCCTGCTTGGTGATGATGTCGCCGCGCGCGAACGGC
>DATNCP010000120.1:0-2770 GCA_035607175.1 Burkholderiales bacterium
TGCCTCAGGTGTGCGACATCGGACATTTCGTTGTAAAGCCCCTAGAAAAACAGTATTTTACTAAAAGATGAGCAAGCCTTCAGGCGAGCCCTCCTTCGAGAAGGCTCTCGCCGAGCTGGAGAAAATCGTGGCGCGCATGGAATCGGGAGAGCTCTCTCTCGAGCAGGCGCTGACGGCGCACAAGCGCGGGCTGGAGCTCGCCCGCTTCTGCCAGAAGCAGCTCGAGGCCGCGCAGCAGCAAGTGAAGGTGCTGGAAGGCGAAGTCTTGAAGCCGTTGGCCGCGGCCAGCCAGGCCGAAGCCGATGAAGATCGCTGAAGTCAAGCCGGATCCTTCGGCTCCAACGGCGGATTTTCAAGCCTGGATGGGCGCCGTGCAAACGCGCATGGAGACTGCCCTTGCTCGTCTCCTTCCGGCCCCGCACGTCGCTCCCGCAAAGCTCCATGATGCGATGCGCTACGCGGCGCTCGAAGGCGGCAAGCGCGTGCGGCCGCTGCTCGCGTTCGCCGCGGGCGAGGTGAGCGGGGCGCCGCGCGAGCGGCTCGAGATCGCGGGCGCCGCGGTGGAGCTGATCCACGCCTACTCGCTGGTGCACGACGACATGCCCTGCATGGACGACGACGTCCTGCGCCGCGGCAAGCCGACGGTGCACGTCGAGTACGACGAGGCGACGGCGCTGCTGGTGGGCGATGCGCTGCAGTCACTGGCTTTTCAGCTGCTTTCCGAACGTGAAATTTCAGACGATCCCGCACGGCAGCTCGAGATGGTCCGCACCCTCGCGCTGGCTGCCGGCTCGCGCGGCATGGCCGGCGGGCAGCAGATCGACCTCGATTCGACCGGCAAGGCGCTGAACCTGCCCGAGCTCGAGTTCATGCACATCCACAAGACCGGCGCGCTCATCAGGGCCGCGGTGCTGCTCGGGTTTTCGTGCGGCGAGAGCCCTGCGGACACCGACAAGGCCCGGCTCGACCGCTACGCCAAGGCCGTGGGGCTGGCCTTTCAGGTGGTCGACGACGTGCTCGACAGCGACGCCAATACCGCGACGCTCGGCAAGACCGCGGGCAAGGACGCGAAACACGGCAAGCCGACCTACGTCAGCGCGATCGGCCTGCCGGCGGCGCGGCGCCTGGCTGACGAGCTTCGTCAGGAGGCGCAGGCGGCGATCGCCGAGCTCGGCACTCGCGCGACTCGCCTCGCGGAGCTCGCCGACTTCATCGTTCTGCGAAAATTCTGAGATGAGCACCCTCACCGGCGACCTGCCCGAGGGGACGGAGGGCGTCCCGCAGGCGGCCGACTACAATCCAGCGATGTATGAGCTGCTGAAGCGCATCGACGAGCCGTCGCAGCTGCGCGCGCTCGACCGCCGGCAGCTCGGGCAGCTCGCCGACGAGCTGCGCGCCTACGTGCTCGAGTCGGTGTCGAAAACCGGCGGCCATCTCTCCTCGAACCTCGGCACGGTCGAGCTCACCCTCGCGCTGCACTACGTCTACGACACGCCCGAGGACCGCATCGTCTGGGACGTCGGCCACCAGACCTACGCGCACAAGATCCTCACCGGCCGCCGCGAGGAAATGTCGCGGCTGCGCATGCAGGACGGCATCTCCGGATTCCCGCGCCGCGCCGAATCGAAGTACGACACCTTCGGCACCGCGCACTCGAGTACCTCGATTTCCGCGGCGCTGGGAATGGCCGTTTCCTCGAAGCTCAAGGGGGAGAGCCGGCGCTGCATCGCCGTCATCGGCGACGGCGCGATGTCGGCGGGCATGGCGTACGAGGCGATGAACAACGCCGGCGCCATGGACGCCAACCTGCTGGTCGTCCTCAACGACAACGAGATGTCGATCTCGCCGCCGGTCGGCGCGCTCACCAACTACCTGGCGAAGTTGCTCTCCGGGCGCATCTACTCCACGGCGCGCAAGGCGAGCGAGCACCTGCTGAAGCGCGTCGGCGTGTGGGAGATCGCCCGGCGCGCGGAAGAGCACGTCAAGGGCATGGTCACGCCCTCGACGCTGTTCGAGGAGTTCGGCTTCAACTACATCGGCCCGATCGACGGTCACGACCTCGACGCGCTCATCCCGACGCTGCAGAACATCAAGAAGCTCACCGGCCCGCAGTTCCTGCACGTCATCACTCGCAAGGGCCATGGCTACAAGCTCGCGGAAGAGGATCCGATCGCGTATCACGGCCCGGGCAAGTTCAACCCCGCCGAGGGCCTGAAGAAATCGAGCGGCGGCGCCCCGACCTACTCGCAGATCTTCGGCTCGTGGCTGTGCGACATGGCGGCGAGCGAGCCGCGCCTGGTCGCGGTCACGCCGGCGATGCGCGAAGGCTCGGGCATGGTCGAGTACTCCGAGCGCTTCCCCGAGCGCTACTTCGACGTCGGCATCGCCGAGCAGCACGCGGTGACCTTCGCCGCCGGGCTCGCCTGCGAGGGCATGCGGCCGGTGCTGGCGATCTACTCCACCTTCCTGCAGCGCGGCTATGACCAGCTGATCCACGACGTCGCGATCCAGAACCTGCCGGTGCTGTTCGCGCTCGACCGCGGCGGCCTGGTCGGCGGCGATGGCGCGACCCACAACGGCGCGTTCGACTACGCCTACCTGCGCACCGTGCCCAACCTCACCATCATGGCGCCCTCGGACGCCGAGGAATGCCGGCAGATGCTCACCACGGGGATCGGCATCAACGGCCCATCCGCGGTGCGCTATCCCCGCGGATCTGCTCCCGGTATTTTTTCCAAGGAACTAAGAGCCATCCCGGTCGGCAAGGCTG
>DATNCP010000165.1:0-23607 GCA_035607175.1 Burkholderiales bacterium
CCCGCGATCATCGAGTGCCCGATCGGCAGCCCGAGCAGGCTGAGCGTCACGATCGCGAGCAGGCAGAGCGTGAAGGCGGTGCTCATAGCCCCGAGCTCACTTTGGTCACGTCGCCCGCCTCGGGGTCGCGACCGCGCAGCAGCCGCGACAGCAGCCAGACGTAGCGCGCGATGATCGCGACCAGGAAGATCACGTAGATGGAGTACATCCAGTCCATGCGGATCTTGAGGTACGAGGCCTTCTCGACCTTCATGAAGCTCACGTAGTCGAAGGAGGCCTTGAGCGAGGCGCCGTAGAGCACGACCAGCGCGAGCGCCGAGGCGATCGCCATGCCGATGCGCACGCGCGGACCGACCGCGCTGTAGATGAGGTCGAAACGGATCTCCTCCTTCTCGCCGAGCACGAAGGCCGAGCCAAAGAGCACAAGCCACAGCCAGGTGGCCACCGTGAGCTCGGAGGCCCAGCCCACCGGGAAATTGAACACGTAGCGAAACACCACCTGGATGATGAAGGCGAGGAACATCGCCCCGAGCAAGGCTGCGGCGACGTTTTCCGCCCGCCGCCGCAGCCAGGCACCGGCTTCCCGGACCACTTTGCCGCCCTACTTCAGCGCGTTGATCTTCTCGAGCATTCCCTTCGGCCAGGTTTTCGCCTCGTCCGAAGCCAGGTAGACCTTCTGCGCGTGCGCGCGGAAGGCGTTCTGGTCCGGGGCGTAGACCTGCAGCCCCTGCTTGCGGAAGCCGTCCGCCAGCTCCGCTTCTCTCTTGGCGTGCTCGGCCGCGCTCCAGGCGATCGCCTTGTCGGCGGCCGACTGGAAAGCCTTCTTCTGCGACGCCGACATGGCGTTCCAGGTCTTGAGGTTCACCGTCAGCAGGTCGTAGCCGACCAGGTGCGAGGTGAGCACGATCTGCGACATCACCTCGTAGAACTTCATGTTCTGCACGTTCGGCAGCGGATTGTCCTGGCCGTCGATCGCCCCGGTCTGCAGCCCGGTGTAGACCTCGGCGTACGCCATCGGCGTCGGGTTCGCGCCGAGGGAGCGGCCAAGCAGCTGCCAGGCGTCGCCCGGGGGCATGCGCAGCTTGATGCCGGCGAGGTCGGCGGGCGTGCTGATCTTCTTGTTCGGCTTCAGTCCGACCTGGCGGGTGCCGAAGAAGGTCGGTCCGAGGACCTTCACCTTCACCTCGTCCTCGGCCTGCTTCTTGAACTGCGCGCCCAGGCTGCCCGACCAGAACTTGTTCAGGTGGTCGGCGTCGCGGAAGAGATACGCCGAGGTGAGGATCGACCACGCCGGGATCTGCTTCGAGTAGTCCTGCGGCGCGATGTTGCCCATCTCGAGGTTGTCGCGCTGCAGGGCGACCAGCTCGGTGCCCTGCTTGAACAGCGAGCCGTTGTAGAACGGCTCGACCTCGAAGCTCGCTTCGACCTCCTTCGCGAACATCCGGACCATGTCGGCGCGGATGTCCTTTTCGGAGAACACCGCGGCGAAGCGGATCTTGGGCTTGGCCTGCGCCCAGGCGGGAATTGCCGTCGAAGCGGCAAGTGCGGCGCCTGCTTTCAGCGCCGTGCGTCGGTTCATTTTCGAATCCATGCTCATCCTCTCCTCTGTAGGTAACTCAGTATGACCTTGCTGACCGTTTCGCGACGGGCGCGCAGGTCGCCCTTCGCGCCCATTTCGCGCTGGAAGATCGCGCCGAACGTGTATTGATTGGTGACGTTGAACATGCCGAGCGCCGCGATCGCCTTGTGCACCTCGACCGGGTCGATGTCCCGGGCAAACAGCCCTTCTGCCTGGCCGCGCACGATCACGCCCGCGAGCCGGTCGATGATCGGCCGGTTGAGGGTGCGCATGGTCCGCGACTTGCGCAGGTGGCGGCCGCGCGCCTGGTTCTCTGCGACCACCAGGCGGACGAACCCCTCGTGCTCGACGTAGTAGGTGTACGTGAACTCGACGATGCGCCGCACGGCGTCGATCGGCGCCAGGTGGTCGAGGTCGAGCTTGCTTTCGGCGTCGCGGATCTCCGAGTACACCTGCTCGAGCACCGCGATGTAGAGCTTTTCCTTGCTGCCGAAGTAGTAGTTGATGAGCGCCCGGGTGGTATGGGTGCGCGCGGCGATTGCGTCCATGCTCGCGCCCTTGAAACCGCGCGAAGCGAATTCGTCGATGGCCGCCTCGACGATGCGCGCCCGGTTCGCCTCCGGCGCCTTGGGCTTGCGCATCGCCGCCGAGCGGCCGGCGATGCCGCTGACGGCGGAAGCTCTTGGAATTAACGACATTGCAAGGTAAATTTAACAGCCTCGCCAATTCGAGGCAAGACCATGCCCGCCCCCGACCCCGTTCCCGAGCCGTCCAACCCGGTCGGCATCGATGGCCTCGAGTTCATCGAGTACGCCACCTCGAAGCCGCAGGAGTTCGGCGCGCTGCTCGAGAAGCTCGGCTTCGCCGCCATCGCCCGCCACCGCTCGCGCGAGGTGACGCTCTACCGGCAGGGGGCGATGAACCTGATCGTCAATTCGCACGACGCCACCCGCCCGACGCCGGCGCTGTCCGCGATCGCGCTGCGCGTGCGCGACGCGGCGTTCGCCCACAAGCACTCGCTCGATCGCGGCGCCTGGGACATGCCGACCCGCGCCTCGGCGATGGAGCTCAACATCCCGGGCATCCACGGCGTCGGCGAGAGCCTCATCTACTTCGTCGACCGCTACACCGATCTCTCCATCTACGACGTCGACTTCGTCTACTTGAAGAATGTCGACAGGAGCCCGAAGGCAATCGCCGGGCTGCACTGGTTCGGGGTAGTGCAGGCGATCCTCAACGACCGCACTGCGGACTGGCTCGATTTCTACGAGAACCTGTTCGGCTTCAGCGTGCTGCCGCGCGGGCAATACTTCGGCGTGCTGCCGAAGGGCACGCTGCTCGAGAGCCCGTGCCACAAGTTCTACCTGCAGCTCATCGAGCCGCCGGCGGGCTCCGAGGAAATCCACTGGGACGAAGGGCTGGTGCGGGTCGGCCTCGGCGCGCCGGACGTCCCCGCCGCGACCAAGGCGCTGCAGAAGCGAGGCCTGGTGTTCATCGACCGCGGCTCGGTGCAGCCGAGCGACAAGGGCGCGCTAACGCAGGTGTATCTCGGCGGCGTCACCTTCGAGCTGGTGGTCTCGAAATGAACCTCGACCACTTCGGCATGGATACCATCACGCCGGCCGGCTCGCTGGAGGCTAAGCTGCGCGCCATCCGCGGCGCCGGCTTCACCCAGGTGATGCTCAACGCCACCGACATCGTCGGCCATCCCGACGGCGAGAAAGCGGCGATCGCCGCGGTGCGCGCGAGCGGCCTGCGCGTGACCGGCTTCCAGGTGCTGCGCGACTTCGAGGGCCTGTCCGGGCACCTGCACGCCTACAAGGTCGACATCGCGAAAGCGATGCTCGAGATGTGCCGCGCACTCGGTTCGCGCGTGCTGCTCGCCTGCTCGTCCGGCTCGGCGCACGCGTCCGGAGAACCGGAGCTGCTGAAGAAGGACCTGCAGAAGCTCGCCATGCTCGCGCTGCCGCTCGATATCCGCGTCGCCTACGAGGCTCTCTCCTGGGGCCGGCACGTCAACCTTCTCACCCAGGCCTGGGAGATCGTCCAGGACGCCGACCGCTCGAACCTCGGGCTGTGCGTCGATTCGTATCACGCGATCGCCAACGGGGGCGAGATCCGTGCCGCGGCCGATATCGATCCGCGCAAGATCTTCCTGGTGCAGCTGTCGGATTTCCTGTGGCAGGAGACGCGCTCGCCGCAGGACCGCATGGAGACCGCGCGGCACTACCGCGTCTTTCCGGGCGAGGGCGTGCACAGCGAGCAGGTGCTGGAGCTGGTGAGAATCCTCGACGACGGCGGCTACCGCGGCGACTACAGCTTCGAAGTCTTCAACGACGACTACCGGCAGATCTCGCTCGCCACCGTGGCCGAGCGCGCGCGCAATTCGGTGAAGTGGATCGCCGGCCAGATCGGCCGGCGCACGCTACCGCAGCGGCGTGCGAATTCGGGGTCAGGGTAACAATTCCCTTGCGATTGGGTCGAATTGTTACCCTGACCCCGAATTCGCCTCGAGCGAACGGCTGTAGCGCGACATTGCGAAGCAGAAGACGAAGTAGACCAGCGCGGCGAAGAGATACGCTTCGACGCCGAAACCGGTCCACGCCGGATCGTTGAGCGATACCTTGATCGTCGACAGCAGGTCGAACAACCCGATGATCAGCACCAGCGACGTGTCCTTGAAGAAGCCGATGCAGGTGTTGACGAGCGGCGGCACGACGATGCGCAAGGCCTGCGGCAGGACAATGAGGAATGTTTTCTGAAAATAACCCAATCCGAGCGCATCGGCTGCCTCGTATTGATGCTTCGGGATCGCCTGCAGCCCGCCGCGCACGACCTCGGCGAGATAGGCGGCGGCGAACAGGCTCAGGGCAATCTGCGCGCGCAGCAGCTTGTCGACCGACACGCCCGCCGGCAGGAAGAGCGGCAGCATCACCGACGCCATGAAGAGCACGCTGATCAGCGGCACGCCGCGGACCAGCTCGATATAGGCGACGCAGAGCGAGCGAATCAGCGGCAGCTCCGACCGGCGGCCGAGCGCGAGCAGGATCGAGAGCGGGAAAGCGAACGCCAGCCCGAAGGTCGTCAGCAGCAGCGTGAGAATGAGCCCGCCCCAGCGCTCGTTCTCCACGTACGGCAGGCCGAAAATGCCGCCCCACATGAGCACGCCGATCGCCGTCAGGCCCACTGCCCAGATCAGGATCAGGCCTGGCTTCCAGAAAGAACGAACCGCCGAAAGCGCCCAGAGGGCCACCAGGAATATCGAGGAAAGCGCGGGTCTCCAGTGCTCCTCGTACGGATAGGTGCCGAACGCGATCAGGCGATGCTTCTCGACGATGAAGCCCCAGCAAGCGCCGCTCGCGGCGCGGCAAGCGGCGGCGTCCGGCTGCCAGACCGCGCGGATGAGCGCCCAGTCGGCGAACTTCCATCCCAGCCATAGAAGGAGCAGCAGCAGAAAAAGGTTCAGGACCTTTTTCATCGCAGCCGCGCGTTGGTCCAATTCATCAGCGCCGAGATGGCGAGGCTGATGGTGAGGTAGACGGCCATGATGATGGCGATGCCCTCGATCGCCTGCCCGGTCTGGTTGATGGTGGTGTTGGCGATCGAGACCAGGTCGGGATAGCCGATCGCCACCGCGAGCGAGCTGTTCTTGGTCAGGTTGAGGTACTGGCTGGTGAGCGGCGGGATGATCACCCGCAAGGCCTGGGGCGCGACGACGTAGCGCAGCACGTGGCGCCGCTCGAGGCCGAGCGCCTGCGCCGCATGCCACTGGTCGCGCCGCACCGCCATGACCCCGGCGCGCACGATCTCGGCGATGAACGCCGCCGTGTAGAGCGAGAGCCCGATCAGCAGCGCCGCGAATTCCGGCGAAAGGGCCGCACCGCCGGCGAAATTGAAGCCCTGCAACTCGGGCACGCCCGAGAAGCTCGGGAAGAACAGGCCGCGATTGGTCAGGAACACGCCCGGCAGCGGCGACAGCGCTTCGCGCGGCGGCGGCAGGCCTTCGGTGAGCAGGGCGTACCAGAAGAAAAGCTGCACCAGCACCGGCACGTTGCGGATGAATTCGACGTACGTCGCCGCGAGATTCCGCAACAGGGCATTCGGCGAAAGGCTCAGCAGGCCGATGCCGGCGCCGATCAGGCTGGCGGCGGCGATGCCGAGGATCGCCACCTGGAAGGTGTTGGCGAGGCCGACCAGCAGCGCCCGGGCATAGGTGTCGGCGGCGCTGTAGGCGAGCAAGGCCGACTCGCCGACCTCGAACCCGGCCTCGCGCCAGAGGAATGCGAAACCGCTGGCGATGCGGCGCGCCTCGAGATTCGCGAGCGTGTTAAAAACGAGGTAAGCAGCCGCGGCGACGACCAGCGCGGCGGCGAGCGCCTGAACCCCTAACCGCCTGGCTTTGAGATTGACCGCCATGACCGCCCGTAAGCTTACCCGGCAGGACCTGCGCGACGCCGCAGACAAATTCAAGAACTGGGGAAAGTGGGGACCGAAGGACGAGATCGGCACGCTGAACTACACGCAAGCCGAGGACATCGTCGCCGCCGCGCGCCTGGTGAAGAAGGGCAAGGTGATTTCGCTTGCGCTGAATTTCGACCAGCACGGCCCGCAGGGCGCGAAGAGCAAGTACCCGGCGCTGGGGCGCATCAACCCCGTGCACACCATGCTGCGCACCGGCACCGACGCCTACTCCGGCGTGCTCGACCATCGCGGCATCCGCGCCGCCGACGACATGGTGGTGATGCCCCTGCAGTGCGGCACGCAGTGGGACGGCCTCGGCCACATCTTCTACGAGAATTACATGTGGAACGGCTACGACTGCCGCGAGGTGACTTCGGCCGGCGCGCAGAAATGCGGCATCGAGAAAACCAAGAACAAGATGGTCGGCCGCGGCGTGTTCCTCGACGTGGCGCGCGCGCTCGGCAAGAAATGGCTCGATGACGGCTACGGCATCACCATCGCCGACCTCGACAAGACGGCCAAGCTGCAGGGCGTGACGGTGAAGCGCGGCGATTTCGTGGTCGTGCGCACCGGGCAGATGGAAGCGAAGCTCGAGGCCGGCAGCTGGGACGGCTATCCCGGCGGCGATGCGCCCGGTTTCTCGTTCGAGACCCTGGAGTGGATCAAGCGCACCGAGCTCGCCGCGCTCGCTTCCGACACCTGGGGCTGCGAGGTGCGGCCGAACGAATCCGAGCAGGGCATCAACCAGCCCTGGCACTGGATCACCATCCCGATGATGGGCATGACGATGGGCGAGATCTTCTACGTCAAGGACCTCGCCGAGGATTGCGCGGCGGACAAGACCTACGAGTTCCTGTTCGTCGCCCCTGCCCTGCCGATCACGGGTGCGGTAGGCTCTCCGACGAATCCACTGGCCATCAAATGAAAACCATCCTTGGACTGCTGCTCCTGATCGCGGGGACTGCGTTCGCGCAGCCCTATCCCTCCAAGCCGATCCGCGTCGCGGTCGCCTTCCCGCCCGGCGGCCCGGTCGACATCATCGCCCGCCTGCTCGGGCCGAAGCTCTCCGAGATCCTCGGCCAGCAGGTGGTGGTGGAGAACAAGGTCGGCGCGAGCGGCAACCTGGCGACGACCGAGGTCGCGAAGTCTGCGCCCGACGGCTACACGCTCCTCACGCACTCGTCCGCGTACGCGGTCAACCCGTCGCTATTCAAGAACGCGGGCTACGACCCGAACAAGGACCTGATCCCGGTCGCGGTGGTCGCGCAGCAGGCGAACATCATTCTCGTCAACGCGTCGTTCCCGGCCAATACGCTCGACGAGCTGCGCAAGGCGGCGATGAGCCGCAAGCTCGCCTTCGCCTCGCCCGGCACGGGCACCACGCCGCATCTCACCGCGGTCAACCTCTTCCACGTGCGCTGGAAGGCCGATATCACGCATGTCCCGTTCAAGGGCGCGGGGCCCGCCGTCGCCGGCCTGCTTTCGGGCGAGCCGCCGATCGGTTGCATGGCCGGCTCGGGGCCGATGTCCAACATCAAGGCAGGCAAGTTCCGCGCGCTCGCCGTGTCTTCGGCGAAGCGTCTGCCGCAGATGCCCGAGGTGCCGACGCTGAACGAGCTGGGCTACACCGGCATGGAGGACTACACCTGGGTGGGCATCTTCGCGCCCGCGGGAACGCCGCGCGAGATCGTGCAGAAGCTGAACGACGCGATCCTGAAGGCGGTGCAGGCGCCCGACATGCGCGAGCGCCTCGACGGCCTCGCCTTCGAGGCGACTGCCGCGCCGCTCAAGGAAACTGCGGACTACGTGCGCGCCGAAGTCGAGAAGTGGGGCCGCGTGGTGCGCGAGACCAAGGCCACGGTCGACTAGCGCGCGGGCGTTAGATCCGGCCCCGCAGCCGGGACCATGCCGTCCCCAGGTATTCGGCCACGAGGATCTGCATGGCATTGATGGGGGCGCCGCTCGGGTAGAGGTCTCCGGGAGCGAAGCCGCGACCCGTCACGTATTGGGCCGGCGCCGGTATCGCGTCGACGCCGGCCTTCGCGAAGAGGCGCATCGCGCGAGGCAGGTGGTACGCCGACGTGACGACGAGGCAAGGTTCGCGCTTGACCATGACGGCGATGTTGACCGCCTGGCTTTCAGTGTCCTGCGACCGATCGTCGAGGACGATGTCCTGCGGCGGCACGCCGATCGCCGCGGCGAGGGCCGCCATCGATGCCGCGTCCGAGGTGAGGCCGAACACGGCGGCACCGGAGAGGAGCAGCCGCGAGCCGGGGATCTGCCGCTGCAGGCGCACGCCCTCCACCAGCCGCGCCAGCGTCGCCGAGCTTGCCCGCGCGGTGAGCGGCAGCGTGGGATCGGAATTTGTGCCGCCACCGAGCACGACCACCCATTTCGCCCGGGCGAGCGCCGTGGCGGTCGGGGGCTCGTAGGTCCACTCGAGAGAGCGCAGCAGGGGATCGGAGACCCAGCCATAGCTGAGCACGACCAGCGCTGCGACGCCGAGGGTCAGGGTCGCCCTGGCTGCCTTCTGCCAGCGCGTGAACCAGAGCAGCGCCAGGCCCAGGGCGAGGAGCAGCACGCACCACGTAAAGGGAAACAGCAGCGGCGCCACGAACTTCTTCAGGAGGAACATCTCGAATTCCTAGCGAATCGGCGGCGCGTACAGCAGGCCGCCCTGGTTCCAGAGGCGATTCAGGCCGCGCTCGAACCCGAGCGGCTTGAGGTTGGCGTCGAAGCTCTCGCCGTAGTTGCCGACCTGCTTGACGATGTTCAAGGCCCACCGGTTGTCGAGGCCCAGCATCTTGCCGAGGTCGCCGCTCGCCCCGACGAAGCGCTGGATCGACGGGTTGACGCTGCCGGCTTCCCTGGCGATGTTGGATTTTGCGAGACCCAGTTCTTCCGCCTCGATCATCGCGTTGAGCGACCACTTGACGACGTCGAACCAGCGGTCGTCGCCGTGGCGCACCGCCGGGCCGAGCGGCTCCTTGGAGATGATCTCCGGCAGGATGAGGTGGTCGTCGGGCCTGGTGGCGCGCGTGGCACGCAGCGCGACCAGCCCCGAGTGGTCGGTGGTGTAGACGTCGCAGCGGCCGGCGAAGTACGCGTTCAGCACTTCTTCCAGCTTCTCGATCACCACCGGCTTGAAGGTCATGCGGTTGGCACGGAACCAGTCGGCGAGGTTGAGCTCGTTGGTGGTGCCCGGCTGCACGCAGATCGTCGCGCCGTTGAGCTGCTTCGCGCTCTTCACCTTGAGCTTCTTCGGCACCATGAACCCCTGGCCGTCGTAGTAGTTCACGCCGACGAAGTTGAGCCCGAGGCCGGTGTCGCGCGACAGCGTCCAGGTGGTGTTGCGCGCCAGGATGTCGACTTCGCCCGACTGCAGCGCGGTGAAGCGCTGCTGCGCGGTGAGCGGCGTGAAGCGGACCTTGTCCGCGTCACCGAGCGCCGCGGCCGCGACCGCGCGGCAGAGATCGACGTCGATGCCGCGCCAGACGCCCTTCGAGTCGGGTTGCGAGAAGCCGGCGAGCCCGGTGTTGACGCCGCACTGGATGAAGCCCTTGCTGCGAACCGAATCCAGCGTCGACTGCGCAAAGGCGCTGCCGCTGAAGAGCAACAGAAGGAAAAATCTCATGCGGTTCCTTCCAGCAGGAAATCGCGCACCCGCTTGATCTGATCGGCGTGCAACAGGGTCGGCGCGTGGCCGACGCCGGCGATTTCGATCACCTTCGCCTTCGGGCCGCGCCGCGTCATCTCGTCGACCGTGGACTTGGACAGCAGGTCCGATTGCGCGCCGCGCAGCACCAGCGTCGGACAGCGCAGCGCATCGTAGTAGTCCCAGAGCAGCATGTCGCCCTCGGGCATGTTCTTCTTGAAAGGCTCGGCGATGCGCGTGTCGTAGTGCGGATGCCAGGCGCCATCCTGGCCCTTGCGCACCCAGTTGCCCGCGAGGAAACGCCATTCCTCCTCGCTGTGCGCGCCGAACGGCGCGGAAATCGTGCGCACGTACTCGACCGCCTTGTCGAAGGTCGGAAACACCGGCGCAAGGCCGACGTAGGCGGCGATGCGCTCGAGCGAGGTGTGCGAGACCACCGGCCCGGAGTCGTTCAGCACCAGCTTGCGGATCGGCGAGCCGCTCAATGCCGCGAGCGCCATGCCGACCAGGCCGCCGAGCGAGGTGCCGACCCAGTCGACCGATTCGACGTCGAGCCTGGCGATGAGCGTCACCATGTCGGCCGCGTACTGCGGCACGACGTAGAGCATAGGGTCGGCGAGCCGGTCCGAGTCGCCGCGCCCGGCGAGATCGGGGCAGACGATGCGGTAGTGATCGCAAAGAGCGCGCGCCAGGTAGTCGAAATCACGCGCCGAGCGCGTCAGGCCGTGCACGCAGATCAG
The DNA here is from genome assembly GCA_035607175.1 of Burkholderiales bacterium. Classification (GTDB taxonomy): domain Bacteria; phylum Pseudomonadota; class Gammaproteobacteria; order Burkholderiales; family SG8-39; genus SCGC-AG-212-J23. The sequence continues at coordinate 10,436 of DATNCP010000165.1, forward strand.
CACGTCGCGATTGCGCGGGTCGCCCCACTCCAGGTACGCCATGCGGTGCAGCCCCTTGGGCGAGGCGCATTGCACCGAACGGCGCCGTGGCTCGGCTACTTCTTGAGCCATTGCCGCTCCAGCGCTTCCCGCGCCGCGCGCCCCTCGTCGTCGAGCGACGAATGGCGCATGCCGCTGCCGCGCAGCAGCGCCAGCTTCTCGGAGCGCAGGTTCGCGCCGCGCACCGGGAAGCCGTAGCCGGCGTAGCGCGTGCGCTCGATCGGCGCTTCCTCCTCGTCGTACCAGATCCACTCTTCGACGAAGCCGAGCGCCATGTCCTCGAGCTCGGTATCGGGATCCTCCGGGTCGATCAGGCTCAGCGCGCCGCGCGCGAAGCGGAAAAAGGTATGGCGGTCGCTGGTCGCGGCGTAGCCGATGCAGCAGTCGTCGCGCTTCTGCACCACCAGCGCGAGGGCGAGGCGGCCCTCGTCGCCGACCGCGACCTCGATTCCCTGCCCGCCGGTGGCGACGCGATGCTCCTCGATAAGCTGCCCGTTCTCGATCACCGCGCTGCCGCGCACGCCCTCATGGTCCCACTGCGCCTCGACGCGCAGTTCCGGGAACTCGCCCGACACCTCGGTCAAGACCGGGAACGGGATGCCCTTCTTCAGCACGAAGCGGTACTCGAGCCGGCCCTCGGCGTGGTGCTCGGTATAGTCCTCGGCCTCCGCGTCGCGCACCATCAGCCAGCGCAGGCGCTCGCGGAAATCCGCGAGGCGCCCGGCGCCGGTAATGCGCACGACCGCGGTGAACAGAGCTTCAGGCCTCGTACTTGAACGACAGCGACAGGCGCGCGCGGAACTGCGACACCTTGCCGTTTTCGATGCGCACGTCGAGCTTGGTGATCTCGGCGATGCGCAGGTCGCGGATCGACTTCGACGCGGTTTTCACCGCGTTCTTCGCCGCGTCTTCCCAGGAGCTGCTGCTGGTGCCGATGACTTCAGTGACGCGATAGACGCCGGTGTCTTTGGCCATATGTCCCCTCTCCGTGGAGTTGAACCACCCTGCGGAAAATCCGCCGGATCATTGTAGCCAATACCGTCCGCGCCGCGCTCGCTCGCCCTGCACGCCGACGCCTTCGGCCGAGAGCCGAACCGCGATCGAGCCCTGCAGGTCGGTGCGCGCGATCTGCACGCCGGCGCTGCGGTAGCGCTCCAGCACCTCGCCGTTCGGATGACCGAAGCGGTTGCGGTAGCCCGCGGCGACGATCGCCCAGCGCGGCGCGACGGCGGCGATGAACTCCGGCGTCGAGGAGGTGCGGCTGCCGTGATGCGGAACCAGCATCACGTCGCTCCGCACTGCGGAAGAGAGCAGCGCTTTCTCGGCTGACCGCTCGATATCCCCGGTCAGCAGAATGGCGCCGCCTTCAACCGCGATGCGCAGCACGCAGCTCTGATCGTTGCGCTTCGCGCTGCCGCTCCGGTCCGGGGTCAGAAACGCGAAGCGAACGCCGTCCCATTGCCACGACTCGCCCGCTGCGCACCTGCGCGGTGCCGCGACCATGCCGCGCAGCGGATGGCCGGCCGCGAGCGACGACGCCATCGCCTCGACCTCCAGCGTTTCCAGGACGCTGAGCGCGCCGCCGATGTGGTCGCCGTCCTCGTGGCTGAGGACGAGGAGGTCGAGGCGCTCCAGGCCGGCGCCGCGCATCGCCGGCACGACCACGCGCGAGCCGCTGTCGGCGTCCGCGGCCCACGCCGGCCCGGCGTCGTAGAGCATCGTCCTCGTGCGGGTACGCGCCAGGACCGCGAGGCCCTGTCCGACGTCGAACGCGGTGATCCAGACCTCCCCCGGCGGCGGCGCGATGGGCGCGAGGCAGAAGGCCGGCGCCATGAGCGCGAGTCCGCCGGCCCGCCAGGGCACGCCGCGCGGCGCGAGCAGCCAGGCCGCGCCGGCGAGCGCGACGAGCACCGTCCAGAGCGACGGCGCGTGCTGCTGCCATTGCGCGCCGGGAAGCGTCGCGCACCATTCGAGGAACTGCAGCAGCTGCGTGACGAGAAACGCGGCGCCTTCGAGCAGCGCGTCCCACGGCACGACCGCGGCGAACAGTGCGAGCGGCGTCACCACCACCGAGACCACCGGGATCGCCACCGCGTTGGCGATCGGCCCCGCGACCGACACCTGGCCGAAAAGCAGCAGCGCAGCGGGCGCGAGGCCGATGGTGATTCCCCATTGCACGCGCGCCCACTGAGCGACGCGCGAGCCCGGCGCGCTCCAGCCGACGGCGCCGTAGAAGATGAGCAGCACTGCGCCGAAGGAAAGCCAGAGCCCCGGCGCGAGCATCGCCCAGGGATCGAGGCAGACGATCACCGCGAGGGCGAGCGCGAGCGTGCGCACCGGCGAGGCAATCTCTCCGCTCCAGAGCGCCGCGGCGACGATGGTCACCATCCAGAAGGTGCGCTGCGCCGGCACGCCGAAGCCGGCGATGAGGGTGTAGCCGAGCGCGGCGACGATCGCCGCAATCGCGGCCGCCTTGCGTGCCGGCAGCCGCAGCGCGAGCGCGGGAGCGCGCCGCCAGCCGAGCGCGACCAGCCAGGCGACGAGACCCGAGACCAGCGTGACATGCAGGCCGGAAATGCTCATCAGATGCGTGACACCGGTGCGGTTGAAGAGCTGCCACTCTTCGGTCGAGATGGCGCGCTGGTCGCCCACGGCAAGCGCCGCAAGGATGCCTGCCGCCGGCGTCGGGCCGAGCGCGGCGAGGAATCGATCCCGCACCGCTTCTCTGGCCCGCTCGATCCAATCCAGAGGAGTGCTTCTTCGTCCCAGCTTGCGCTGCTCGCCGCGGGCGCGCACGTACCCGGTCGCGCCGACGCCGCGCTCGAGGAGCCACGCCTCGTAGTCGAAGCCGTACGGATTGACGAGGCCGTGCGGCCGTCGCAGGCGCAGCGTCAGGAGCCAGCGTTCGCCGGGATGGACCGGGCTCGCGAGCACCGCCGGCGCGTCTTCCCACGCGCTCGCCCGATACCAGGAAACGAGCAGCCTGCCCGGCAGCTTCTCGCCGCCGGGAGCCGACTCGACCTCGAATTCGAAGCGCAGCGCGCGCTCGCCGATCGCCGGCAGGCCGGCGACGACGCCCACCACGGCGATATCGCGCCCCTCCAGCTCGGGCGCGAGGCGATCGGCCATGCGCCAGTGCGCCCAGCCGGCGGCCCAGAGAAAGCCGATCGCGAAGCAAGCGGGAATGGCAAGGCGCCTTTGCCAAATCGCCAGCAGGACGAGGAGCGGCAGCATCCAGACGGTCGCGAACGGCGGCAGAGCCGCTTGGACCTGCAGGAATGCCGCGCCCGCCGCGAACGCCAGCGCTGCCGGGGTCATTAGAATCAAACGCGCCCGAGCCTCTTTTCGCTGACGGGCGGCTGACCATGCGCAAGCATTTCCACCGCTACCTGCCGACGCCCGAGTCGATCCTCGCCAAGCGCTGGTGCGCGCCGTTCCGTCCCTGGCTAGGTCATCCCAGCCTCTGGCATCTCAACCGGCGCTCGCTGCCCGGCGCGGTGGCGATCGGCATGTTCTGCGGCATGATCCCCGGGCCGTTCCAGATGCTGAGTGCGCTGCTCATGTCCATCCCGTTGCGCCAGAACATCCCGGTCGCGCTCGCGGTGACCTTCTACACCAACCCTTTCACGATCGTCCCGCTCTACCTGATCGCCTACGGCTACGGACGCCTGTTCGTCGGCGGCGGCGATCTGCCGCAGGGGTTCGCGCCCGATGCGTGGAATCCATCCGCGCTCTGGGAATGGACGCTCAGCCTTGGTAAGCCGCTGGCCGTCGGTCTCGTCGCCCTCGCGCTTACCCTTGCCCTGCTCGGTTATTTCGCCGCCGTCATCGCCTGGCGGCTGCACGTCGTCAGGGCCTGGCGGCGGCGTGCAGCCGTCCGTCGCGCAGGTCGAACGCCCTAGCGGCGCGCCCGGCGAGGCCGGGATCGTGGGTGACGATGACGAACGCGGTGCCGTGCGACTGCGACAGCCGCAGCATCGCCTCGAACACCTCGTCCGCGGTATGCGAGTCGAGGTTGCCGGTCGGCTCGTCGGCGAGCACGCACGCAGGTTCCGTGACCAGGGCGCGCGCGAACGCGCAGCGCTGGCGCTCGCCGCCGGAAAGCTCGCCCGGCTGGTGCTCGAGGCGATGGCCGAGACCGACCTCGGACAGAACCTTTTTCGCTCTCTCGAGAGCGTCTTCCTTTTTTTCTCTTCTGATGAACAAAGGCATTGCAACGTTCTCGATCGCCGTAAATTCCGGCAACAAGTGGTGGAACTGATAGACGAAGCCGAGCGTCGCGTTGCGCACAACACCGCGCTCGCGCTCGCCCATGGCGCTGAACGGCCGGCCGCGCACGGTCACGGTGCCGCCGCTCGGCGCATCGAGCCCGCCGAGCAGGTGCAAGAGCGTCGACTTGCCCGAGCCCGAACGCCCCATGATCGCGACGCGCTCGCCGGCGCGGATCTCGAGATCGACGCCAAGCAGAACGGGCACCGGCTGCGGCCCCTGGTACGTCTTGCTGAGTTGCGTGCAGGAAACGACCACGTCACTCATAGCGCAGCGCTTCCGCCGGGTTGACGCGCGAGGCGCTCCAGCTCGGGTAGAGGGTGGCGACGAACGACAGGCCGAGCCCCATCAGGACGATGGCGATCACGTCCGCCGACTGCAGGTCGGAAGGCAGCTCCGGGATCAGGTAGACGTCCTTCGACAGGAACTTGATGCTGAGCGCGTTCTCGATCGCCGGCACGATCACGTCGATGTTGAGCGCGGTCACGATGCCGGTCAGCGTCCCCACCAGCGTGCCGATGACGCCGATCACCATTCCCTGCACGATGAAGATCTGCATGATCGAGCCCGGCGCGGCGCCGAGCGTGCGCAGGATGGCGATGTCGGCCTGCTTGTCGGTGACCGCGACGACCAGCGTCGAGATGATGTTGATCGCCGCCACCAGGATGATCAGCGTCAGGATCAGGAACATCATGCGCTTCTCGATGTCCACCGCGCGGAAGAAGTTGGCGTGGCTGCGCGTCCAGTCGGAGGCGAAGACGTCGCGCGGCAGGCTGGCGAGCAGCTCGCGCGCCACGGCGCGCGCGGCGAACAGATCGTCGAGCTTGAGGCGCACGCCGCTCACCGCCTCGCCCATCTGGTAGAGCGTCTGCGCGTCCTTCATGTGCACCAGCGCCAGCGCGGAGTCGGCGTCGGTGATGCCGGCCTCGAACACGCCGACGACGTTGAACTGCTTCAGGCGCGGGATCACGCCCGCCGGCGTGACCAGGCCCTGCGGCGCCACCAGCGCGACCTTGTCGCCCGGGATCACGCCCAGGGCGCGGGCCAGGTCGACGCCGAGAATCACGCCGAATTCGCCGGGCTTCAGCGCGTCGAGCGAGCCGGCGCGCATGTGCTGGGCGAAGCTGGCGACCTTCTCCTCGTCGGCCGGCAGGATGCCGCGCACCACCGCGCCGCGCACCGCGCTGCCGGCGGAAAGCATCGCCTGCGCCTGGACGAACGGCGCGGTGGCGACCACCCGGGAGTGGCCCTTGGCGATCTGCGCGATCTCCTGCCAGTCGGCGAGACGGTTGCTCGCGCCAAAGATCTGGACGTGAGAAGCGACGCCGAGAATGCGCGTGCGCACTTCCTTCTGGAAGCCGTTCATGACCGAGAGCACCACGATCAGCGCCCACACCCCGACCGCGATGCCGATCATCGAGACGAGGGAATTGATGCCGATGAAGCGGTTGCGGCGCCGCGCGCGCGTGTAGCGCAGGCCGACAGTGAGCTCGTAGCGCATCGAGGGGGAGTGAGAATACTACAATCAACGCAATGGATTCCGAAACCGCGAGCCTGCTTCGCAAGCTGATTCTTCAAGAGCGCACCGCGCATCTCGGCACGCTGCGCGGCGGCGCGCCGATGGTATCGATGACGCTCTACATGGCGGAGAACGACTTCTCCGCTTTCTACGTGCACGTCAGCAGCCTCGCCTGGCACACGCAGGACATGAAGCAGGACGGCCGCGTCGCGTTGTCGGTATGCGAGAGCGACGATCGCCGGCCCGATCCCTTCACCCTGATGCGCGTCACGATTCGCGGCGAGGCCACGCAGATGATCAGCGGCCCGAAGGATGCGTGGCTCGCCCGGTTTCCCGAGCAGGCGATCAGCTTCACCCTCGCCGATTTCTCTTTCTGGCGGATCACGCCGCGCGACGCCCGCTTCGTCGCCGGCTTCGGCCGCATCCACAACATCTCATCAGCGGAGCTCAAGCAATGAATGCAGAGCAACTGAAGGCCATGCAGGCCCCCATCAAGGCGAAGTACCGGGAAAACCCGGCCGCCGCCGTCATCACGCTGCGCGCCCAGGGGCGCATCGGCGAAGGCATCGCCTGCCGCGTCGAGACCGGCAAGGCGCTGGTCGAAGCCGGGCTGCATCCCGCCACCGGCGGCAGCGGCACTCAAGCTTGCTCCGGTGACATGCTGCTCGAGGCGCTCGTCGCCTGCGCCGGCGTGACCCTCAAGGCAGTCGCAACAGCGCTAGCCATTCCTTTGAGAGATGCTTCTGTCACCGCGGAGGGCGATCTCGACTTCCGCGGCACGCTCGGCGTGGCGAAGGACGCGCCGGTCGGCTTCCGCGCCATCCGCCTGCGCTTCGAACTCGATACCGATGCGCCCGAAGAGCAGAAGAAAAAGCTGATCGAGCTGACCGAGCGTTATTGCGTCGTGCTGCAGACGATCCGCAACGCGCCGCCGGTCACGGCAACGCATTGAGGATCCACGGCGTCGACTTCACCTGCGCGCCGCGCAAGGCGAAGCCGATCACGGTCGCGATCGGGGTCCTGACGAAGAATTCTCTGGCGTTGCAGCGCATCGATCGCCTCCAGACCTTGGCGGAATTCGAGCGATTCCTGCGGCGGCCGGGTCCCTGGATCGGCGGCTTCGACCTGCCGTTTTCTCTTCCCGGTGAATTGATCCGCGACCTTGCCTGGCCGTCCGGCTGGGAAGCGCTCGTCGGCCACTGCAGCAGCATGGATCGCGCGCAGTTCCGGGCTGCATTGGATGCTTATCGCCAGACAAGGCCGGTTGGAAAGAAGTACGCGCACCGCGCCACGGATCTGCCCGCGGGCTCGTCGAGCCCGATGAAGCTCGTCAATCCGCCGGTGGCGCTGATGTTCCACGAAGGCGCGCGGCGCCTCCTCGCAGCGGGCGTGCGCGTGCCGGGCCTTTCTGAAAATGATTCTTCGAAAATTGCCCTGGAGGCATATCCCGGATTGCTGGTGCGCAAGCAGCTCGGCTTGCGGGCTTCCTACAAGAGCGATACCCGCCGCGAGCACACGCCCGCTCGCAAGGCGGTTCGAAGAGCCGTGGTGAAGAACCTGCGCGAAGGCAGGCCGCTCGGCATCGCGCTGCGCGCGGGAAGGAAACTGGAGCGGGCGCTGATCGACGACGGTTCGGGCGACCTGCTCGACGCCGCGATCTGCGCGGTGCAGGCCGCGTGGGCGGCGAAGAAGAAGGGCTACGGAATTCCGGCTGATGCGCCGCCGGGCGAAGGCTGGATTATTTCTGCTGGTAACCCTTCTCTCGCATGCACGCGCCCGTGAGGCGCGATTCTTCCTGGAGCTGGGTGCCGTAAACGTCGGCGAACGGGCCCGACGGATAGATGCTGAAGCGCCGCGCGGTGGAATCGCTCATCAGCGCCGGTCCCATCGTCGGCAGGCTCGCGTAGCGCTTCTGCACCTCGCGATAGGCCTGCGCCTCGCACTCGCCCTTGTCCTTCTGCAGCTGCTCCGTGGTCGAGTCCTGCCTGGACCAGGGCTGTTCCGCGCAGGCGGCGAGCGCGAGCATCGCCGCGGGAAAGAATCTGCGCGCCATTAGAATCGCCATGATGTCCACGGTATACCCGACGGGCCTGTTTCTCAAGAGCCTCGGCTGATGCACTGTGAGCTCGTGATCCCCGGCCTGGTCGCGTCGCGCGAGCGGCTCGCCTCGCTCGAGCTGATTGTCGCGCGGGGCCGACGGAAGAAGACGTCCCCGCTGCGACTGGAACGCTGGCTGCAGGACGCCTTCGGGCTCGAGGGTACGCTCTCTGCCGGCGCGCTGAGCGTGCTCGGCGCGGGCGACACGCCGGGCGAGGCGATCTGGACGCGCGCCGACCCGGTGCACATGCAGGTGATGCGCGATCGCGTCGTGCTCGCGCCCGCCGCGGCGTTCCCGCTCGCGCGCGGCGACGCCGACACCCTCTGCCAGGCAGTGAATGCGCATTTCGCCGGCGCGCTCGAGCTGCGCGCCCTCGATCCCTCGCGCTGGTGCGCGCGCCTCGAGGCCGAGATCGACGTCGGCGACGAGCCGCCGCGCGAGATGGCCGGACGCGAGGCGACGAAACGAGCGGGTGACGCGCTGCTGACCGAGATCCAGATGCTGCTGCACAGTCATGCGGTCAACGAGGCGCGCGAGGCGCGCGGCGAGCCCGCGGTGAACAGCCTCTGGCTCTGGGGCGCCGGCCGGCTCCCGGCTAAAACGCAAAGCCGCTGGCAGTCCGTGACCAGCGCGGACCCGCTGGCGCTCGGCATGGCGCGCCTCGCGGGCGCCGCGGCAGGCGCACTGCCCGCGAACGCAGGCGCGTGGCTCGAGCAATCGCCGCAGGAGGGGCGTCACCTGGTGATCCTCGAGCCGAATGCCGGGGAACTCGAGCGCGACTGGTTCGCTCCCCTCGCCGCCGGGTTGCGGGCCGGGCGCATCGGCATGCTCTCCCTGCACGTGCCCGATGCCGGGCTCTCCTTCGAAACGGTGCGCGGCGACCTGCGCCGCTTCTGGCGCCGTCCCAAAGCACTCGTGCTTTACACATGACGCTGGAAAGCACCGCATGAAGCTGGTCGAGCGCCGCTACACGGAGCGGGACCGCCAGGCGCTGGTCGCGGCCGGCGTGCACCCGCTGCTCGCGCGCCTCTACGCCGCGCGCCGCATCGCCTCCGCCAGCGAATTGCGCTACGAGCCGGCGAGTCTGCACGCGCCGGGCCTGCTGAAGAATCTCGAGCAGGGCGCTCGCCTCCTCGCCGATGCGATCGCCGCGAAGAAGCGCCTGCTGATCGTCGCCGACTACGACGCCGACGGCGCCACCGCCTGCGCGGTCGGCGTGCGTGCGCTGCGCGCCTTTATCGGAAATTCGGGCGCCTCGGTCGACTACCTCGTCCCCGACCGCTTCAAGCTCGGCTACGGCCTGACGCCGGAGCTGGTCGACCTTGCCGCGCGCATTGATTCCCGCGGGAAGCCGGACATCCTGATCACCGTCGACAACGGCATCGCCAGCGTCGAAGGCGTGGCGCACGCCAACGCGCTCGGCATCGTCACGCTGATCACCGACCACCACCTTCCCGGCGCGGAGCTGCCGGCCGCTGCGTGCATCGTCAATCCCAACCAGCCCGGCTGCGAATTTCCCTCGAAAGCGTTGGCGGGGTGCGGGGTGATGTTCTACCTGATGGTGGCCCTGCGAGCCGAGCTCAGGAGAAGGAAGCACGAAAAGGCCGAATTCCATCTCGGTTCCCTGACGGACCTCGTCGCGCTCGGCACGGTCGCCGACGTGGTGCCGCTCGACGCCAACAACCGCAACCTGGTTTCGCAGGGGCTCAAGCGCATCCGCAGCGGCCGCGGCCAGGCGGGCATCAACGCGCTGCTGCGCGCCGCCGGACGGCGGCCCGACGAGGTGTCGAGCTTCGACTTCGGCTTCGTCGCCGGCCCGCGCCTCAACGCCGCCGGCCGCCTCGCCGACATGACGCTCGGCATCGAGTGCCTGATCACCGACGACGAGGCGCGCGCCGCCAACTGCGCCGACGCGCTCGACAAGCTGAATCGCGACCGCCGCAAGATCGAGGCCGGGATGCTCGAGCAGGCGGTGAAATACCTGAACGGCGTCGCCGAGTCGGGCTCGACCTTCTTCAACCCCGACTGGCACGAAGGCGTGGTCGGCATCCTCGCCTCGCGCCTCAAGGACCGGCTGCACCTGCCGGTGATCTGCTTCGCGCGCGGTGCGGCAGGCGGCTTGCTGAAGGGCTCCGGCCGCTCGATACCGGCGCTGCACCTGCGCGACTGCCTCGACCTCGTCTCGAAGCGCGCGCCCGGCCTGATCCTTCGTTTCGGGGGCCACGCGCAAGCCGCAGGACTGACGATCGCCGAGGGCAGCTACGCGACGTTCACGCAGACTTTCGAACGCGCGCTGGAGGAACTATTGCCCGCCTCCGCGCGGCAGCGCGTGGTCGAAACCGACGGCGGCCTCGAAGGCGAACACCTCACGCTCAACACCGCGCGCATGCTCGAGGCCGAGATCTGGGGGCAGGGCTTTCCGCAGCCCCTGTTCTGCGATAATTTCGCCGTCGAGAACCAGCGCGTGGTCGGCGAGCGGCATCTCAAGCTGCAGCTGCAGAAGGATGGCAAGCGCTACGAAGCGATGCGCTTCGGCTCGCTCGGGACGCTGCCGGCGGCGCTTCCTGGTCGAATCCGCGCCGCGTACCGCCTCGCGGTGAACGAGTTCAACGGGCTGAAGTCCGTTCAGCTCAACGTGGAGCACTACGAATGATGCGAGCCCTTCTCCCTGCCCTGCTTGCTTTCGGCGTCCAGGCGGCCGACGTCGAGCCGGTCAAGAACGCCGGGCCCTACGTCCCGTCGCCGCAGAGCGTGGTGTCGGACATGCTGCGCTACGCCGACGTCAACGCGAAGGACTTCCTCATCGACCTCGGCTCGGGCGACGGCCGCATCGTGCTCACCGCGGCCAAGGTGTTCGGCGCGCGCGGCTTCGGCGTCGAGATCAAGGAAGACCTGGTGAAGCGCGCCAACGAGGCGGCGAAGAGCCAGGGGCTCGCCGACCGGGTCAAGTTCCTGAAGCAGGACCTGTTCAAGACCGACATCTCGCAGGCGAGCGTGATCACCATGTACCTCCTGCCGGACACGGTGAACCTGCTCAAGGACAAGTTCCTCTCCGAGCTCAAGCCGGGTACCCGCATCGTCTCGCACGACTATCCGCTCACCGGCTGGATCCCGGAGAAGTACGTGCAGATGGATCTCGAGGACAAGGTGCAGATCAGCGGCGTCACGACTACCCTCATCTACCTCTACGTCGTGCCGGCCAAGGTAGCGGGCAACTGGACGGCGCAGATGCCGCCGGCGGTGAGCCGGGCGCCGGCGACGCTCTCGCTGCGCCAGCAGCTCACCCGCGTCTCGGGCAGCGCGAAGATCGACGGCAAGGATGTGCCGCTCGAGGACGTGGTGCTGCGCGGCGACAAGCTCACCTTCCGCTTTGCCGGCCGCAAGGGCGAGTTCTCGGGGCAGGTGCGCGGCAACGCAATCGAAGGAATGTTCGATTCCGGCGGCAGCAAGTCGGCCTGGAGCGCCTCGCTCAGGGGATGAAACTTCGCCTTTCATCTCCAGGCGTAAATATCCTCCTTGAACTGCGGGATACCCCGACCGCGCACGCGGTGTTCGAGGCGGCGCCTTTCGAGGCGCGCGCGCAGACCTGGGGCGAGGAGGTCTACTTCGAAACGCCGGTAAAGGCGAAGCTCGAGGCGGACGCAAAACAGGTGGTCGACCCCGGCACGGTCTGCTTCTGGACGCAGGGCGACGCGCTCGCCCTCCCTTTCGGCCGCACGCCGATCTCCACCGATGCGAGGCCGAAGCTCGCCAATCCGTGCAATGTGCTCGGCTTTCTTCCTGAATTTGCTTCCTTGAGAAAAATCAAGCCCGGGGACAAAGTGCGAGTGGAGAAGGCCTGATGCAGCGCAAGCGCGTCAACTCCTCGAAACTCCGCTCGGTCGGCTACGACGAGGCCTCGAAGACGCTCGAGGTGGAGATGTCGAACGGACAGGTCTACCAGTACGTCGGCGTCTACCCCGAGGTCTACCGCCGCTTCATGGCGGCGCCCAACCCCACCAGCTTCTTCGACGACAAAATCGAAGAGGAATACACGCCGAAGCCCGTAAAATAGCCTGCACCTGCATTTTCCCAAAGACATGGAAGCCGAACGCCTCAACCAGCTCGCCTCGTCGCTCACCGACCTGCACAAGCGGTCGGACGAGCTGCGGAGGTATCTTTGACCTCGAAGGCAAGCAGAAGCGCCTCGCGGAAGTCGAGAAGCACTTAGAAAATCCCGGCATCTGGAACGACCAGAAGCGGGCCCAGGAGCTCGGCCGGGAAAAGAAGTCCCTCGAATCCACCATCGCCACGCTGACCGGCATCGGCGGCGGTCTGAAGGACGCGAAAGAGCTGTTCGAAATGGCGCGCGCCGAAAGCGATGACGCCACCCTGGTTTCAGTCGCTTCCGACGTCGAAAAGCTGCAGCAAGGCGTTGCCGCGCTGGAATTCCGGCGGATGTTCTCCAACCCGCTCGACCCGAACAGCTGCTTCATGGACATCCAGGCCGGCGCCGGCGGCACCGAAGCGCAGGACTGGGCGTCGATGCTGATGCGCATGTACATCAAGTACTGCGACAAGAAAGGCTTCCGCACCGAGATCCTGGAGCAGAGCGACGGCGAGGTGGCGGGGATCAAGAGCGCGACGCTCAAGATCGTCGGCGAGTACGCCTATGGCAACCTGCGCACCGAGAACGGCGTGCACCGCCTGGTGCGCAAGAGCCCGTTCGACGCGAACGGGCGCCGCCACACGTCCTTCGCCAATGTCTTCGTCTACCCCGAGGTCGACGATTCGGTCGAGGTCGAGATCAACCCCGCCGACCTGCGGGTCGACGTCTACCGCGCCTCCGGGGCCGGCGGCCAGCACGTCAACAAGACCGAGTCGGCGGTGCGCATCACCCACATCCCGACCGGCATCGTGGTGCAGAGCCAGAACGACCGCTCGCAGCACAGGAACCGCGCCGAGTGCATGGCGATGCTCAAGTCGCGCCTGTACGAGCTCGAGATGCGCAAGCGCAACGCCGAAGCCGACAAGCTGAAGGCGGCGCAGACCGACATCGAGTGGGGCCATCAGATCCGCTCGTACGTGCTCGACCAGTCGCGCATCAAGGACCTGAGAACCGGCGTGGAGAAGGGCGCGACGCAGAACGTGCTCGACGGCGACCTCGACGACTTCATCACCGCAAGCCTGAAGCAGGCGGTCTAAATGGAACAGGAAGACAACAAGCTGACCGAAGAGCGCCGCGAGAAGCTGAAGGCGCTGCGCGCC
>DATNCP010000022.1:0-3963 GCA_035607175.1 Burkholderiales bacterium
AGCGCCGTGAACCGCCGGGAATTCCTCCATGCCTTGAGCGCTGCCGTGGCGTGCGGCCTGCCGCTGCATGCTTCGCCGGCGCGCGCGCAGAGCCTGCTCTACGACCTGTCGCCGTTCGGCAATGTCAGCCTGCTGCACTTCACCGACAGCCACGCGCAGCTGCTGCCGTCGTATTTCCGCGAGCCGAGCGCGAACATCGGTGTCGGCGACGCCGTCGGGCGGCCGCCGCACCTCACCGGGGCGGCGTTTCTCAGGGCGTACAACCTGCCGTCGGGTTCGGACCTGTCCTACGCGTTCACGCACCTCGACTTCGCCGAGTCGGCGAAAACCTTCGGCAAGATCGGCGGTTTCGCGCACCTCGCGACGCTGGTGAAGCGCCTGCGCGCTTCGCGGCCGCACGCGCTGCTGCTCGACGGCGGCGACAGCTGGCAGGGCTCGGCGACGGCGCTCTGGACGCAGGGGCGCGACATGATCGCCGCCAGCCGCGAGCTCGGCGTCGACCTGATGACCGGGCACTGGGAGTTCACCTACGGCGACAAGCGGGTGCGCGAGGCGGTGGACGGCGAGCTCGGCAGGATCGAGTTCCTGGCGCAGAACGTGAAGACCTCGGATTTCGAGGAGCCGGTGTTCAAGCCCTATGTGATGCGCGAGTCGAAGGGCGTGGCGTTCGCGATCATCGGCCAGGCATTTCCCTATGTTCCGATCGCCCACCCGCGCCGCTTCATCGAGGGCTGGACCTTCGGCATCCAGGAGCGCGAGTTGCAGAAGCTGGTCGACGAGGTGCGGGGGAAGGGCGCGCAGGCCGTGGTGCTGCTCTCGCACAACGGCATGGACGTGGACCTGAAGCTTGCAAGCCGCCTGCGCGGCATCGACGCGATCCTCGGCGGCCACACGCACGACGGCGTGCCGGCGCCGGTGGCGGTGAAGAACCCGGGCGGGCAGACGCTCGTCACCAACGCCGGCTCGAACGGCAAGTTCCTCGGCGTCCTGGATCTTGAAGTGAAAGGTGGCCGGGTTACTGACTACCGATATCGTTTGCTTCCCGTCTTTTCAAATCTGATACCTCCGGACGCTCCCATGGCGCGCCTGATTGAAAGCGTCCGGAGGCCCTACAAGGAAAAGCTGGAGGAGAAGCTGGCAACCACGGAGGGGCTGCTTTATCGGCGAGGAAATTTCAACGGCAGCTTCGACCAGCTCTTCCTCGACGCGATGATGCAGGTGCACGGCGCGCCGATCGCGTTCTCGCCCGGCTTTCGCTGGGGCACGACGCTCCTGCCCGGCGAGGCGATCACGCGCGAGCACCTCATGGACCAGTCGGCGATCACCTATCCGGCGACGACGCTGAACGAGATCACCGGCCGCCAGATCAAGGTGATCCTCGAGGACGTGGCCGATAACCTCTTCAATCCAGATCCGTATTACCAGCAGGGCGGCGACATGGTGCGGGTCGGCGGCCTCACCTATGCCTGCGAGCCGGGCGCGAAGATGGGCAGGCGGATCTCCGACCTGCGGCTGGCGGGCCTGCCGCTCGAGGCCGACAAGGCCTACCGCGTCGCGGGCTGGGCGCCGGTGGCCGAGGGAGCGACGGGCGAGCCCGTCTGGGACCTGGTCGAGCGCTGGCTGAGGGATCACAAAGTCGTCTCGCCCCGTCGGCCCAACCTGCCGAGGCTGATCGGCGTTGCCGGGAACCCGGGGTTTTCCTGACAGCGGGCACGGTGCCTGCAGCAATTTGGGCAACCCAGGAGCCCTGCCCATGCGCGAGCCGTTTATCGAGGAGGAGGTGCTGAAAGTACCCGAGGAATCGGGAATTTTTACCCTCTTCCAGGAGCGTGATCCCGTCTATATCGGCCGCACTGCTCCGCGCTCGAACCTGAGGAAGGACCTGCTGCACGCGCTCGCGGTCACCATGGCGGACGACATGATGGCCTCCCATTTCAGCTTCGAGCTGACCAAGGCTCCCAAGACCCGCGCCACCGAGGAGTTGCGCTCCTATTACGAGGCCTGGGGCCGCCTGCCGGTCTACAACCAGCCCCACGGGCTTCCATTGGGCGAGCGCGCCGAGCTGCGGCGCTAATATCGCCGTCGTGAAGGACCGGTTCTTCGAGCTGAGCGGCCGGCTCGCGCGCGGCCTGCGCGCCAACGAGACGCTGCTCTGCAATCTCTCTGCCGAGCGTTCGGATTTCGTGCGCTTCAGCCGCGGCCGCGTGCGCCAGGCGGGAACGGTGGAGCAGGGCTACCTCGATCTGCGGCTGGTCCGGGATCGCCGCCAGGCGACCGCGACCGTGCCGCTCGAAGGCGAGGACCACGAGGACGTGCTGCGCGCGCTGCGCGATTCGCTCGACGGGCTGCCCGAGGATCCGTGGCTGCTCATCAACGAAGAGCCGCGCTCGAGCGAGAGCGTGAAGCCGGGCGCCTTGCTCGCCTCGCGGGACATCATCGATGTCGTCTTCGAGAAAGCCGGAAAGCTGGATTTCGTCGGTATCTATGCCGGCGGCGCGCAGATGCGCGGCTTCGCCAACTCGCTCGGGCAGAAGAACTGGCACGAGGTCGACAGCTTCAACTTCGACTTCAGCCTGCACGGCGAGGGCGACCGCGCGGTGAAGTCGGGCTACGCCGGCTTCGAATGGGATGCAAAGGTTTTTCAGCTGAAACTGGAATCGTCTGCCAGGGATTTTTCGCTTCTGGACCTCAAGAGGAAGGACATTCCCCCGGGCGAATACCGCGCCTACCTCGCGCCGCGGGCGCTGAGCGAGATCACCAGCCTCCTCAATTGGGGCGGCTTCTCGGCGCGGGCGCAGAAGACGCGGCAGAGCCCGCTGCTGCGCATGCAGGACGGCGCGCGCCTTTCGCCGAAAGTGACGCTGCGCGAGAACACCGCCGAAGGTATCGCGCCGGGCTTCCAGGGCCACGGCTTCCTGAAGCCCGACCAGGTGGTGCTGGTCGACAAGGGCGAGCTGCGCGACGCGCTGGTCTCGCCGCGCTCGGCGAAGGAGTACGGCCTGCAGACCAACGGCGCGGTCGGCGGCGAGATGACCTCGTCGCTCGACATGGCGGCGGGCGCGCTGGAAGAGAGCGAAATCCTGGCGGCGCTCGACACCGGCCTGTACGTCTCCAACCTCTGGTACCTGAACTTCTCCGACCGGCCCGCCGGCCGGATCACCGGCATGACGCGCTTCGCCACCTTCTGGGTCGAGGGCGGCAGGATCGCCGCGCCGGTGGCGGCGATGCGCTTCGACGATTCGATCTACCGCGTGCTCGGCGAGAACCTCGTCGACCTGACGAAGCAGCGCGAGCTCCTGCCCGACCCTTCCACCTACGGCGAGCGCTCGCGCGGCAGCGAGCGCCTGCCCGGCGCGCTGCTGAAGGCGTTCCGCTTCACCCTCTAGACAGGCGCCGTCCTGTAGCTGACGGGCGCCCCCTGTCGCCGCGAGTCGACGCCACGCGCTGGACCCCGGCGACAGACAACGGCGCCGCGATCCGGAGAATACGAAGTCCCCCTAGAGCCGTTCTTCTCCTCCTCCCTGAGAACGGCTTCTTACTTAAACGGCCACCTTCGGGTGGCCGCTTTTTTTTGTATATAGTCTGCTGCAATGTCCTCCCCGCAGCTGAGCGTGCGCGAGATCCTCGCCGGGCGCGCGCCGAAGGAAACTCCCGTCACCGTCAAGGGCTGGGTGCGCACGCGGCGCGACTCCAAGGCCGGCATTTCCTTCGTGCATGTCTCGGACGGCTCGGCGTTCCATCCGGTCCAGATCGTCGTTTCAAGTTCGATAGAGAATTTCAGCGAAGTACAAAGGCTGACGACCGGTTGCGCGGTGGAAGCGACCGGCAGCATCGTCCCGTCGCCCGCCAAGGGGCAGCCCTTCGAAATGCAGGCGACAGTGGTGAAGGTGATCGGCTGGGTCGAGGAGCCGGACCACTATCCGATCCAGCCCAAGCCCCACACGATGGAGTTCCTGCGCGAGG
>DATNCP010000187.1:0-48445 GCA_035607175.1 Burkholderiales bacterium
GATCGCGGTCGTCGACCGCATGGGCGTGGTGCAGGTCCTGCTGCGCGACCGCTTCGCCGGGCCGCACACGCCCGACATGGCGATCGCCAAGGCCTATACCGCGGCGAGCTTCCGCACCAACACCAGCGAGCTTGCCGATGCCACCCAGCCGGGGCGCCCCCAGAGCGGCGTCCGCAACCGGCCCGGGGTCGCCGCCGTCGGCGGTGGGGTGAAGATCGAGGCCGGCGGGTCGCTGCTCGGCGCGATCGGCGTTTCCGGTGCGCCCGGCGGCCGCGAGGACGACGCCTGCGCGGAAGCGGGCATCGCCGCGATCCGCGAGGACATCGAGCTCTAGTGGCTACTTAGCGCGGCTGAGGGCCGCTTCGAGCGCCTCGCAGACCGTTTTCAGTACTTTGATGCGCGCGTAGTACTTGTTGTTCGCCTCGACCAGCGTCCAGGGCGCGACCGAGGTCGAGGTGCGGTCGATCATGTCGCAGACCGCTTCCTCGTAGGCGTCCCACTTCTTGCGGTTGCGCCAATCCTCGGCGGTGATCTTGAAGCGCTTGAAGGCGATCTTCTCGCGCCGCTTGAAGCGCCGGTGCTGCTCGTCCT
Organism: Burkholderiales bacterium; assembly: GCA_035607175.1. Taxonomy (GTDB): domain Bacteria; phylum Pseudomonadota; class Gammaproteobacteria; order Burkholderiales; family SG8-39; genus SCGC-AG-212-J23. Next base: position 592 of record DATNCP010000187.1, read on the forward strand.
TGCTGATCGCCAGCCAGAACTTCAGCACCACCATCTGGTGGCGCGCCATCGAGCGCTCGAAATCGTTGATCTCGCCGTAGCCGCGCAGCCAGTCGGCTTCGGCGGTGAAACGCTCGACACGCTCGACCAGCACGCGGCCGTACCAGGAGCGGTCAAAGAACAGAAAGCGGCCGCGGCGCGGCAGGTGTCGCCAGAAGCGCCACAGATAGGGCTGGGCGCGCTCTTCCTCGGTCGGCGCCGCGACCGGAATGGTGCGGTAGTAGCGCGCATCGAGCGCGCTGGTGACGCGCCGGATTGCGCCGCCCTTGCCGGCTGCGTCATTGCCTTCGAACACCAGCACCGTGGAGAGGCGCCTGAAGCGCTTGTCGCGCGACAGCGTGCCAAGGCGCGCCTGCAGCTTCCTGACCTCCTTGCGATAGGCGTTCTTGTCGAGCGTCTGGTCGAGCTGGAGCGCGCGGACGATGTTCAGGCTGTCGACCGGTCGCGCCAGCGGCGGCTGCCGGTCGGGCGCGCGCCGCTCGCCCTTCTCGTCGAGCCGCTCGCGCATCGAAGCGAGCAGGTGCCGGCCAAAGGTGAGCGCACGATGGCGGTCGTCGCCGCCGGGGACAATGATCCATGGCGCCTCCGCGGTGGAAGTGCGGCGCACGAAGTTCTCGCAGGTCTTGAGGAATTTCTTGTACGGATAGTGCGAGTCTTCGCCCGCGGCCTTGAGGCGCTTCTTCTGCTGCTTGCGCGAAACGTGGAACCAGTACTTCAGAAGCAGCACGCCTTCGTCGCTGAGCATCTTCTCCAGGCGCACGATCTCGTCGATCTTCTCGCCGTATTCCGCGGCGTCGATCTTGCCGTGCACGCGTTGCACGACCGGGTCGGTATGCCAGGCACCGAAGAAGACGCCGACCTTGCCTTTCGGCGGCAACGCCTTCCAGAAGCGCCACAGGTGCGGCCGCTCCTGCTCCTCGTCGGACGGCTCGGCGAAGCCGTGCGTCAGCACGTGGCGCGGGTCCATCCATTCGTTGAGCAAATTGACGGTCTCGCCCTTGCCGGCGCCTTCGACGCCGGCGATGAGGATCAGCACCGGGAAGCTGCCGTTCTCTTTCAGATCGTACTGCGCGCCGAGCAGCTGCTGGCGCAGCTTGGGCTCCTCGCGGCGATAGAGCGCCTTCGAGACCTCGTGCTTCAGCTCGGCCGACTCGAACATGCGCTGATTATGGAATAATCGTAGACATGAAGGCGCGCTGGATTCGCCTCGGTGCCCTCGCGCAGCGGCAGTTCGACGCGGCGTGCGACGCGATTGCCTTGGCGCAGCCGGCGTCCGCCCTGCCGATCCTGCTCTGGTCCGAAGAAGCCGCGCGCTATCCTTTCGCGCTGATCGCGCCACGCAAGCACGCGCCGGGGCGCGAGAAGCGCTGGCTTTCATGGGGCCTCGCTTCGGCGGTCGCCACCTATCGCCAGTTCGGCGTGCCGGCTTACCTCGACGGAGAAGTGCGCTTGCACGGCCGCGACATCTCGCAGACCCGCGCCGGGGCCCGCGGCGAATGCGCCGTGGTCGCCTCGAGCTTCCTGATGCGCTTCCCCGGATCCTGCGTGCCGACGCCGTCGCGCGAGCTGGAGGAGGCGTTCCGCCTTCGCCTGGAGGCGCAGCATGGCTGGCAGTTCGATCATTCCTGGCCGGGCGCGCACGAACGCCTGGAGTACGCCATCGCCTGATGCCGACGCGCCGCGACTGTCTCGTGGGCGCGGCAGGCGTCATCCTCGTCGGCGACGTTTTCGCGCAGTCGAGGCTGGAGCCTGGCGTCCGTGATCGCAGCGGCGACGTTCGCATCACCGGCCAGCGCATCGCCACCGGCGCCGACGGCCGGCTGCTGATCGTCGTCGGCCGCGATGCAATGCTGGTGCGGCGCAACTCCACGCTCGAGGTCCTCGCCAACGGCTTTCGCCTCGTGACCGGCGCGGTGCTCACCGTCTTTTCGCCGGGCCGAAGCCGCCAGCTCACCACGCCGACCGCGACCATCGGCATCCGCGGCACCGCGGTGTACCTCGAGGCCGAGCGCGGGCGAACCTATGCCTGCACTTGCTATGGGGAAGCCGAGCTCGGATCGGCTTTCGATCCGTCGGCGCGCGAGACGGTGCGCACCAAGCGCCACGACCAGCCGCGCTACCTGATGGCGAAGAGCTCGCCGCAGATGCTGATGCAGGCGCCGGTGTTGAACCACACCGACGAGGAGCTGCGCATGCTCGAGGGACTGCTAAGCCGCTAGCTTCTGCAGCTGTTCCTTCAGCTTCGAGAGCGAAGCCTCGAAGCCGGCAAGGCGCTCGCGTTCCTGCTCGACGACCTTGGCCGGGGCGCGGTCGACGAAGGACGTGTTGCCGAGCTTGGCTCTCGCCTTCACGATTTCAGTTTCCAGCCGCGTCACTTCTTTTGCGAGCCGCGTGCGCTCGGCTGCCGGATCGACCGTCTTGAAGAGCATCATCCGCGCGCTGCCGATGACGGCAACTGGCGCATTGGAATCCGGCAGCGGATCGCGCTTCTCGAACGCGCTCAGGCGGGCGAGGACGGTGATTGCGGCGACCGTCTCCTGCCCGGGCATGGCGGTGGCGTATAGCGGCACGCGCTCACCGGGCGGGATCTTGGCTTCGCTGCGCAGGTTCCTCGCTGCGACCGTCCATTGCTTCAGCGCCTCCATCTCGCGCTCGGCCGCGGCATCGATCTTCTCCGGCTGTGACTTGGGGTAGGGCTGCAGCATGATCGTGTCGCCCTTCTTGCCGGCGAGCGGCGCGACCTTCTGCCAGAGCTCCTCGGTAATGAAGGGAATGATCGGGTGCGCGAGGCGCAGCGCCGTCTCGAGCGTGCGCACCAGCGTGCGCCGGGTACCGCGCTGCACGGCCTCGTCAGGCGACTGCAGCTGCAGCTTCGCCAGCTCGACATACCAGTCGCAGTACTCGTCCCAGACGAAGCGGTAGATCGCGCCGGCGGCGTTGTCGAAGCGGTATTCGTCGAGGCCCTTCGCCGCTTCCGCTTCGACCCGCTGCAGCTGGCTGATGATCCAGCGGTCGATGAACGAGAGCTTCACCGGGTCCTTCTCGTTCTGGCCGCAGTCCTTGCCCTCGGTGTTCATCAGCACGAAGCGGGTCGCATTCCACAGCTTGTTGCAGAAATTGCGGTAACCCTCGCAGCGGCCGAGGTCGAAGTTGAGGGTGATGGCGAAGCTCGCGAGCGAGGCGAAGGTGAAGCGCACTGCGTCCGCGCCATAGGCCGAGATGCCCTGCGGGTAGTGGGTGCGAACGTATTTCTCGATGCGCTCGCGGTGCTCGCCCTTGAGCAGGCCGGTCGTCGATTTTTCTATTAATTTCTCTAGAGAAATTCCATCGATGAGGTCGAGCGGGTCGATGGTGTTGCCTTTCGACTTCGACATCTTCTCGCCCTCGGCGTCGCGCACGATGGCGTTGATGTACACGTGCCGGAACGGGACCCTGCCGGTGAAGTGGCGCGTCGCCATGATCATGCGCGCCACCCAGAAGAAGATGATGTCGTTGCCGGTCACCAGCACGTCGGAGGGCAGGAAGGTCTCGAGGTCCTTCGTCTTGTCCGGCCAGCCGAGCGAGCTGAACGGCACGAGCTGGGAAGAGAACCAGGTATCGAGGACGTCCGGGTCTCTCGTCAGCTTCCTGCCTTTCGCCTTCTCCGCCGCTTCCTTCTCGGTGCGCGCGACGAAAATATTTCCGGCGTCGTCGTACCACGCGGGAATCTGGTGCCCCCACCAGAGCTGGCGCGAGATGCACCAGTCCTGGATGTTCTGCAGCCAGTGGTTGTAGGTGGCGGTCCAGTGCTCGGGAACGAACTTGACCTCGCCGCGCTTCACCACCTCGAGGCCGTCCTTCGCCATGGCCTCCATCTTCACGAACCATTGATCGGTGAGCATCGGCTCGACCACCACGCCGGTGCGGCCCGACTTGGGCACCATCATCTTGTGCGCGTCGGCGCCGACCAGAAAGTTCTCGCGCTCGAGCTGCGCGACCACCGCCTTGCGCGCCACGTAGCGGTCCATGCCCTGGAACTGTTTCGGCCCGTTTTCGTTGACCTTCGCGTCGAGCGTGAAGATCACGATCATCGGCAGCTTGTGCCGCACCGCCGCGCCGTAGTCGTTGAAGTCGTGCGCGCCGGTGATCTTCACCGAGCCGGTGCCGAACTCCGGATCGACCATCGCGTCGGCCACCACAGGGATGGTCCGCTCGCAGAGCGGCAGGATGACGCGCTTGCCGACCAGGTGCTTGTAGCGGGGGTCGTCGGGATGCACGGCCACCGCGCCGTCGGCGAGCATCGTCTCGGGCCGGGTGGTGGCGATCGTCATGCCGCGCAGCGAGACCGGCTGCCCGTCCTTGTCGGTGGAGGCCTGCGGTCCGTCGACGAACGGGTAGACGATGCGCCACATCGTGCCGTTCGTCTCCTCGGTGTCGACCTCGAGGTCGGAGACCGCGGTGCCGAGGACCGGGTCCCAGTTGACCAGCCGCTTGCCGCGGTAGATGAGGCCTTCTTCGTACAGCCGGACGAAGACCTCGACGACGGCGCGCGACATCTTCGCGTCCATCGTGAAGTAGCCGCTTTTCTGGCCCTCGGTATCGGCGTACTCCCAGTTCGCCGAGGCGCCGAGGCGGCGCATCTGGCGCGTGATGGTCGAGCCCGATTGCTGCTTCCACTGCCAGACGCGCGCGATGAATTTCTCGCGGCCGAGGTCGTGCCGGGTCCTGCCCTCGCTTTCCAGCTGCCGCTCGACCACGATCTGGGTTGCGATGCCGGCGTGGTCCGTGCCGACCACCCAGTTGGTGTTGAGGCCGCGCATGCGGTGATAGCGGATCAGGGCGTCCATCAGCGTCTGCTGGAAGGCATGGCCCATGTGCAGCGTGCCGGTGACGTTCGGCGGTGGCAGCTGGATGCTGTACGCGGGGGTCTTGCCGTCCTGATGCCGGAAATAGCCGGCCGACTCCCAGCGCTGGTACCAGCGCTGCTCTACCGCCGAGGGTTCGAAGCTCTTGTCGAGCACTTCAGCGCCGGTCGGGCGGGGCGAGCGCGTGCGCGACCGAAGCGGCGACGGCTTCGCGCACCATCTGCGTGACGCTGACCGTGAGCTCGGCGCGCACGCCATCGAGCGCCTGGCCGAGCACATGGTTCAGCGTGCGCGTCAGCTTCTCCTCGATGACGCGATCGATCTCGGGTCCGAGCCGCTCGAGCACCGCCCGCTCCAGCGCGCGCGCGAGTGACTCCAGGGCGGCGGGGTCGACCGCGCGCCGCGGCGCGCGGGAGTCGTCGACGATCTCGGTGAGGACCGGCGGGTTCTCTTCGTCACTCATGAGCGAGGTCGTGGTTTGTGATCTTGTACCCCCGCTCGCGATAGTACTTGTAGCGCCCGCGGCCGGCCGCCTTCTCGTCGTCGTCGCGCCCGACCAGCTCGCACAGGCGCTCGAAGCGCTCGAAATGCGGCGGGCACTCGGCGGAGAGGTTGAGCAGCACGCCGAAGCCTTCGGGCGTCTCCTCGCCGGCGGCGATCAGCACCGGCGTCTCGCCGGCGAGCGCGTCGTGCGGCGCGCAATGCGGCAGAAAGCCGGTCGCCTGCCAGGTCCAGAGCAGCTTGTCAATGCGGCTCGCGGTGTCGCCCTGCGGCGCGTAGATCACCATGCGCCTATTCTGGCTCACCGCCTTGGCGGCGAGGCGGCAAGCGACCTGCAGGCGGTCTTCCGCATTGAAGTAGAAATCGATGCTGGTCATTTCCTGCCGGCGTGGCGCAGCGCGAAACGCACCAGCAGCGGCACCGGCCGCCCGGTCGAGCCCTTCTCGCGGCCGCTCTTCCAGGCGGTGCCGGCAACGTCGAGGTGCGCCCAGCGCAACTTGCGGGTGAAGCGGGCAAGGAACGACGCCGCGGTGATCGCGCCGCCGGGCCGGCCGCCGATGTTGGCGAAGTCGGCGAAGTTCGAGCGCAGCTGGTCCTGGTACTCCTCCCACAGCGGCATCTGCCAGACGCGGTCGAAGGCGTCCTCGCCAGCAGCGCGGATCTCGTCGGCGAGCTTCTGGTCGTTGGCGAACAGCCCGGTGGCGATGTGGCCGAGCGCGATGACGCAGGCGCCGGTCAGCGTGGCGATATCGATCACCGCCTCGGGGTTGAAGCGGGCGGCGTATTCGAGCGCGTCGCAGAGGATCAGTCGGCCCTCGGCATCCGTATTGAGGATCTCGACGGTCTGGCCCGAGAGGGTGGTGACGATGTCGCCCGGGCGCGTGGCCTGGCCGCCCGGCATGTTTTCGCAGGTGGGGATGATGCCGATTACGTTGACCGGCGCCTTCATGCCGGCCAGCGCGCGAATGGCGCCGAGCACGCTGCCGGCGCCCGACATGTCGAACTTCATCTCGTCCATTTCGCCCGCCGGCTTGAGCGAGATGCCGCCGGTGTCGAAGGTGATGCCCTTGCCCACTAGAGCAAGAAGCGGCGCTCGCGGCTTCGCTGATTTCGCCGCGCCGTTGTAGCGCAGCACGATCAGCTTCGGCGGCTGGTGGGAGCCGTTCGTGACGGCGAGCAGCGCGCCCATGCCGAGTTTCTGCATATCGGCGCGCTCCAGGATCGAGACGCCGAGCTTGAACTGGCGCGCGAGCTTCTTCGCCTCGTCGGCCAGGTAGGTCGGGGTGCAGATGTTCGGCGGCAGATTGCCGAGCGTCTTCGCCAGATCGGTGCCGTCGGCGATCGCCTGCGCTTCGGCGAGCGCCTGCGAGAGCGGCGGCTTGGCGCTGAGCGGCAGCACCACGCGTTGCAGCACGGGCGCCGCTGCCTGCTGCTTCGTCTTCAGCTGGTCGAAGCGGTAGAACGCGTCGCGCAGGCCGAGCACCGCATGGCGGACGTTCCAGGCGAGCGGCTGCGACGCGACCTTCGCCTCGACGAGAAACAGCGCCGCGTCCTTCGCCCCCAGCTCGCGCAGCGCCGCGGCGGCGCCGCGCAGCGCGTCGCGGAACTGCGCCGGGCCGAAGTCCTTGCGCGCGCCGAGCGAGACGAGCAGCACGCGCTCCGCCGTGACGCCGGCCAGATCGCGCAGCAGCAGCGTCGAGCCGGTTTTCGCCGGAAGGTCGGCGAGCGCCTTGCGCAGCGCGCCGCGCGTCACCTGATCGATGCGTCGCGCGGGCGGCGTCAGCTCCTTGCCTTGCTCCTTGTCCGAATGGACGCCGACCACGACGCAGCCCGCCTTCGCGGCCTCGGGCGAGAGCGCCGTTATGCTAAATTCCATCGGGAAAGTATCGCATGATCTTTCAACGCGCGCTGCTCCGGGAATTCGCCAGCCTCGCCGGCGCGGTGTTCATGACGCTGTTCGTCATCGCGCTCACCACGCAACTGGTGCGACTGCTCGGTCGCGCCGCGGGCGGACAGGTTCCGTCCGATGCGGTGATCGCCTTTCTCGGCTTCTTCGCGCTCGGTGCGCTGCCGATCCTGCTGTCGCTCACCATGTTCATCTCCGTGCTGCTGACGCTGACGCGCGGCTGGCGCGATTCGGAGATGGTGATCTGGTTCAGCTCCGGCCTGTCGCTCGCTTCGTGGCTGAAGCCGGTGACGCTGTTCGCCCTGCCGCAAGTCGCCCTGATCACGGCGCTGTCGCTGATCATCTCGCCGTGGGCGGCGCAGATGGCCGGGCAGTACGCCAAGCGCCTCGAGTCGCGCGACGACGTGAGCCGCGTCACCCCGGGCGTGTTCGGCGAGACCTCCAACAAGGACCGCGTCTATTTCGTCGAGTCGGTGTCGGGCGACTCGAGCAGCGTGCAGAACGTGTTCGTCAGCTCGGCGCGCGACAAGCGGATCAGCGTCAGCATGAGCCGCAGCGGGCACACCGAGCTGGCCGAGAACGGCGACCGCTTCATCGTCCTGGAGAACGGCCGGCGCTATGAGGGCGTGCCCGGCGAGGCGGACTTTCGCATTACCGAATTCGACCGCTACGCCGCGCGCATCGAGACCCGGGAGAGCGCCGAGCCGTCGACCTCGCCGAAGGCGCTGTCGACCCTGACGCTGCTCGCCGACCCGACCAACACCCACCTCGCCGAGCTGGTGTGGCGCATCGGCATCCCGGTCTCGTCCCTGGTGCTCGCCTTTCTCGCCATCCCGATGAGCTTCGTCAACCCGCGCGCCGGGCGCTCGGCCAACCTGCTGTTCGCCGTCTTCACCTACATCGTCTACAACAACCTGCTTTCGGTCAGCCAGGCGCGCGTCGCCCAGGGCAGGCTCGACTTCGCCGTCGGCTGCACGCTGGTGCACGTCGGCATGGTGCTGCTGCTGGTGTTCATGTTCGCGCAGCGCATGCAGCTCATCCGCCTGAGGCTCGGCAGGTGAGCGACGAATGAGGGGCATGCGCACGCTCGAGCGCTACCTCGCGGGGCAGATCTACGCCGCGGTGGGCTTCATCCTGTTCGCCTTCCTCGCGCTGTTCGCGTTCTTCGACCTGATCAAGGAGCTGACCGACCTCGACAAGGGCGAGTACCAGCTGCGGCAGGTGTTCACCTTCGTCATGCTGACCATCCCGGCGCACGCCTACGAGCTGTTTCCGGTGGCGGTACTGATCGGCACGCTCTACGTGCTTTCGCACCTCGCCAGCAACTCCGAGTACACCGTGATGCGCGGCTCGGGGCTTTCACCCGCGCGCGCGGCCCTCGCCCTGATCAAGATCGGCCTGGCCTTCGTCGTCCTCACCTTCGTCATCGGCGAATGGCTGGCGCCGTGGGCGGAGGAGACGGCGCAGAAGACCAAGCTGCGCGCGCTTTCCTCGATGATCGGCCAGGACCTGCAGTCGGGCCTGTGGTTCAAGGACGAAGGGTCGTTCATCAACGTGCGCGAGGCGCGCCAGGCGAGCCAGCTCAGCGGCGTGCGCATCTTCGATTTCGACCAGAGCTACCGGCTGCGCGCGATCACCTCGGCGGAGGGCGCCGAATACCGCGGCAGCGGCGTGTGGATGCTCACGGGCGTGTCCCGCACCAGCTTTACCCCCGACGGGCCGCGCACTTCCCGCGCCGAGCGCTCCGAATGGCGTTCGCAAGTTACCCCGGACCTGCTCGACGCGCTGATCGTGCAGCCGAACCGCATGTCGTCCTGGGCGCTGCACAAGTACATCCAGCACCTCGCCGGCAACAAGCAGAAGACCGATCAGTACGAGATCGCGCTCTGGAAGAAGCTGGTCTATCCCTTCGCGACGCTGGTGATGATGGCGCTCGCGCTGCCGTTCGCGTACATGCATGCGCGCGCCGGCATGGTCGGCGTCAAGGTGTTCCTCGGCATCATGCTCGGCACGTTCTTCCACATGCTGAACAACCTGTTCTCGCACATCGGCCTGCTGCAGCACTGGCCGCCGTTCGCTTCCGCGGTGGTGCCGAGCAGCGCCTTCCTCATGGCGGCGATGCTGATGATGTGGTGGGTGGAGCGGCGCTGACCAGCCTCGTTCCCGCGAGGCGGTCATGCAGGAACTGGCGGTCGCGATCGAAAAGCGCCCAGACGATCGAGACTGGCAGTAGAACGACCGCAAGTACGAAGCGCAGGATCGCTTTTCGGGGCGTGACGTCCACCAGCCGGACGCGCCACGCCTTCATGGCGAGCGTCTGCCCGCCCCGAAGCCAGCACCAGAGAAAGTAGGCGGCGAATACCACCAGAATGAAGAGCTGCAGCGCGTGGCGCAGCCAGCCAGCGGTCGCGTCGCGGCCGCCGCTGGCGAAGAAGAAGACCCAGCCGGCGAAGAAGGCGACCGCGAAGAGCAGCAGGCTCTCGTAGAGCATCGCGGCGAGCCGCCGCGCCAGCCCCGCGGTGGGCACTGCCTCAGTGACGGTGCTTGTAGGCGTCGACGGCAGGCGGCACCAGGCCTTCGCGCTCCTGCGGCGTCAGCGCCTGGTACTCGGCCCATTGCTGGCGCAGGTCGCCGCGCCGCTCGGGCGGCACCTTGGCCATGCGCTTGTAGTTCTCGCGCGCCTGGCGCCGCTGCTCGGAGGTGAGTTTCACCCAGGCTTCCATGCGACGCTGCACGCGCGCCTGCTGTTCCGGCTGCATCGCCGGATAACGCTTGGCGATGCCGACCCACTTCAGCCGGCGGTCGCGGTCGAGCTTGTCCCATTCGGGCTTGAGCTGGCCGAGCACCTGCTGCTGCTCGGGGGTCAGCTCGGCCCAGGCCGGCCGGATTTTCTTGGGTGCTTGCGCGGCCTTGGCCGGCGGCTTCGCTGCGGGCTTGGCCGTGGCCGGCGGAGCGGCATGCTGTTGCGTCTGCGTCTGTTGCGTGGGCGCCGGCTGCGCCAGCGTCGCTGCGGCGAAGCCGAGGGCGAGCAAGGCGACGAAGGAGCGGATCATCACTCCTCCGTGAGGCGCTTCTTCAGCCAGTTCTGGAAGCCGCGATCGAGGTAGGCGTCGATCGGCAGCTCGTCGGCGAGCAGCAGCGCGTCGATCTCCTCGACCTCGGCAACCCGCTGGTTCTGCTGCCAGGTGTAGATCGCGGCGAAGCTGACCAGCAGCGCGACCGCCGGCACCACCACGCGCAGCGACAGGCCGGTCCAGCCGCCCAGCGAGCCGAGGACGTTGTCGGCCCACGCAAGCGCGGGCGCCGGCTCCGGGCGCTGGCGCTCGAGGGCGAGCGCGCGCGCTTTCGCGAGGCGTGCGGTCTTGTCTGCGTCGAGAGCCGGCCCGCCGTTGAGGATGTGCCGGATGCGGTTGCCGAATTGCATTTCGTTCATGGCTTTTTCGAGTCGTCGTCGGAAAGCACAACGCCGCGCGCCTTCAGCGCAGCGGCCAAAGTATGCGCCGCCCGGGAGCAGTGTGTCTTCACGCTGCCCTCGGAGCAGCCCATGGAGCGGGCAGTCTCGGCGACGTCCAATTCCTCCCAGTAACGCAGGATGAACGCCTGGCGTTGACGTGCCGGCAGCCGCGCGAGCTCTTGCTCAATGATTTCAAGAACTTGAGTCTGCTCGAGCTCCGCCGCCGGCGACGGAAAATGGCTCGACCCGTCGGCCGTCTCCAAGGTCTCGAGCGGGTCGGAGTCGTCGTCCTCGCCCCGCCCCGGCGAAAGCGAGGAGAGCAGCGTGGTCCAGAGCGAGCGCACCTTCTGCCGGCGGAACCAGTCGCGCACGGCGTTCTGCACGATCCGGTGGAAGAGCAGCGGCAACTCGGCCGCCGGGCGGTGGCCGTATTTTTCCGCGAGCCGCAGCATCGCGTCCTGCACGATGTCGAGCGCGGCTTCGTCGTCGCGGACCGCGAACACCGCCTGCTTGAATGCCCGCCGCTCGATGCCCTTGAGGAACGCTTCGAGCTCGCTGCGCGATGCCAGGTTGAGTCCCCTCCGACGCTGCCTGTAGTTGTTGCGCGGCAGATGTTACCATCATGGTTTACAAAGGTTTTTCAGCCCATGGACCGCATCAAGACCGAAGCCATTACCGGAGCCGAGATCGTGATTCGCTGCCTTCAGGAAGAAGGCGTCGAATACGTATTCGGCTATCCGGGCGGCGCGGTCCTCTTCATCTACGACGAGCTGTTCAAGCAGGACAAGGTGAAGCACGTCCTGGTGCGCCACGAGCAGGGCGCGGTGCACGCCGCCGACGGCTATTCGCGCTCCTCGAAAAAGATCGGCGTCGCGCTCGTGACTTCGGGCCCGGGCGTGACCAATGCCGTGACCGGCATCGCCACCGCCTACATGGATTCGATCCCGATGGTGGTGCTCACCGGCCAGGTGCCGACCCATGCCATCGGCCTCGACGCCTTCCAGGAATGCGACACGGTGGGCATCACGCGGCCGATCGTGAAGCACAACATGCTGGTGAAGGACGTCAAGGATCTTGTCTCGGCGATGAAGAAGGCGTTCCACATCGCCGCCACCGGGCGCCCGGGGCCGGTGGTGGTCGACATTCCGAAGGACGTGACGACCGCGACCTGCGAGTTCGCCTACCCGGAGAGCGTGGCGATGCGCTCGTACAACCCGGTGAAGAAGGGACATGCCGGCCAGATCAAGAAGGCCGTGCAGCTCCTGCTCGAGGCCGAGCGGCCGATGGTCTATACCGGCGGCGGCGTCGTCCTGGCGAACGCTTCGGCGGAGCTGCGCGAGCTGATCAGGCTCACCGGGTTTCCCATCACCAACACGCTGATGGGACTGGGCGCGTATCCGGGCACCGACGCGAAATTCCTCGGCATGCTGGGCATGCACGGCACGTACGAAGCGAACATGGCGATGCAGCACTGCGACGTGCTGCTCGCGATCGGCGCGCGCTTCGACGACCGCGTCATCGGCAACCCGGCGCACTTCGCGCAGAACCCGCGCAAGATCATCCATATCGACATCGACCCATCGTCGATTTCCAAGCGCGTCAAGGTCGACGTGCCCATCGTCGGCAACATCACCGACGTGCTGGACGACGTGATCAAGCTCGTGAAAGAGGCGAAAACCCGGGACATCAAGCCCTGGTGGCAGCAGATCGAGCAGTGGCGCGCCAAGGATTGCCTCCGCTACGACCGCAAGTCGGCGATCATCAAGCCGCAGTTCGTGCTGGAGAAGCTCTACGAGGTCACCCGGGGCAAGGCGTTCGTCACCTCCGACGTCGGCCAGCACCAGATGTGGGCGGCGCAGTTCTACAAGTTCGACGAGCCGCGCCGCTGGATCAACTCGGGCGGCCTGGGCACGATGGGCTTCGGCCTGCCGGCGGCGATGGGCGTGCAGATGGCCAACCCCGGCGCGACCGTCGCCTGCGTCACGGGCGAGTCGTCGATCCAGATGTGCCTGCAGGAACTCTCGACCTGCAAGCAGTACCGCCTGCCGATCAAGATCATCAACCTCAACAACAAGTACATGGGCATGGTGCGCCAGTGGCAGCAGTTCTTCCACGGCAACCGCTACTCCGAGTCCTACATGGACGCGCTGCCCGACTTCGTGAAAGTGACCGAAGGCTACGGCCACCGCGGCGTGCTGGTCGAGAAGCCGGCGGATGTCGAGCCGGCGCTGAAGGACGCTTTCGCGCGCAAGGACGAGCTGGTCTTCCTCGACTTCATCACCGACCAGAAAGAGAACGTCTATCCGATGATCCCCGGCGGCAAGGGGATCACCGAGATGATCCTCTACGAGGATCTGTGAGCCGGCACATCATCTCCGTTCTCGTGGAGAACGAGGCCGGAGCGCTCTCCAGGATCTCCGGGCTGTTCTCGGCGCGCGGCTACAACATCGAGACGCTGACCGTGGCGCCGACCGAGGACGCCTCGATGTCGCGCATGACCATCGTCACCACCGGCTCGGAGGACGTGGTCGAGCAGATCACCAAGCAGCTGAACAAGCTGATCGAGGTAGTGAAGGTGGTCGACCTGTCGGAGGCCGAGCACATCGAGCGCGAGCTGATGCTGATCAAGGTGCGCGCCGGCCAGAAGGAGCGCGAGGACATGAAGCGCATGGCCGACATCTTCCGCGGCCGCATCATCGACGTTTCGGACAACACCTACACCATCGAGCTCACCGGCGACGGCGCCAAGCTCGACGCATTCATCAAGTCGCTGGATCAGGGATCGATCATCGAGACCGTGAGAACCGGGGCAAGTGGCATAGGGCGCGGCAACCGCGTCCTGCGCGTTTAGTTTTTTCCAGGGGACATCCATGAAGGTTTACTACGACAAAGACGCAGACCTTTCGCTCGTCAAGGGCAAGAAGGTCACCATCATCGGCTACGGCTCGCAGGGCCACGCGCACGCGCAGAACCTGCAGGATTCGGGAGTCAAGGTCACGGTCGCGCTGCGAAAGGGCGGCGCCTCCTGGGACAAGGCAAAGAAAGGCGGCATCAGGGTCGCCGAGATGGCCGCGGCGATCAAGGGCGCGGACATCGTCATGGTGCTGCTCCCCGACGAGCACCACGCGGCGGTGTACAAGGAATTCATCGAGCCGAACATCAAGAAGGGCGGCTCGCTCGCCTTCGCGCACGGATTCAACATCCACTACGGCCTGATCCAGCCGCGCGCCGACCTGGACGTCTGGATGGTCGCTCCCAAGGCCCCGGGCCACACCGTGCGCTCGACCTACGCGGGCGGCGGCGGCGTGCCGATGCTGATCGCGGTGCACCGCGACCAGTCGAAGAAGGCGCGCGACCTCGCGCTCTCCTACGCGGCGGCGATCGGCGGCGGCAAGGCCGGCGTGATCGAGACCAACTTCAAGGAAGAGACCGAGACCGACCTGTTCGGCGAGCAGACGGTGCTGTGCGGTGGCACCGTCGAGCTGGTCAAGGCCGGCTTCGACACCCTGGTCGAGGCGGGCTACGCGCCCGAGATGGCCTACTTCGAGTGCCTGCACGAGCTGAAGCTGATCGTCGACCTGATGTACGAGGGCGGCATCGGCACCATGAACTATTCCATCTCGAACAATGCCGAGTACGGGGAATACGTAACCGGGCCGAAGATCATCGACGCGGGTGTGAGGCAGCGCATGAAGGAGGCGCTGCTGCGCATCCAGAACGGCGAGTACGCCAAGGACTTCGTGCTCGAGAACCGCGCCGGCGCGCCGGGCCTGCTCAGCCAGCGGCGCATGACCGCCGAGCTGCCGATCGAGAAGGTCGGCGCGCGGCTGCGCGAAATGATGCCGTGGATCAAGAGGAATCGCCTTGTCGACACTTCGAAAAATTAGTCTCCTATCCGCGATTTTTCTGCTTTCGGCTTGCGGCGACAAAGTCCCCGAATCGGAGGCTGCGAAGCGCATCGGCCAGCAGCCGAAGAAGACGGTCGACAGCGTCTCCTCCAAAGTCGGTGACCTCATGCAGCAGGGGCAGGGCTCGGAGCGCCTGAAAGAGGACCAGAAGTAAGGTGCGACCGCCGTATCCGCACCCGATCATCGCCCGCGAGGGCTGGCCGTTCCTGGCGATCGGTATCGTGGTCTCGGCGGTGGCGAGCTGGTTCATCGGCTGGTGGTCGCTGCCGCTCTGGCTGGCGACCCTGTTCGTGCTGCAGTTCTTCCGCGATCCGGCCCGCGACGTTCCCGACGAGCCGCGCGCGGTGGTGTCGCCCGCCGACGGGCGCATCGTCATGGTCGGCCGCGCCCAGGACCCGTACCTGAAGCGTGAAGCGCTGAAGATCAGCGTCTTCATGAACGTGTTCAACGTGCACTCCAACCGCGCGCCCGTCGATGGTGTAGTGAAGGAGCGCTGGTACTTCCCCGGGGCTTTCGTCAACGCCGCGCTCGACAAGGCGTCGCTCGAGAACGAGCGCAGCGCGCTCTGGCTGCGGACCGCCGGCGGAGCGGATGTCACCTGCGTGCAGATCGCCGGCCTGATTGCGCGGCGCATCCTCTGCTACGTCGATGCCGGCGCGCAATTGGTGCGCGGCCAGCGCTTCGGCTTCATTCGCTTCGGCTCGCGCGTCGACGTCTACCTGCCGCTGGACGCCGAGCCGAAGGCGGCGATCGGCGACAAGGTGTACGCTGCGGAAACCGTCCTCGCATGGCTCACACCCCAGAGCTCGACCCTGAAGTAGAGCCCGGCGCGCAGCCGCCCGCGGCGGGCCCGGTCGGCCGCCTGCGCCGGCGCGGCATCTACCTGCTGCCCAACCTCTTCACCACCGGCGTGCTGTTCTGCGGCTTCTTCGCCATCGTGCAGGCGATCAACGGCCGCTTCGACATCGCCGCGGTGGCGATCTACGTCGCGATGGTGCTCGACGGCATGGACGGGCGCGTCGCGCGCTGGACCAACACGCAGAGCGAGTTCGGCGCGCAGTACGACTCGATCGCCGACATGGTGGCGTTTGGCGCCGCGCCGGCGCTGGTCGCCTACGAGTGGACGCTGAAGGATCTCGGCACCGCGGGCTGGATCGCCGCCTTCATCTACTGCGCCGCGACCGGCATCCGCCTGGCGCGCTTCAATGCCAACATCAGCGTCGTCGACAAGCGCTATTTCCAGGGGCTGCCCAGCCCCTCGGGCGCCGCGGTGATGGCCGGCCTGGTCTGGGTGATCACCGACTTCGAGTTCCAGCCGAGCGACTGGCTCGCGTACGTCACCTGGGTGGTGGCGGTGTTCACCGGCGTCACCATGGTGTCGAACATCGCGTTCTGGAGCTTCAAGGAAGTGAACTGGAAGCGGCGCGTGCCGCTGTGGGTGATCCTCGCCTGCGTGATCGGCATTACCGTCGTCGCTTCGCGGCCGTCGCTGATCCTGTTCTCGCTGTTCCTCGCCTACGCGCTTTCGGGCTACGTGATGTGGGCGATGGGGCACCGCGTCCGGCCGGTCCTGCCCGAGGAATAAGCACGAAGGGGAGAGGTTGAAGAAGGCTGCGCGCGCCGACAACGTGCTCGGGCTGGTGCATGTCCTCTCCAGCCTGATCGGCCGCGCCTTCCACGGCCAGGTCGCTCTGCGCCACCGCATCTCGCTGCCCGAGTGGCGCGTGCTGGTCACTCTCGCCAACCATCCCGGCTCGACCGCGGCCGAGATCGTCGAGCGCTGGGCGATGCAGCCGATGATGGCGAGCCGCGCGATCCGCCAGCTCAAGCGCCGCGGCTGGGTCGAGCGCAAGGTGCGGCGCGACGACCGGCGCAGCTACGCGCTGTGGCTGAGCGAGAAGGGGCGGCTGGCCTACCGCCGGGTGCGTCCCAGCGCCAACCAGCGCTACCACCAGATCGTCGGATCGCTCGCGCCGCGCGAGCTCGCATTGCTCGAGCGAGCGCTGCACCGCCTGACGCAGCGTACCAGGCGGCTTGCGGAGGACCACGGCAGCTAGTACCTTTTGTTATCAATTGCGGGGAGGCGGCATGGCGGACAGGGGCTACGAGAGCATCGAGCTGCGCGTCGTCGACGGCGTCGCGACCATTACCTTCAACCTGCCGCAATACGGCAACGCGCTCAACCTCAAGGGCGTGCAGGAAACGCTGGACGCGCTCTACAAGTCGGAAGCGCGGAGCGACGTCGGCGCCATCGTGCTCACCGGCCGCGGCAAGGCGTTCTGCTCCGGCTTCAACCTGAAGGAGATTCCGGCGGGCGAGCTCGACGTGGACAGGATGAGCGCGCATTTCCGCGTGCTCGCCATGTGGTGGCACCAGGTGCTGCATCTCATCACCCGCGTGCGCAAGCCGGTGCTCGCGGCGGTCAACGGCGTCGCCGCCGGCTCGGGACTGGGCATGACGCTGTGCGCCGACCTGGCGGTGTGCAAGGACTCGGCGCGCTTCCTGCCGGCCTGGCACACCATCGGCCTCGCCAACGACGCCACCACCAGCTACTCGCTGGTGAAGATCGTCGGCTTTCGCCGCGCCATGGAGTGGATGATGACCAACCGCACCGTCGGCGCGCGCGAGGCGCTGGAGATGAACCTGGTGAACCGCGTCTACGACGAGGCGAGCTTCGAGAAGAACGTCGCGAGCATCGCGCGGCAGCTCGCCGACGGCCCGACCCACCTGCAGGCGATGGCCAAGGAGGGCTTCCACTCCGGCTGGCGCCGCTCGATCGAGGAAGCTACCGAGTTCGAGATCCAGAACGTGATGCAGTCGGTGGCGCACCCGTACTTCGCCGACAGCCTGAAGAAATTCCTCGCCGGCGAGCGCAAGAGCAGCCAGGCGCAGGTCACGCTGCCCGACTAGCGTGAAGACCGCGTACGACCTGGTCTGGCTGTCCGGGGAGCGCACCCCGGACCAGCTCGCGCTGGTCGACGACCGCACCGAGCGCAAGCTCACCTATCGCGAGCTGCTGGGCGAAATCGACGCGGTCGCCGCCGGGCTCGCCGCCCGCGGCGTGAAGCGCGGCACGCGCGTCGCCACCGCCCTGCCGAACCTGTTCGAGCATTGCATCCTGCTGCTCGCGTTGCAGCGCCTCGCCGCGGTGCCTGCGCTGCTGAACTTCCGGCTGCAGCCCGCGGAGCTCGCGAAGCTGATGCAGCAGGGCGAGATCGAGGGTGCGGTGGTGAGGGACGATCCCGCGGTGACGTCGGCGTTGAACCTGAAGCTGCTGCTGACGCCGGATCTCTCCGGCTGCCGTGGCGATCCGCGGGCATTGCCGCCGCGCCCGCAGCCCGCGCGGGAAGATCCGGCATTCATCTTCTATACCTCCGGCACGACCGGCCTGCCGAAGGGCGCCATCATTCCGCATCGGGCGATCGAGCATCGCCTGGTGTTCATGTCGACGCACGGCGAATTGCGCGCCGGTACGCACAACCGCGCGCTCGGCCTGGTTCCGCTCAGCCATGCGATCGGCTTCTATTGCGTGTTCCTGCAGACGCTCGCCTACGGCGGCACCTATTACGTGATGTCCGCCTTCAATCCCGCCGCCGCGGTGGACCTGGTCGAGCGCCACAGGATCAGCTACCTGTTCGCCGTTCCCACGCTCTACCAGGCGATGGTCTCCTCGCCGAACTACAAGCCCGAGCGCATGGCGTCGCTCGAGGTGGTGCTGTTCGGCGGGGCGCCGATCCAGCCGCCCCTGCTCGAGCGGCTGGCGCGGGAATGGCCGGCAAAGCTGCGCCACATCTACGGCACGACCGAGATCATGTCGCCGCTGCACTTCCCCGACCCGGTCGGCCAGGCGACGCGGCTGCGCACCAACTACGGCTCGCGCATTCGCGTGGTCAGGCAAGGCGGCGGTCCGGACGACACCGTCAAGGCGGGAGAGGGCGGTGAGCTGATCGTCGACGCGAGCGCCGAAGTGACGTTCTCGTCCTACCTCAACCGGCCCGACGCAACCGCGGAGAAGCTGCGCGGCGGCTGGTATTTCACCGGCGACGTCTGCGTCCTGCGCGCCGACGGCGACGTCGAGCTGGTGGGGCGCGTCGACGACGTGATCCGCAGCGGCGGCGAAAGCGTCTACCCCGAGGAGGTCGAGTCCGCGCTCGCCGCGCACCCTGCGGTGCGCGAGTGCTGCGTCGTCGGCATTCCCGATGCCAAGTGGGGCGAGATGGTCGTCGCCTGCGTCGTGCTCGCGAAGCCGGAGGCGGGCTGCGCCGCGCTGGATGCGCACCTGACCTCCGGCACGCTGGCGCGTTTCAAGCGGCCGCGCGCCTACCTGCGCATGGAAAGCCTGCCGCGCAACGCCGCCAACAAGGTTCTGCGCGCGCCGCTGCGCGACGCGGCAGCAAAGGCCCGGGACGCCAGCGATGCGAATTTTCTCCAGCCGTAGCCGGCCGGTCCACCTCGGGCGCTTTCCGCTGGAGCGGTTGCCGCGCGCGGCGGTTTCCGAGGAGGTCCTCCTGTCCGTCAAGAAAACGGCGCCGGCGGACGTCGGCACGAATGTCCTTGCTGGAATCTGCCGCGAGTACTGCGCGATCTACGAGCGCTTCCGCAGCGGCGCGCCGGCCGGGGAAAGGGCGCCCTACCCGGAGAACCCCCGCGAGAGAAGCAACGAGCTGAAATCGATGGCGCTGTTTTTCGACGCGACGATGGTCGCCGCGTGTGCCGTGCCATCCGCGGCGTGGTTGCAGGCGCCGAACGGCGCGCAGACGCACGCGCTGGTGGTGCTGGTCGAGATCAACGACCGCGTCGAAGGCGACAACCCGGTGCACGACCTGATCAAGCAAAGCGACGGCGCGGCGGCGAAGCTGCGCGCCGCGGAGGTCGCGGTGGTCGTCTCCGCGTATGTCCGGCAGCTCGGGTTTTCCGCCACCGCGCACACGCCTCATGCGAGCGACGTCTCCCTTCCGGTGCTCGCCCTGCAGGCCGGGCTGATGCGGAAAAGCCTCGAGGCGCCCTTCATCGGCTCGCGCTTCGCTCTTGCGGCGGTTACTACCGACATGGCGCTGGAGGCCGATCTGCCGCTCGCGGAGAAGGGATTGCTCGAAGGCGGCGCTGCGTGGTGGCTCGGCACCGGCGGCACCGAGACCTGGTGGAGCCGCGCCGCGGCGCGCCGCCGACCGGGCGAATGGGGCCGCTACCCGATGGAGTCCGTGCGGCGCGTGCCCGAGGCGACGACGCTGATCATCGACGACGAAGTGCCGCGCATGCCGAAGCGCTCCAACGGCTTCTACCGCGGCAAGAAGGGCGATTTCGGCGAGAAGGTGGCGCGCGAATTCGGCCGTTTCGCGATCAAGACGCCGGCGGGCGCCGCGCTCGCCGACCTGCAGATCGCGCAAACGCCCCACCAGGACGGCGAGGTCGCGCCGCGCGTGGACCCGGCGAGCCTCGACCCGGAGCGCAACCGCCGCGCGCTGAAGACGCTGCTGCATCACCTCGGTGCCGACATCGCGGGCACCTGCGAAGCCAAGCGCTATGTCTGGTATTCGCACGACTATCGCGGCAATCCGATCGACGTCTACCACCGCAGCGCCGCGGTCATCGTCATCGACCAGGGTTTCGAGACCATGGAGGGCGCCTCCGGCGACGACTGGGTGAGCGGCACGCAGAGCTTCCGCGCCTACGTGCGCGGCGGGCAGATCACCGGCGTGGTCGCGGCCTGGCTGCGCAGCCTCGGCCATTCGGCGCGCTCGCACACCAACGCCGACTCCGACGTGATCCAGACGCCGCTGGTCGTGCTCGCCGGCCTGGGCGAGATGTCGCGCATCGGCGAGACGGTGCTCAACCCGTTCCTCGGCCCGCGCTCCAAGTCGGCCGTGGTCACCACCGACCTGCCGCTTGCCTGGGACCAGCCGATCGACTTCGGCCTCCAGGATTCCTGCCGCCAGTGCATGAAATGCGCTCGCGAGTGCCCGTGCGACGCCATCACCTACAACGAGCCGGTGATGTTCAACGGCTACGAGCAGTGGAAGCAGGACGTGCAGCGCTGCACTTCCTACCGCATGACCAACCAGGGCGGCGCCGCCTGCGGGCGCTGCATGAAGGCGTGCCCCTACAACAACGAAGGGCTGCTCGCGCACCGGGCATTGCTCTGGATCGCGACCCGCCTGCCGAAGGCGAAGCCGTTCCTGCTCAAGCTGGATGACCGGCTCGGCAACGGCGACATCAACCCCGTCAAGCGCTGGTGGGTGGATCTCGAGATGGTCGGCGGCAAGGCGGTGAAGCCCGCTCATGTGAACCGCCGCGGCCTCGACATCGCCAAGGGCGCCAAGCTGAAGGACAAGCAGAAGATCGCCTACATCAACGCCGACATGCTCCCGCCGCCGAACTGGAACAAGCCGTTTCCGTTCGACCGCAAGGCGGGCCTGGCGGCGGCCGGCCGGCTGGAAACGCCGGCGCAGGCGCGCGAACGCATCAAGAGCGGCGGGCCGAAACCGGCCCACTATGTGCCGCCCGAACCCGCAGAGGACACCAAGGAGAGGAGCACTACCCTATGAAAACGAAGGCATGGCTGTTGTTCGCGGCGGCGCTGATTCCCGGCGCCGTGCTTGCCCAGGACGTCGTCAAGGTCGGCGTCATGATGGGATTCACCGGCCCGTTCGCGCTGTTCGGCGAGCAGACCAAGCGCGGCATGGAGATGTATCTCGACGAAGTGGGCGGCAAGTGCGGCAATTCGCGCATCGAGCTCATCTACCGCGACGAAGCGGGCGGCCCCGACAAGGCGAAGGTGCTCACCCAGGAGCTGATCGTGCGGGACAAGGTGCAGTTCCTGACCGGCTTCAACCTGACCCCGACCGCGTTCGCCATCGCGCCGCTCGTCACCGAGGCGAAGATGCCGACGCTGATCACGGTGGCGGGCGCGGGCGTGATCACGCGCCGCTCGCCGTACATCGCCCGCATCTCGTTCACGCTCTGGCAGCACGCGGTGCCGCTCGCGCAGTGGGCGGCGAAGAACGGCATCAAGGAGCTGGTGATCGCCTACAGCGACTACGCCGCCGGAACCGATACCCGCGACGGCTTCAAGCAGGCCTACGAGAAAGCGGGCGGCAGGGTCATCGCGGAAATGGCGATGCCGCTGCAGACCGCCGACTACAGCGTCTACATCCAGAAGATCCGCGACATGAAGGCGGGCGCGGTGTTCTTCTTCGCGCCCACCGGGCCGTCGGGCACCGCCTTCATCAAGACCTTCCATGCGATGGGAATGCCCGCCGCCGGCGTCAAGCTGATCACCACCGCGGTGGTGGACGAGATGGAGCTCGGCAACATGGGCGAGCAGGCGCTCGGCACCGTCTCGGTCTGGCACTACTCGCCCTATCTCGATACGCCCGAGAACCGGAAATTCGTCGCGCAGTGGAAAAAGCGCTATCCGCAGGCGCTGGTGCCCACCTTCATGGACGTTGCCGCCTACGACGGCATGCACGCCATCTGCGACGTGGTGCGCAAGCTCGGGCCGAAGTTCGACGGCGACCAGGCGATCGCGGCGCTCAAGGGCTGGCGCAAGACCAGCGCGCGCGGCCCGATCGAGATCGACGCCGCCGAGCGCGACATCGTGCAGAACATGTACGTGCGTCGCGTCGAGAAGCTGCCCGGCGGCGGCTACGGCAACATCGCCTTCGAGACCATGCCGGCGGTGAAGGATCCCTGGAAGGCGGCGAATCCGCCGCAGTAGTCGCGGGCGCGGCGGCTAGCGGGCGCGGCGCAGGTTGCGGCGCACCCACTGGGCGAAGCGGTGGCAGTCGAATTCCTGCGGCACGTAGTGGCCGTGCCGGAACTCGCGCGATTGCATTCCCTGCTGCTGCCACTCGCAGTTGCGCGCGTCCTGCCGGTTGGTGACGTCCCACAACGCGACGTAGTGCGCGAGGTCGTCCGCCGATAGCGGCAGGTGCCGCGGCTCGAACAGCCAGTCGTAGACGATGCGCACGCTCTGCGGCCCGGTCGGAAACATGAGGTGCGAATTGACGTAGTCGGGCTGGATGTTGAGGAAGAGATTCGGCAGCACCATCTCGGGAACATAGAGCGTGCGGCGTTCCTCTTCGTTGAGATTCTGAAAAGCGGCCAGCCTTGCCGTGCCGTCCATGGTCAACGTCGCAGCGCCGGCCTTGTATTGCGCTTTCGCGGAAGGACGCAATCCCCATGCGCCGGCCTCCAGGTATGCCGTGACGACGCGGCAGAGCTCGGGATGCACCGGCGGGCAGTGGAAGCACTCCGAGAAATTCTCGGCGAGCAGCTTCCAGTTCGCCTGCACGTCGGCGACGATGCGCTTGCCGATCCTCAGCTTGTCGAAGCCGTAGCGCGCGAAGCGCGCCGGCGCTTCGAACGGCGGCGGCTTCTTCTCCAGGCAGACGAAGACGAAGCCGCCCCAGGTCCGGGTCGCGACCTCGTAGAGCGGAAAGTCCTTCAGGTCGAAATCCGCCGTTTCCATGCGCCGCGGCGTCGCGACCAGCTTTCCCGAAAGGTCGTAGGTCCAGGAGTGATACGGGCAGACGATGCGCTGGCGCGGGAAGTTGCCGCTCTCCTCGGTGCAGAGGATCGAGCCGCGATGCCGGCAGGTGTTGTGGAATGCCTTCAGCTTCCCGTCCTTCACCAGGACGATGCTTTGCGTGCCGATCTTCACCACCCGCCAGTCGCCCGGCGCCGCGACTTCCTCCTCGCGCGCCACCGCGATCCACTTCGAATACCAGAACGCCTCCAGCTCGCGCTGGTAGTGCTCGGGCGCGGAATACCAGGCCGCGGGCAGGCCGGGTTCGAGGCGCTCAAGGGCCTTTCTTGCCATGGCGAAAGAGTAAAGCTATAGTCGGGTCATGCAACAGGCCATTCTCGCCGCTCTCCTCTCCCTGGCGCTCCTCGCGCTGGGCGGCCTGCTGCTGCGCCCCGCGCGCTAAATCCCCCGACCCACAACTCGAGCTTCGACCGATCTGCCCCTCAGGTTACGAGAGGGCAGAAAGGGAAAAGTCCATCCTTATCCAGGGAAAATGTGCCATGAGCAAAGACAACTTGATCATCTTCGACACCACCATGCGCGACGGCGAGCAGAGCCCGGGCGCGTCCATGACCAAGGACGAGAAGCTGCGCATCGCGCGCGCCCTGGAGCGCATGAAGGTCGACGTGATCGAGGCCGGCTTCCCGGCCTCTTCGAACGGCGACTTCGAGGCGGTGAAGGCGATCGCGGCAATGGTCCGCGAGTCGACCATCGCCGGCCTGTGCCGAGCCAACGACAAGGACATCCAGCGCGGCATCGACGCGCTCAAGGGCGCGAAGGGCAACTGGCGCATCCACACCTTTATCGCCACCAGCGCGCTGCACATGGAGAAGAAGCTGCGCATGAGCCCGGAGCAGGTGTTCGAGCAGGCGAAGCTCTCGGTGCGCTTTGCGAAGAGCGCCTGCCCCGACGTCGAGTTCTCGCCCGAGGACGGCAGCCGTTCCGACCCCGACTTCCTCTGCCGCGTACTCGAAGCGGTCATCAAGGAAGGCGCGACCACCATCAACATCCCGGATACGGTCGGCTACGCGGTGCCGCAGCAGTTCGGCGAGTTCATCAAGTCGCTGCGAACGAAAATCCCGAACTCGGACAAGGCCGTCTGGTCGGTGCACTGCCACAACGACCTCGGCATGGCGGTCGCCAACTCGCTGGCCGCGGTGATGATCGGCGGCGCGCGCCAGATCGAGTGCACCATCAACGGCCTGGGCGAGCGCGCCGGCAACACGTCGCTTGAGGAAGTCGTGATGGCTTTGAGAACGAGAAAGGATTTTTTTGCATTGAACACGAGACTGGATACGACGCACATCGTTCCGACTTCGCGCCTGGTCTCGCAGATCACCGGTTTCGTGGTGCAGCCGAACAAGGCCGTGGTCGGCGCCAATGCCTTCGCCCATGCGTCGGGCATCCATCAGGACGGCGTGCTGAAGGCGCGCAATACCTACGAGATCATGCGCGCCGAGGACGTGGGCTGGAGCACCAACAAGATCGTCCTCGGCAAGCTCTCCGGCCGCAACGCGTTCAAGCAGCGCCTGAAGGAGCTCGGCGTCGAGCTGGAGAGCGACGACGCCGCCAACAAGGCGTTCCAGCGCTTCAAGGACCTCGCCGACAAGAAGGCCGAGATCTTCGACGAGGACCTGCTGGCGCTCGTCGCGCAGGAGGCGGGCGTCGCGTCGGAAGAGCACTGGCAGCTCGTGACCATGAACCAGGCGAGCGGCATGGGGCAGAAGCCGTTCGCGAAGATCACCTTGCTGGAAGACGGCAAGGAGAAGAAATCGGAATCGCAGGGCGACGGTCCGGTCGACGCGACCTTCAAGGCGATCGAGGGCCTGGCGAAGAGCGGCGCCGAGCTGCTGCTCTACTCGGTGAACGCGGTGACGCAGGGGACCGAATCGCAGGGCGAGGTGACCGTGCGGCTGGCGAAAGGCGGGCGGATCGTCAACGGCGTCGGCGCCGACACCGACATCGTCGTCGCCTCGGCCAAGGCGTACATCAGCGCGCTGAACAAGCTCGAAAGCAAGGCGCAGCGCGTCAACCCGCAATACCAGATCTGAGCGAAGAGAAAGGGGGGGCGATGGACAAGCTTCAGGCGCTGCACCAGCGCATGCACAAGATCTCGGAAATCATCGGCAGCCTGCTGGTGGACGGGTTCCACTACCTCGCGCTGTTCGCCATCGGCGGCGCCATCGTCTGGTCGGCGGTGCACGCGTTCATGCGCATGGGCGCGGCGGGACTCGCCTCGATCTCGGACATCCTGTTGCTCTTCATCTACCTTGAGCTCGGCGCGATGGTCGGCATCTATTTCAAGACCACGCGCATGCCGGTGCGCTTCCTGATCTACGTCGCGATCACCGCGCTCACGCGGCTGCTGCTGGAGGACATCCAGACGCAGCACAAGGCCGCAGACTGGGGGATCCTGATCGTCGCCGGCGCCATCCTGCTGCTCGCCCTCGCGAACCTGGTGGTCCGCTATGGCTCGGCGCGCTTCCCGTCGAGCGGACGCTCGGACCGCGTCGCCTGAGCAATAATAGGGGTCCATTTCGACGGAGATGGCGATGAGAGCCCTGGCCTGCCTGCTGTTGCTGATCGCCGCGCCCGCCGTGCAGGCGCAGATGTACAAGTGCACCGAAGGCGGCAAGACCCGCTATTCGGACAAGCCGATCAGCGACTGCAAGAACGCCGAAGTGAAAGGCAAGGCGAACACGTACGCGGGAGATCCTGCGCCGTCGCGTCCCGCCCGGGTTTCGAGAGAGAGAGCCGAGGCGGACCACAAGTGCGCGAACCTGCGCCGGGAGCACGCCGCGCTGCAGCGAGCGCCGGACACTCCCGCGCGCGAGCAGCGCATGCAGGACATGCGCGCCGACTACGCGGCCTGCCGATAGCGATGCGCCGCTCCTGGCTGTTCGTGCCGGGGGCTGACCAGAAGGCGCACGCTGCGGCGGCGCGCTCCGGCGCCGACGTCATCGTCCTGGAGCTCGAGGATTTCACGCCGCCGGCGCTACGTTCCCGGGCGCGCGCCATGGCGGCGAAGGCGTTCGACGCCTGGCGAGCCGACGGCGCGCTTGCCGCGGTGCGGGTGAATCCCCTCGAGGGCGACGGACGCGCCGATCTGCGCGGCGTGCTGCCCGCGAAGCCCGACATCGTCATGATGTCGAAGGTCGATACGCCGGAGCAGGTCAGGGCGCTGGAGGCGGCCGTGCCGGGCAATGCCGAGCTGGTGCCGAATATCGAGTCCGCCCGCGCCCTCGTCAGAATTCCCGATATCGCGAGATCAAGTTCCCGCATCACGGCGCTGCTCGTCGCAAGCGAGGACATGGTCGCCGACCTCGGCACCGAGCGCAGCCGGGGCGGCGCGGAGCTCGCCTACGTGCGGGCGCGCTTCCTGCTCGAGTGCCGCGCCGCCGGGGTCGAGGCGATCGACTGTCCGTACACGTTCAGCGACGTCAAGGGCGCGACCGCCGACGCACGCGCGGCGAAGCGGCTCGGCTACCGCATGAAGAGCCTGGTCGATCCGTCGCATGCGCGAGCCATCAACAAGGTCTTCACGCCCGACCTCGCGAAGGCGAGAAAGATCGTCGCCGCGTTCGAGAAGGCGAGGGCGCAGGGAAAGGATCGCGCCAAGGTCGACGGCGCGCTGATCGAAGTGCCGATCTACGCCGCGGCCAGGCGGCTGCTGGAAAAAGGAGGCTCGAAATGAAGATCGAAGGCGCGTGCCACTGCGGCAAGGTCCGCTACGAAGCTGAAGTCGATCCGGCGACGGTGACCATCTGCCACTGCACCGACTGCCAGGTGCTGTCGGGCTCGGCGTTCCGCACGGTGGTGCCGGCGCCCAGGGCGAGCTTCCGCCTGCTCTCCGGCCAGCCGAAGATCTACGTCAAGACTGGCGACAGCGGGACCAAGCGCACGCAGTCGTTCTGCGGCGATTGCGGCACGCCGATCTATTCCTCGCCGGTCACCGAGGATTTCCCGGCCTACTCGCTGCGCGTCGGCCCAATCCGCCAGCGCGCGCAGCTGCGGCCGAAAGTGGAATGCTTTCGCAAGTCCGCGCTCGACTGGAATCCCGGCCTGGCCGGCACGAGGCGCTTCGACGCTATGCCGACCTACTGACGCGGGCGTAAGCGACGACCGCGGCAAAGTACGCCACGCTCAGCGCGATTTCGCCGACGGCGAGCTGTCGCGAAAGCCCGGCGTCGCCCCACGCTCGCATCACTCCTTCCGCGAAATACGCGAGGATCAGCATGCTCGACCACTGGTAGGTGTAGCGCCGTCCCCGCAGGATCCCGCCGAGGGGTAGTGCGAGCGGCAGCGCCTTCAGCGCGAGGAACGAGCCGCCCGGCCGCAGCGGCGCGAGCCAGAGTTCCCACAGCAGGCAGAGCAGGGCGAGCGCGACGAGCGCGAGCGTCGCAGCCAGGCGCAGCTTCGCCGTCACGCCGAGAGCTTCAGCGCGAGCTCCGCAAGGCGCTTGCCCTGCGCGATGGCGAGCGCGCGCTCGGTGTCGCTGACCGGCCGGTCGTCGGCGAGTCCCGAGACATGGCTCGCCCCATAGGGCGTGCCGCCCGTCTTCGTCGCGTTCAGCCCGGGCTCGGTGTAGGGGATGCCCATGACCAGCATGCCGTGGTGGAGGAGGGGCAGCATCATCGACACCAGCGTCGTCTCCTGGCCGCCGTGCAGGCTGGCGGTCGAGGTGAAGACGCAGGCCGGCTTGCCGGCGAGCGCGCCGCGCCGCCACAGTTCGGCGGTGCCGTCGAGGAAATGCTTGAGCGGCGCCGCCATGTTGCCGAAGCGCGTTGGGCTGCCGAGGGCGAGCCCGGCGCAGGCCTCGAGGTCCGAAAGCTCGGCGTACGGCGGCCCCGCCTTCGGCACCTGATCGCCGGCATCGATGCGGGGAACGGTCCGCAACCGCGCCGCGGCGCCGGGCACGCGCTCGATGCCCTGGACGATGAGCTCGGCCAGCTCGCGCACCGAGCCCCCGACGGAGTAGTAGAGGACCAGAATCTCTTTCACCGCCATATGATAGAAGGGGTCCGATGAATCGCAACTGGCGCCCGGCGCTGCGTCAATTCTTCGCCTTCTGCGCGGGGATCGTGCGGCGCTTCCGCGAGGAGCGCGCGACCCAGACCGCGGGCAGCCTCGCCTACACCTCGCTGCTCTCCATGGTGCCGCTACTCACCGTGGCGCTCGCCATTGCCAGCGCCTTCCCGGTGTTCGAGAACGCCATCGACACGCTGCAGACCTTCCTGTTCGACAACGTGCTGCCGGATGCGCCGGGACTCGACGCGGTCACCGAGCAGATCGACTCGTTCCTGCGCAACGCCGGCCGGATGACCGCGATCGGCATCATCGGCTTCATGGTCACCGCGGTGATGCTGATGCTGACCATCGACAACGCGCTCAACCGCATTTTCCGCGTGCAGCGGCGGCGCTCGCTGGTGCAGAACGTCTTCATCTACTGGGCGGTGCTCACCCTCGGGCCGGTGCTGATCGGCGTCAGCCTGTCGATGACCACCATGAGCCTCGCCGGCTCCCCGGGCTCGGTGCTGCTGCGCGGCCTGCCGTTTCTTTTCACCTGCGCGGCGCTGGCGCTGCTCTACGGCGTGGTGCCGGCGCGCCACGTCGAGCTGCGCCATGCGCTGATCGGCGGCGTTGTCGCCGGCATCGGCTTCGAGGTCGCGAAACGCGCCTTCGCCCTTTACCTGCAGCAGGTGCCGACCTACACGCTGATCTACGGCGCCTTCGCCACCATCCCGATCTTTCTCGTCTGGCTCTATGTTTCCTGGGTGGTGGTGCTGGCGGGCGCGGTCTTCACGGCGATGCTGCCGGCCTATCACGCCAAGCAGGACGTGGCGATGGTGCCGGGCGAGCGGCTGGCCGAGGCGCTCGGCGCGCTGTCGATTCTCGTCCGTGCGCACGCCGAGGGACGCGCCGTGCCCCTCAGCGCCATCGCGTACGAGCTGCGAACGCAGCTCTATCGCTGCGAGGACGTGCTCGTGCGCGCCGCGGCGCGCGGCTGGGTGGCGCGCACCGAAAGGGATGGCTGGGTGCTGGCGCGCAACGCGGAATCGATTCGCCTGGCGGACCTGTACCACGAGTTCGTCTTCGATTCCGCGGCGCTCGGCATCGCCGAGGCCGATCTCGGGTTATCGTTGCAGGAATACGCAGCGAGGGGAAAGGGATGACGGGGATTGCGCGCGAAGAGCGGCTGATCGTGGCGCTCGACCTGCCGACGCCGCGCGAGGCGCAGGCGCTGGTCGAGAAGCTCGCCGGCGCGGTGCGCTTCTACAAGGTCGGCCTCGAGCTCTTCTCGAGCGACGGCTACTTCGAGCTCGTCCGCTGGCTGACCGCGCGGGGGAACAAGGTCTTCGCCGACCTCAAGCTGTTCGACATCCCGGAGACGGTGCGGCGCGCCACGGCGAACCTGAGCCGTTCGGGGGCGAGCTTCCTGACCGTGCACGCCCATCCATCGGTGCTGAACGCCGCAGCGGCAGAGAAGGGCGCGATGAAGATTCTCGGCGTGACGGTGCTCACCAGCTTCGACCAGGGCGACCTCGCGGAAATGGGCGCCACGAAAACGCTCGAGGAGCTGGTGACCGACCGGGCGGCCGCCACCGCGGCGGCGGGCTGCGATGGCGTCATTGCTTCTCCGCACGAGGCGCGCAAGCTGAAGGACCGTTTCGGCAGTCGTCTTCTCGTGGTGACCCCGGGCATCCGGCCGGCGGAGGCGAGCAAGGCCGACCAGAAGAGGACCATGGACGTCGCGCAGGCGTTTGCTGCCGGCGCCGACTACATCGTCGTCGGCCGGCCGATCCGCGACGCCGCGAGCCCGCGTGCGGCCGCGGAAAGCATGCAGAAGACCATCTCAGGGATTTTCGCCAAGTAGCTTTTCCAGCAGTCTCTTCAAGTGCTCGTGCATCGGCAGGAGCGTGCCGTGGAAGAGCACTTCGTCGCCGCGCGTGACGCGGATGGTCGGGAAGTTCTCCACCTCGAGCTCGCCCACCTCGTCGGCCTGGTCCTCGATATCGAGCCAGCGGAAGCGCGCCCGCGGGAAGAGCTTCGCCATCTCGAGAAACCCGGGCCGGTATGCGCCGCAGGTGTCGCACCACTCGGCGCAGAAGCAGGTAACGGTATAGTCAGCGGGCATGGGGGATTCTATTCACGCGCTGGCCGGCATCTGCGGCCTGCTGGCACTCGCCTGGCTGATGGGGGAGAACCGCCGTGCCGTCCCGTGGCGCTCCGTTGCCGCCGGCTTGGGGGTGCAGGTTCTGCTCGCCGTCATTTTCCTGAAGGTGGCGCTCGTGAAGGATCTTTTCCTCAAGCTCAACGACGCGCTGCTCGTCATCGAAAAGGCGACGCAGGCCGGCACCGGCCTGGTGTTCGGCTACCTCGGCGGCGGGCCGGCGCCGTTCGCCGTGACCGACCAGAACGCGGTCTTCATCCTCGCCTTCCGCGCGCTGCCGCTGGTACTGGTGGTGAGCGCGCTCTCGGCGCTGCTCTTCTATTGGCGCGTACTGCCGTTGGTCGTCCGTTTTATCTCTTTTCTATTGATCAAAACCATGAAAGTCGGTGGTGTGGTCGGCTTGTCGACCGCGGCGAACGTCTTCGTCGGCATGGTCGAGGCGCCGCTCTTCGTCCGGCCCTACCTCGCCAAGGTTTCGCGCGGCGAGCTGTTCGCGATCATGACCGGCGGCATGGCGTCGATCGCCGGCACAGTCCTGTTCCTCTACGCCGCCATCCTCGGCCCGGTCCTGCCCGATGCGGTGGCGCATCTCCTCATCGCGTCGATCCTCTCCGCGCCGGCGGCGCTGGTCGTCGCGTTCGTCATGGTGCCGCCGGGTACGGCCACCGGCGGGACGCTGAAGCTCGAATCCGAAGCCACGAGCAGCATGGATGCGTTGACGAGAGGCACGCTGGACGGGGCGCAACTCCTGCTCAACATCGTCGCCATGCTGGTCGTGTTCGTCTCGCTGGTGGCGCTGGTCAACTTTCTCATCTCCCCGTACACCCTGCAGGGCTGGCTCGGCTGGCTGCTCGCGCCGCTCGCCTGGCTTGCCGGCGTCCCGTGGAGCGAATCGCGTGCCGCCGGAGAGCTGCTTGGGACGAAGACCGTGGTCAACGAGCTCGTCGCCTACGTCGAGCTGGCGAGGATGAGCGACCTGAGCGTGCGCACCCGCACGCTGCTCACTTATGCGCTGTGCGGCTTCGCCAACTTCGGCAGCCTCGGCATCATGCTGGGCGGCCTGGGAACCATGTGCCCCGAGCGACGCAGCGAGGTGGTCTCCCTGGGGTTGAAATCGATCGTCGCCGGAACTTTGGCGACCTGCCTGACCGCCGCAACCGTCGCTCTCATCCTGTGAACGGCCCGCTCTTCACCTCGTCTCCGGTTCCCACCCGTCCACCTCGTTCTCCAGCCGCATGAGTATCTTGCGAAGGTTGTCCACCTGAGCGACCAGCAGCACATGACGCTGCTCGTCGCGGGCCGCCTCGAACATCTGGGGCGATGCGATGCTCAAGAAGCCGTCCTGCTCGAAGGGCAGCTGGTCATAGACGCTCGTACGCCACGCAACCGCCTGTTCTGACCAGGTTTCCCACGTAGGCACGCCGCGCCTGATCGTCAGCGCCTCTCCATCATCAAGGAGGCGCTGGAGAGCCACGTAATGCTCGCTGAGGACGCGCTTCCGGGAGATCTGCTCCCGCAAGGCAGCGGTCTCGCCTTTCTCCGCCGCGAGGGCATCCGACGCTTCCTTGTCCAACCTGGAGGGTGCCAGGGCACGATTGACAAGCAGCGTGCCAAAGAACGGGAGTGTGGCGATCAGCAACGGCAGAAAGCTCAGCAGTTCGGCGGACGCGCCAAGGAATACGAACGCCAGGATGATCAAGACCGCGATGCCGACTCCGGTGCCGACGATCTTCGCCGCCGCCGCTTTGGTCTCGTGCCAAGCCCTTCTCCAGACCCTGGCTTCATACAGGCGCCAGCGCCTAAGCCATTGCCATTGCATCGATGTCCCCCCTGGACGGGCAAGGTACAGGCACACCTGTCCGAAAGTCCATGCTGTCGTTCCTTTACTACAGCAGGATCATGCTTTTCGGGATAGCCGGTCGCACTGTCGCTCCCTAGCATCGTTTTCCATGAAACCCGAAGTGCTCGATACGCTCGGTGAGGCGCGCGATTTCCATGCCCTCACGAAAGCCGTCCTGGATCTGTGCGAACCCTATGGCGCGGTGCACGAGTTTCGCCTGGTCCACAACCGCCGTGCCGCGCGCGTGTTCTGCTTCGTCGAGCTGGAATCGCCGAAGCAGCAGACCGTGATGGTGCGCGCGCTCGGCGCGAGGTCCGTCAATGAGGCCGCCTGCTTCGAGATCCCGGTGACCCTGACCTAGGTTTCCCTTGCATACGCACATCCCTCCCTTCGTGCGTATGTAGGAATCCGACCCCGGCTCCCCTACCGGGGTCTTTTTTTTCATGCGTATCCTTTTCGTCACGCCAGAGTGCGCGCCGCTGACCAAGACCGGCGGGCTTGGCGATGTCAGCGCGGCGCTGCCGGCGGCGCTGCGTCAGCTGGGCCTCGACGTACGCCAGCTCCTGCCGGGCTACAACGACGTTCTCTCGGGAACAATGGGTGCGACCGAGATCGCCAGGCTGCATGTCCTGGGCTTCGATCTGCGACTGCTCGAATCCGGCCCCTTTCTCGTCATCGATTGCCCGACCCTCTATCGGCGCGACGGCGGGCCCTACCAGGACGCTGCGGGGGCGGACTGGGGCGACAACGCGCTGCGCTTTGCAGTGCTATCGAAGGTTGCGAGCCTGCTCGCCGGGATTCAGAGCCCGATCGGCTGGCGGCCGGACTGCGTGCATTGCAACGACTGGCCGGCGGCACTCGCTGCCGCGTACCTCGCCTTCGACGCGGGCGCAGCCGCGGCGAGCCTGGTGACCGTCCACAACCTCGCCTTCCAGGGAAATTTCGACGCCGCGCTGCTCGGCCGGCTTGGCCTGCCGGCGCGGAGCTTCAGCGTCGACGGCCTCGAGTTCCATGGCCGCCTGTCGTTTCTCAAGGCGGGACTTGCGTACGCGGACGCGATTACCACGGTCAGCCCGAGCTACGCGCGCGAGATCCAGGGTGAGACCTTCGGCTGCGGCCTCGATGGCCTGCTCCGCCAGCGGCGGGAATCCTTGACCGGCATCCTCAACGGCATCGATACGGCGCTCTGGGATCCGGCGGCCGATCCCCTGATCGCGGCGCCCTACGACGCGGCGCGGCTGGAGGCCAAGGCGCTGA
Source organism: Burkholderiales bacterium (assembly GCA_035607175.1). Taxonomy (GTDB): domain Bacteria; phylum Pseudomonadota; class Gammaproteobacteria; order Burkholderiales; family SG8-39; genus SCGC-AG-212-J23. Next base: position 34,039 of record DATNCP010000187.1, read on the forward strand.
ACAAGCAAGCCCTGCAGTTCCAGCTGCGCTTGAAGGTCGACGCGCAGGTGCCGCTCATCGGGGTCGTCAGCCGCCTGACGCACCAGAAGGGGAGCGATCTCCTCGCGGACACGCTGGACGATCTGGTGGCGATTCCGGCCCAGCTGGCGGTTCTCGGCAAGGGCGAGGCGCGCACCGAGGAGGCGCTCCGGGCTGCGGCAGCGCGCTGTCCGGGCAGGGTCGGGGTCAGGATCGGTTTCGACGAGGGGCTGGCGCACGCCATCGAAGCCGGCAGCGACATCTTCCTCATGCCCTCGCGCTACGAGCCCTGCGGCCTGAACCAGATGTACAGCCAGCGCTACGGCACCCCGCCGGTAGCGCATGCCACCGGCGGCCTGATCGATACCATCGACGATGGAAAAACCGGATTCCTGTTCGCGCAACCCGGAGCCGACGCGCTCGTCGCTGCGGTCCGGCGGGCGATCGACCTGCGGCGCGACGCAGGTCGCTGGCGCGAGATGCAGCGCCGGGCGATGCAGCGCGACTTCAGCTGGTCTGCAGCCGCTCGTCAGTATGCCGCTCTCTACTCGCGCCTAGCCATGCGGGCGCCGGCTTGAGCCGCTCGTCCTTGCGGCTGCGCAGCCGCGCGACCAGCGAGGCGTCGTACTCGCCGCGGATCGGCCAGCGGCTGTTCCAGAGATTGAAGCGCGGGCGCTGCCCCATCGCGTCCTGCTGCGCGGCGGCGAGCGCGGTGAGGGTGCCGACGTCGCGCCAGTAGGCGCGCTCTTCGAATTCCTGCAAGCCCGGAACGCGGTTCTGCCCGAAGTCGTAGGCGAAGACCCTGCGCGCGGCGCACAGGCTGGGAAGGATGTCGCGACCGAAGTCGGTATCGCCGCGCCGGCGCGCTTCCTCGAGGACGCTTTCCAGCACCTCGGGCTCGAACAGGTAGTTACCCATCGAGGCGTAGGCGCGCGACGGGTCGCTCGAAGCCGGCGCCGGGCGCTTGGGCTTCTCGCTGAAGTCGCGTACGCGGCCGTCGCTGGCGGCGGAGAGCACGCCGAAGGACGATGCGTGCTCGAGGGGCACGCCGAGGGCGGCGACCGTCACGTCGGCCTCGCGCTCTAGGTGGCAGGCGACCATCTGCCGCACGTCCATGCGGTAGACATGGTCGGCGGCGAACACCGCGACCAGATCGGGCGCGTGGGCCGCCAGCAGGTCGAGGTGCTGGTAGACCGCGTCGGCCGTGCCCTTGAACTGGCCACTGAGGGTATTCCGGCGCGGCAGGAGCACCTTGATCGAGCCGCCGCAGTCCTCCAGCGCCGGCGTCCATGCCTGCGCGACGTGCTGCACCAGCGATTCGGGCTTGTACTGGGCGAGAACGTAGATGCTGCTGATTCCCGAGTTGACCAGGTTGCTGAGAACGAAGTCGATGATCCGGTAGCCGTTGGCGAAGGGAAGCGCCGGCTTGGCGTGTTCTGCCGTGAGCGGATACAGCCGTGTGCCTTCACCGCCCGCTAGGACCATGGCAACGATTTTCATCGGTGGCGCGCCTTTCAGTTTGAGTAGGTTATTTCGACTAGCAAGTGTCGGACGATCATATGAACTTGTAGTGCGGGCCACTATCGGCTGGACTTGATTCCGTCTGTAGTCCCGGTGACATGGCGCTGTAGTCGGACTGCGACAGCAAATTCAAGCCGCGGCGATAGTCCGGGCCGGCCTGACGACCTACGATGAGCCTCGCCGTAGCCGCAGGGAACTTTCGATGCGCGCCCCTCTCAAGGCCAACAACACCCAGTCCTGGACGCTGGCACTCGCCTCGGCTGCTGTGCTGCTCACGCTCGCGCCGCAAGGCGCCGCGCCCGGGCGCGCGGCGGAGGCCTGCCGGCCCGAGGCGGTCGCCGCTGCCGAGCCGCGCGAGACGGAGGAGGCCGTCGATCCGGCGCAGCGGGCGCTGGTCGGCTACCTCACGCGCCGCTTCTCGATCGCCGCCGGGCCGACCGCGGTCGTGGTCGAGACCGCCTACCGCGCCGCCGGCGAGACCGGTCTCGATCCGCTGCTCGTGCTGGCGGTGATCTCGATCGAATCGCGCTTCAACCCGATCGCCGAGAGCGTGATGGGAGCGAAGGGGCTGATGCAGATCATCCCGCGCTACCACCTCGCCCGGCTGAAGGAGCATGGCGGCGAGGGCGCGGTGTTCGATCCGGAAAGCAACATCCTGGTCGGCGCCAGGATCCTGCAGGAGTACGTCTACCGGACCGGTACGCTGGAAGCCGGCCTGCAGAGCTACAACGGCGCTTCCCGCGACGAGTACGCGCAGTACGCATCGCGTGTCCTCGCCGAGCGCGGCAGGATGGAGCAGGCGATGCGCTCCGCGCTGGCGTCCCGCACCCTCGCGCTGAATACCAAGGGCGCGCTTTGACGCGACTCGCAGTCCTGGCCGCGGCGCTCCTCTGCGCCGCCGCGGCGCCAGTGCCGGAAACGCGGAACGCGAGCCTCGCGCTCGTGGATATCCGCTCCGCCGCGGACCGTCACTGGCTCGCCTATTGCGAGATGCAGTCCCCGAGCACCGTTACCTCCGCCAGGCAGCCGCAGTAATCTGCGGCTCGTGGAGGCTCGCTCCCAACCGCCTGCAGCCCGCAGCGCCGTAGGTCCCGGCCGTCCGTATCCGCTCGGCGCCTGCTGGGACGGCGCGGGCGTCAACTTCGCCCTCTATTCCGAGCACGCCGAGAAGGTCGAGCTCTGCCTGTTCGACGCCGGCGGCCGGCGCGAGCTCGAGCGCATCGAGCTCGCCGAGCGCAGCGGCTTCGTCTGGCACATCTACCTGCCGCAGGCACGGCCCGGGCAGCGCTACGGCTACCGCGTGCATGGCCCGCACGCGCCCGAGCTCGGGCATCGCTTCAACGCGCAAAGAGTCCTGCTCGATCCCTACGCACGGCTGGTGCTTCCAGCCGGCATCGGCCGCTGCCAGGTAGTGGACGAAGCGTTCAGCTGGGGCGACGATCGGCCGCCGCGCATCCCGTGGCCCGAGACCGTGATCTACGAGGCGCATGTGCGCGGCCTGACGAAGCTGCATCCCGACGTCGCCGAGCCGTTGCGCGGCACCTATGCGGGGCTCGCTACGCCGCCCGTCGTCGAGCATCTGAAGCGGCTGGGCGTCACTGCGGTGGAGCTCCTGCCGGTGCACGCTCTCGTCGACGAGCGCCGGCTGGTGCAGCACGGCCTGTCCAACTACTGGGGCTACAACAGCATCGGCTTCTTCGCCCCGGATCTGCGCTACTCGGCGACCGGCACGCTCGGCGAATTCAAGACGATGGTGAAGACGCTGCATGCCGCCGGCATCGAGGTCATCCTCGACGTCGTCTACAACCACACGGGGGAGGGTGACCATCACGGCCCGACGCTTTCGTTCCGCGGCATCGACAACAGCGTCTACTACCGGCTCGACCCGCAGGACCGGCGCCACTACCTGAACTACGCCGGCACCGGCAACTGCCTGAACACCGCGCACCCTGCGGTGCTCGGCCTGGTCATGGACAGCCTGCGCTACTGGGTGAACGAGATGCACGTCGACGGTTTCCGCTTCGACCTTGCGGTTGCGCTGGTTCGCGACAGCGCTTTTCTCGCCGCGATCCAGCAGGACCCGGTGCTCTCGCAGGTGAAGCTCATCGCCGAGCCCTGGGACGTCGGCCCGGGCGGCTACCGCGCAGGCACGTTTCCGCCCGGCTGGAGCGAATGGAACGACAAGTACCGCGACGCCGCGCGCGGCTGGTGGCGTGGCGACGCCGGCATGGTCGGAGCGCTGGCCTCGCGACTGTCGGGATCGAGCGACCTCTTCGAGACGACCGGGCGGGACCCGAGCGCCAGCATCAACTTCGTCACTGCCCACGACGGCTTCACGCTCCACGACCTGCTCAGCTACGAAAGCAAGCACAACGAAGCGAACCTGGAAGGCAACCGCGATGGCGCGGAGGACAACCGCAGCTGGGATGCCGGCGAGCTGCGGGAACGGCAGAAGCGCAATCTGCTCGCCACGCTGTTGCTGTCGCGGGGCGTGCCGATGCTGCTGGCCGGCGATGAGATGGGCCGCACGCAGCGCGGCAACAACAACGCCTACTGCCAGGACAATGAGATCTCGTGGCTCGACTGGGACCTCGACGCCGGAGGGCGCGGGCTGATCGAGTTCGTCGCCGCGCTGACCGCCCTGCGCAGGAAATATCCCGCCTTGCGGCCCCGCCACTACGCGCGGCCGGGCGAGCTGCGTTGGCTCAAGCCGCAGGGCGGGGAGATGGCGGAGGAGGACTGGCGCTCGCCCTTTGCGCGCTGCCTCGGCATGCTGGTGCCGGGCGCGGAGGACCTGCTGCTATTGCTCAACGCGCACCACGATCGCATCGAATTCACGCTGCCCGGGACGTGGCGCGCGCTGCTCGACACGACGGGACAGGAAAAGCTGCCCGGAGAGACCTATCCGCTCGCCGGCGGTTCGCTCGCGCTGCTCGTCACAGCCAGGAGCACAGGCCCAGCTCGAACGGGTGGGTGAGGAGCTCGCTGCGGGGCACGATGCGGATGCGGTAGTCGAGCCGGCCTGACATTCCCGGCTTGAGCTCGAGGGTGAACTTCTGCTCGCCCGCGTCCAGCTTCTCGCCGAGGCTGAGCTCGTGGCTGTGGTGGACCGCCGGCGACTCGCGCAGCCCGCGCGCCAGCAGCAGCTCGACGCAGACGTCGCTCGCCTCGAGGCCGTTCAGCTTCGCCGCAACCTCGACGCGCAGCGTATCGCCGAACTGGATGCGGCTCTTCGGCGGGTCGAGGCGGCGCAGCGACACGCCGGGCCACGCGCTGCAAACGCGTGCTTTCCATGCCGCCAACTTGCGCGCGGCATCGAAATTGTCCGCGGCATGGCGATGCCCTTGACGCGACGCGGGCAGGTAGTACTTGGCGACATACTCGCCCAGCATGCGCGAGGCGTCGTAGCGCGGCAGCAGCGATGCCATCGAGCGCTTGGCGATCCGGATCCAATCGGCCGAATAGCCGCCTTCCGCGCGCTGGTAGTAGAGAGGCATGACGCGATCCTGGAGCAGCTCGTAAAGGGTGCGCGCTTCCTCGCCGTCGCGCCGGTGCTGGTCGACCTGCGGCGAGGCAGGCTTGATCGCCCAGCCGTTCTCGCCGTCGTAGCCTTCGTCCCACCAGCCGTCGAGGATCGACAGGTTGATCACGCCGTTCATGCCGGCCTTCATGCCGGAGGTGCCCGAGGCCTCGAGCGGATGCACCGGGTTGTTCAGCCACACGTCGACACCGGAAACAAGGCGCCGGGCGATGTGCAGGTCGTAGCCCTCGAGGAACAGGAGCCGGCCCTGGAATTCCTCCTGGCCGGACATGTGCACCAGCGTGCGGATCAACTCCTGGCCGGGCTCGTCGGCGGGGTGCGCCTTGCCCGAGAAGAGGAACAGGACCGGCCGCTCCTTGTCGCCGAGCAGGCGGCGGAAATTGTCGAGGTCGTTGAAGAGCAGCGTCGCGCGCTTGTAGGTGGCGAAGCGCCGGCCGAAGCCGACGGTGAGCACGTTGGGCCTGGACGGGTCGGCGAAGCGCAGCAGACGCTCGAGGTGCGACTCGCTGCCGTGGTTGCGCGCGTGCTGCAGCGCCAGGCGGTGGCGCACCATGTGCAGCATCCGCGCCTTGATGTCCTGGCGCACGCTCCAGAAGATGTGGTCGGGGATGCTGCGGATCTTTTCCCAGATGCCGGGATGGCCGAGGCGGTGCATCCAGCCGACGCCGAGGAAGCGATCGAGGACTTCGCACCACTCCGGGGCGAGGAAGGTGGCGACGTGCACGCCGTTGGTCACGTAGCCGAGCGGGTTCTCTTCCGGCGTGATCTGCGGCCAGTAGTCCTGGAGCAGCCTTGCCGACACGCCGCCGTGGATGCGGGAGACGCCGTTGTGGTAGCGCGAACCGCGCAGCGCGAGCGCCGTCATGTTGAAATCGCCGCCCGACGGCGGCCGCCCGAGCGGGGCGACATCGAGCCCGCTGAAGCCCGCCTTGAGATAGGGCAGCACCACCGCGTCGGCGAACTGGTCGTGGCCGGCCGGCACCGGCGTGTGCGTCGTGAATACCGTGTTCGACGCTACCGCCTCGACCGCGGCCTCGAACGGCAGGCCGCCGTCCACCAGGCTGCGCACCCGCTCGAGGATGAGGAAGGCGGCATGGCCCTCGTTGATATGCCAGACCGTGGGCTGCAGGCCGATCGCGGCGAGGGCGCGCGCGCCGCCGACGCCGAGCACCAGTTCCTGCTCGAGCCGCGTGGTGCGGTCGCCGCCGTACAGGCGATGCGTGATGTGGCGGTCGCGCTCGGCGTTTTCCTGCAAATCGGTGTCAAGGAGATACAGCCGCGCGTGGCCGACGCGCGCCTGCCAGACCCGGATCTGGACTTTTCTCGAGGGAAACTCGAGCGTGATCTTGAGCTCTGCGCCATCCTTCTGCACCGGCTCGATCGGCAGGTCGCCGAAGTCCGAATCGTGGTACTCGGCGCGCTGCCGGCCTTCGGCGTCGATCGTCTGCACGAAGTAGCCCTGGCGGTAGAGCAGGCCGACGGCGACGAACGGCAGCTGGAAATCGCTCGCCGCCTTGCAGTGGTCGCCGGCGAGGATGCCGAGGCCGCCCGAGTAGATCGGCAGGCTTTCGTGGACGCCGAACTCCGCGCAGAAGTACGCCACCAGGTCGTTGGCGCGGAAGCCGCCCGAGTTCTGCCGAAACGGCGGCTCGGCGTGATACGCGTCGAACGCGGCGAGCACCCGCGTCAGGCTGTCGAGGAATGCCGGGTCGGACGAGGCGTCGAGCAGGCGCTGCTCGTCGATGCGCTTCAGCATCGCCTTGGGGCAATGGCCGACCGCGTCCCAGAGCGCCGGGTTGAGGCGCGCGAACAGCGCGCGCGTCGGCCGATCCCAGCTGTACCAGAGATTGCCGGCGAGCTCCTCCAGGCGCGCGATGCGCCTGGGCAAGCGCGGGTTGACTTCGAGAACGTAGCGGGTTCCGGGTTGCATCACTTGGGAGCTCTGCGCACCGGTTGTTCACCGCTTGGCGCGCAGCAAATTGATTCTACCGAACGAAAAATCCGTTGCCATGTCGTTGCGCTACGACACGTGTCGTGAAACGGCGGCAGCGTCAGCGCGCGCCGCGCGGCGTCCAGCTCTGGTCGGAGACGAGATGCAGGATCTGGTGCGTGTAGCGCGGCTCGCCGCTGCCGCCGGCGACCTCCGATACCGACAGGCGCAGGGTGATGGTCGCGTCGCCGTAGTTCATGGTGACGACGCGGCCGCGCGGCAGGAAGCGCAGCCCCGCGGCGTCGACGTTGGTCTCGTCGAGCATGAGCGGCGGATCCCCGCCGAGGCTGCCGCCGGTGAATTCCAGTCGCGAGTCGTGCGACTCGACGCCGTCGCGGACGTGGGAGTTGACGATCCGCACCTGCGAGCGGGAGACCCTCATGCGGCCGACGCGCGCGTCGCTGACCTCGACGTCGACGCAGCCCTCCAGCGCGATCTCCGCGTAGTCGCCGGTGAACTGCCGGCCGCGCTCGCTGGTGCAGCGGCCGCTGCGGCTGCCGGCCGGGGCGGCGAGCGGTTGCGCGTAAGGCTTGTCCTCCAGCTTGTTGCGCAACTCGTCGCGCAGCACGGCGTTGAAGCGCTCGGGTTCCGAGAGCTGCGGCGCGTGGCCGCCTTCGCCGATGACGCGCAGCCTCGCGCCGGGGATCAGCGACGCGAGCACCTGGCCGGTGCGCGGCGGCGCCACCCGATCGTCGCTCGTCCAGACCACCAGCGTCGGCACCTTGATGGCGCGCAGGCCGCGGCCCAGATCGTGCTCCACGAGCGCCAGCGCCGCGATGGCAAACGGGTCGCCGCGCAGCAGCCGCTGCCGCACCCGCGGCTGCTCGATCGACATCAAGCCCGTGGCGGGCAGGTTCTCGGCCTGGCTGATGATCACTTTGACCAGCGCCTCGTACCAGGGGTTGTCGCCGATGGCGCGCTCGGCGACCGCGCGGCCGAGGAATTCGCCGTACACCGAGCGGTGCAGCACGCCGGCGACGTCCGCCACGATCAGGCGGCGGACGCGATCGGGATAGGCAGCGGCGTAGGCGAGCACGATCACTCCGCCCATCGAGTGGCCGATCAGGATCGCCGGCCGCTTCAGCCGCTGGCCAAACAGGGCGTCGAGGACGCGCACGTAGTTCGCCGGCGAATAGAGATGGTTGCCCTTGTCGGAGCCGCCGAACCCGGGCAGGTCGACGGCGTAGACGTCGTAGCTGGCGGCGAGCGCAGGAATGACCTGCGCCCAGTCGCGCGCGCCGCCGCGGCTCAGGCCGTGGACAAGGATGATCGGCTCGGCGCCGCGCTTGCCAGCACGATAGAGCACGACGTCGCCGTTGAACACCGGTACCCGTACGCGCTCCGCATGCGCACCCTTGACACCAATCCAGTCCGCATCATCGGCGAGCGCGCCGCGCGTCGCGATGAGCGCGCCGCAGAGAAGGCCGGCGAAAAGCAGGACGCGGATTATGGAATAGGGACGGCTGCGAGGAGCTGGGCGCCGACGTCGACGCGGCGGCCGGAATCGTGCGCCGGACGCAGGCGGTGCGCCGCGACGCCGGGGACGATCGCCTGCACGTCTTCGGGGATGACCTTGTCGCGGCCTTCGAGCAACGCCCAGGCGCGGGAGCAATGCACCAGCGCCAGCGCCGCGCGCGGCGACAGGCCGGCAAGATAGTCCGGCGAGCGGCGCGTGTGCTCGACGATCGCCTGCACGTAGTCGAGCAGCGCCGGCGCGACGTGGATCTTCTGCACCCCGGCCTGCAGTTCCATGAGCTCGGCGGGCGACATGCACGGGTCGAGCGTGGCGAGCATGTCGCGCCGGTCGGTGCCCGAGAGCAGCGCGCGCTCGGCCTCGCGGTCGGGGTAGCCGAGCTCGATGCGCATCATGAAGCGGTCGAGCTGCGACTCGGGCAGGGGAAAGGTGCCGACCTGCTCCGACGGGTTCTGCGTGGCGATGACGAAGAACGGGTGCGGCAGCTTGCGCGTCTCGCCTTCGGCCGTGACCTGGTGCTCCTCCATCGCCTCAAGCAGCGCCGACTGCGTCTTCGGCGTGGCGCGGTTGACCTCGTCGGCGAGGATCACCTGGGCGAAGATCGGCCCGGGATGGAACTTGAAGCCGCCGCTGTCGCGCTCGTAGATTGAGACGCCGAGGATGTCCGCGGGCAGCATGTCGCTGGTGAACTGGATGCGCTGGAAGTGCAGGCCGAGCGAGCGGGCGAGCACGTGCGCGAGCGTGGTCTTGCCGACGCCGGGCAGGTCCTCGATCAGCAGGTGGCCGCGCCCGAGCAGGCACGCCAGCGCGAGCCGCACCTGTGTTTCCTTGCCGAGGATGACGGTGCTGGCCGCCTGGATGACACGATCGATCGCTGACCGACCGACCGATTGCGGCTGGAATTCCGCTTTCAGCAGCATGCCGGCATTGTACTCGATGCGCTAAGATTCAAATGCTTATGGCGTGCGCGGTCATCACCCATCCGGACTGTCTGAAGCACGATATGGGGGCGCGCCATCCCGAGTGCCCGCAGCGTCTCGACGCGATCGAGGAGCACATCGACGCAGCGGACCTGGGCAAGCACCTGGTGCGCCATCAGGCGCCGCTCGCCACCGATGAACAGCTCACGCGCGTGCACCCGATCGACTACGTTCAGGCGATCCGCGACGCCGCGCCGCAAAGCGGCACCGTCCACCTCGACCCGGATACGGCGATGAATCCGCACACGCTGGACGCGGCGCTGCGCGCCGCCGGCGCGGCGGTGCTGGCAACAGATCTGGTGATGAAGAATTCCGTTTCGGCCGCGTTCGCCTCGGTGCGTCCGCCCGGCCACCACGCCTGCCGCGCGCGGCCGATGGGCTTCTGCATCTTCAACAACGTCGCGGTCGCGGCGAAGCACGCAATCGCCGCGCACGGCCTCGAGCGCGTCGCGGTGATCGATTTCGACGTGCACCACGGCAACGGCACCGAGGACATCTTCGAGGGCGACCCGCAGGTGCTGATGGCTTCGATCTTCCAGCACCCGTTCTATCCCTATAGCGGCACCGAGGATCCGGCCTCGAACATGTTCAACGTGCCGCTCGCCGCCGGCTCCGGCGGGCGCGAGCTGCGCGAGGCGGTGACCGAAGTCTGGCTGCCGGCGCTCGACGATTTCCGGCCCCAGCTGGTGCTGTTTTCCGCCGGCTTCGACGCGCACGCCGAGGACAGCATGGCGATGCTGCGCTTCGTCGACAGCGACTACGCCTGGGTGACGCAGCAGGTGAAAGGCGTCGCCGATCGTCACGCCAGGGGCCGCATCGTCTCGGTGCTCGAGGGCGGCTACGCGCTCCCGGCGCTCGGTCGCAGCGCGGTCGAGCACCTGCGCGTCCTCGCCGGCCTCGGCTAGAGCGCCGCCAGGACCCGCTGCAGCGACTCGAGCGCCACCGGCTTCACCAGGTGCTCATCGAAGCCCGCCTCGCGGGAGAGCCGGCGATCTTCCTCGCCGCCGCGGCCGGTCACCGCCACGAACGGCACTTTCTGGAAGCGCGCGTCCTGGCGCAGCCGCCGCACCACGCCGAGGCCGTCGACGCCGGGCATGGTGATGTCGAGCAGCACGATCTCCGGACAGTTGCCGCGCGCCGCTTCGAGCGCCGCCAGCCCGTCGTGCGCCACCTGCACGTCGTGGCCCATCTGCTCGAGCAACAGCCCGAGCGCCTGCGCGGCGTCGATGTTGTCATCGACCACCAGGACCCGGCGCGGTGCGCGCGAGCGCAGGCCGGGGCGCGGCGTGGACCTGCCCGGCTCGACCCGCTGCGCCGCGAGCACCGGCAGGCGGACGATGAACTGCGAACCCCGGTCGATGCCGCCGCTGCGCGCTTCGATCGTGCCGCCGTGCAGGTCGACCAGGTTCTTCGCCAGCGCCAGGCCGATGCCGAGGCCGCTCTGCGCGCCGCGCGGGTCGCGGCCGCCCTGCATGAACATGTCGAAGACGCGCGGCAGGATCTCGGGCGCGATGCCGATGCCGTTGTCCGACACCGAGATCGCCGCCTCGCGCGCATCGCGCCGCATCCGCAGCTCGATGCGCCCGCCCGAGGCGGTGTAGCGCGCGGCGTTATTGAGCAGGTTCGAGATCACCTGCGCCAGGCGGACGAAGTCGGCGTGGACCAGCATCGACTCGGGGGGCAGGTCGATCACGAGGGCGTGGCGCGCGGCCTCGATGACCGGGCGGCAGGTCTCGACCGCGCTCGCCAGCACCGTCGAGAGCTCGACCGCCGCCTTCTGCAGCGTCATCTTGCCGCTGGCGATGCGCGAGACGTCGAGCAGATCGTCGACCAGCCGCACCAGCTGGCCGGCCTGGCGGTCGATCATGTCCAGCGTCTGGCCGCGCAGGTCGGGGACGCCCAGCCTGAGCAGCTGCACGCCGTTGCGGATCGGCGCGAGCGGGTTGCGCAGCTCGTGTCCCAGCATGGCGAGGAACTCGTCCTTGCGCCGGTCGGCGTCGCGCAGCGCTTCGAGCGCCTTGATGTGATCGCTGATGTCGCGGAAATAGACCGCTACGCCGCCGCTTCGCACCGGCGCGGCGGCGATCTCCATCCAGCGCTGGTAGTGGGCGTAGAAGAATTCCATGCGCTCGGGCTCGCGGCGGCGCATCACGCGCTGGTACATCTCGTCGACCGGGTTGCCGACCGCGTGCGGGAACGCCTCGTGCCAGGTCTTGCCGACGATGTCGGCGCGCCGCCGGCCGAGCAATCGCTCGCCGGCGTCGTTGATGTAGCTCATGCGCCAGTTCTGGTCGTAGGCGACGAAGCCCTCCATCAGCCCTTCGAGGTAGTCGGCCGCCTGGGCGCTCAGCGCGCCATTGGATTTTTCGTCGCTCATGGAGTCGCGCGCATTTTGCGCGAACCCGCCGCAGTTGAAACGTCGGGCAAGTCCTGACAGCTAGCGATTGCCGATCAGCACCCGCGCGAGATACAGGACGATGACGAGCTGGACGACGGGCATGAACACGAGGTCAAAGGCCTGCGCGAGAGCGAGCGCTTCGCGTCCGGCATCGAGCTGCCCGGCGACGATGCGGTACGCGAGCTCGAAGGTCACGGCGAGGGTCTCGGCGACGCCTTCGGTCGGCGCCGCGGCCGCGACGTGCCACAGCTCGTGCCACGCGCTGCCGGCGGCGAAATAGGCCAGGTAGCCGACCGTAAGCAGGTAGAGCAGGCGCGGCCAGCCGCCCGCCCGGGCGACCGTGAACAGCGCGACCGCGGCGCCGATGACCGCGACCGCCAGCCGCAGGTGATTCTCCGGGCTGCGCGCCACGCCCTCGAAGCGCAGCGCCGCGGCGACGAACATCGCCCAGCAGAAGAAGGAGAGCAGCCCGATCCACCGCAGCCTCCGGGTCGCCGGATCCTGCGGCGCAGTCATCTACGCCGGCTGGAGCTCAGTGCTTGCGAGAAGCGATTGTGCTGCGCGCGAGAACGCTGCTTCGTCGGCGGAGGCGATGCGCAGGGAGCGCGCATCCGCGAGCCGGACGAAGTTCCTGTGCGACGAGCGTCGGTAGGCCGGATCGTAGTGCTCGGCGAGCAGCCGCGCGACGAATTCCCGCCAGGCGCCGCGTCCGGCGAGCGCCTTCCAGTCGGCGATCTTCTCGCGGCCATGCAGGCTCACCAGGCAGTCGAGCTGCTGGTACAGGTGCTCCTGGTTCTTCAGGAAGAACTCGTATTCCTGCAAGAGGAGAGTCACTCGCGTTTCGGTGTCGGTTTCGAGCCGCACGCACGCGGCAGCGCGCATGCGTGCGATCAGCGCCTCGGGCACCTGGAGCTGGCCGATTTTCTTCGACTCGCCCTCGACGTAAACGGGCTTCGCCTGGTCGAGCGCCGAGAGTTCCTTGAGGAGCAGGCTTTCGAACATTTTCTGCGAGGGCTGCGGCCGATCGGGCAGCCCGCCGAGCACCGAGCCGCGATGCGCCGCCAGCGCCTCGAGGTCGAGCACCTGACCGCCCGCGCGGGCGAGAGCGGCGAGCAGCCGGCTCTTGCCGCTGCCGGTCGGGCCGTGCACGACCTGGAAGTCGAATTGCTGCGGAACGGTCTCGAGTTGCTGCACCACCCATTTCCGGTAGGCCTTGTAGCCGCCCGGCAGCGTCTGCGCTTCCCAGCCGATCTCGCGCAGGATGTGCGCCATCGCGCCCGAGCGCTTGCCTCCTCGCCAGCAGTAGACGAGCGGCCGCCACGACTTCGCGTTCTCTTTCCAGTGATTCTCGATGTGCCGCGCGACGTTCTTCGCCACCAGCGCGCCGCCGACCTTCTTCGCCTCGAACGCCGAGACCTGCTTGTAGAGCGTCCCGACCTCGGCGCGCTCGACGTCATAGAGCACCGGCGCGGAGACCGCGCCGGGGATGTGATCCTCGGCGAACTCCGCGGGCGTGCGCGCGTCGATGACGGCGTCGAAGTTGCTGAAATTCATGGTTAAATTCTACGCTTATGAACGCACCCGAAAAAATTCGCCTGACCCAGTTCAGCCACGGCGGCGGCTGCGGCTGCAAGATCGCGCCGGCGGTGCTCTCCGAGATCCTCGCCGCGGCGCCGATCAAGGGCCTGTCGAAGGACCTGCTGGTCGGCACCGAGACCGCCGACGACGCCGCGGTCTATCGCCTGAACGACGAGCAGGCGCTCGTCGCCACCACCGACTTCTTCACGCCGATCGTCGACGATCCGTTCGACTTCGGCCGCATCGCCGCCACCAACGCGATCTCCGACGTCTACGCAATGGGCGGCACGCCGATCATGGCGCTGGCGCTGGTCGGCATGCCGCTCGACAAGCTGCCGGTGTCGGTAATCCGCAGCATCCTCGCCGGCGGCGAAGCGGTGTGCGCGCAGGCCGGCATTCCGATCGCCGGCGGCCATTCGATCGACGTGCTCGAGCCGATCTACGGCCTGGTCGCGCTCGGCCTGGTGCACCCGAAGAAGGTGAAGCGCAATTCGTCGGCGCAAGCCGGGGACATCCTGATTCTCGGCAAGCCGCTCGGCGTCGGCATCCTTTCCGCCGCGCTGAAGAAGGGCAAGCTCTCCGAGGCAGGCTACGCGCAGATGCTCGAGTGGACGACGAAGCTCAACACGCCGGGCCAGGCGCTCGCCGAGATGCCCGCGGTGCACGCACTCACCGACGTCACCGGTTTCGGCCTCGCCGGCCACTTGCTCGAGATCCTGCGCGGCTCGAAACTCGCGGGCGAAGTGCGCTTTGATGCATTGCCGATGATCGGCGAAGCGCTCGAATGGGCGAAGCAGGGCGTCGCCACCGGCGCATCCGACCGGAACTGGAAGGGATACGGGCATGAAGTCTCCTTCCATGGCGAGGAGTGGAAGCAGAAACTTCTCAGCGATCCGCAGACGAGCGG
>DATNCP010000200.1:0-3857 GCA_035607175.1 Burkholderiales bacterium
TCCGCGTCCCGTCTAGGACGCCGTCTCCTGGCCGAAGCGCGTGGCGAACTTCGTCTTGATCGGCAGCTTCGCCGCGGCCAGGTCCATCGCCTTGCGCGCCTCGACCTCGGTCACGCCTTCCATCTCGAACATGATGCGTCCGGGCCGGACGACGCAGACCCACTGCTCGGGCGCGCCCTTGCCCTTGCCCATGCGCGTTTCCTGCGGCTTCTTCGTGATCGGCTTGTCGGGGAACACGCGCACCCAGATCTTGCCGCCGCGCTTGATGAAGCGGGTCATCGCGACGCGCGCCGCTTCAATCTGGCGGTCGGTGATCCAGGCCGGCTCCATCGCCTTCAACCCGTAGTCGCCGAACGACACGTCGGAGCCGCGCCAGGCCTTGCCGGCCATGCGCCCGCGCTGCTGCTTGCGGTACTTCACTTTCTTCGGCATCAACATCGGTACAACCCTCGGTCTGCCGGGTCCGCCTCGGCCAGTTCCTGCCCTGCGGCGGAACCCGGCCTACGTACCCTCATTCACTTCTGCGGCGGGGTCCGCGGAGCACCGCTAGCGGACCGCGCACGCGGTCCGCTCAGCCAGCACTGCCTTGTCGCGTCGCGAAGCGACGCGACGTGCGAACGCGGACCCGCCGACCGTTATGCCCGGGCCGGCGGTCTGCGCGGCCCGCGATCCCGGTACTCTTCGTCGCGGCCCAGGCGCGGCACGAGCCGCTCGCCCTTGTAGAGCCACACCTTCACGCCGATCTGGCCGTAGGTGGTGTTGGCCTCGGCAAAGCCGTAGTCGATGTCCGCGCGCAGCGTCTGCAGCGGCAGCTGGCCGTGCAGGTACCACTCGGAGCGCGCGATTTCCGCCCCGTTCAGCCGCCCCGACACGCGCACCTTGATGCCGCGCGCGCCGAAGCGCAGCGCCGATTCGACCGCCTTGCGCATCGCGCGGCGGAACGCGACGCGCTTTTCGAGCTGCACCGCCACCGACTCGCCAATGAGCTGCGCCTCGAGCTCCGGCTTCTGGATCTCCTGGATGTTGATGAAGACCTCGCGGTTGGTGCGCTTCTGGATTTCCTGCTTCAGCTTGTCGACCTCCGTCCCCTTGCGGCCGATGATGATGCCCGGGCGCGAGGTGTAGATGTCGATCTTCAGCTTGTTGGCCGCGCGCTCCGTCTCGATGCGCGAGACGCCCGCGTGCGAGAACCGCTTCTTCAGGTCCTGCCGCAGCGCGAGATCCTCGTGCAGCAGCTTCGCGTAGTCGCGGTCCGAGTACCAGCGCGAGCGCCAGGTCTTGTTGAAGCCGAGCCGGAATCCGTACGGGTGAACCTTCTGGCCCACAGTGTTTCGCTCCGTTTCGCCGATTTACGAATTTACGAATCGCCTCACGCTTTTGCCGTTGCCTTCTTGGCGCGGGGCTTCGCCGCACTCTTCGCGGGGGCGCTGCCCGCTGCGCTCTTCGACGTCGAGCTCTTCGCGCGCGCTGGCTTGCCCCCCGCCGCGGCCTCGCCGTCAGCGGCGACCTTGGCGATCTTGAGCGGCCGCTCCGCCACCTGCACCGTCAGGTGCGCCGTGCGCTTGACGACGCGGTACGCGCGCCCCATCGGCGCCGGGCGGACGCGTTTTGCCGATGGCCCCTGGTTGGCGTACGCCGCCAGGACGTACAGGCGATCGATGTCGCCGCTGAAGGCCTCGTCCTGCTGCACGTTGGCGACCGCGGAGCGCAGCACCTTGGCGATCTCGCGCGCGATGGTCTTGCGCGTGAACTGCAGCGTCGCCAGCGCGTGGTTGACGCCCTTGCCGCGAATGAGCTCGCAGACGAGCCCCGCCTTCTGCGCCGAGGTGCGGATGCCGCGCGCCGTGGCGATGGCTTCAACCATGGCTTACCCCTTCGCTCCCGCGCCCGCGCCCGCCGGGGCGCCTGCCGCCGGCGCCGCCGCGGCGGCCTTTTCCGTCTTCGTGGTGTGCCCCTTGAACGTCCGCGTCGGCGCGAACTCGCCCAGCTTGTGGCCCACCATGTTCTCGGTGACGTAGACCGGGATGAACTTCTTCCCGTTGTGCACCGCCATCGTGTGACCCACCATCTCGGGAATCACCGTCGAGCGGCGCGACCACGTCTTGATGACCTTCTTCTCGTTGGCCTGGTTCATCGACTCGACTTTCTCGAGCAGCGAGGTGTCGACGAACGGCCCTTTTTTCAGCGATCGGCTCATAAGCTTCCTCGGCGGGTCCGCCATCGGCAGGATCCCACCCTCGGCGGAACCCGCCCTACTTGGTCCTTCTCTGAACGATGAACCGGTCCGTGTCTTTCCTGCGGCGCGTCTTGTAACCCTTGGTCGGCTGGCCCCACGGCGTCACCGGGTGGCGGCCGCCGGACGTCTTGCCCTCGCCGCCGCCGAGCGGGTGGTCCACCGGGTTCATCGCCACGCCGCGGACGTGCGGACGCTGGCCGAGCCAGCGGCTGCGCCCCGCCTTGCCGATCGACACGTTCTCGTGATCGAGGTTGCCGACCTGGCCGATCGTCGCCAGGCACTCGACGTTGATCTTGCGAATCTCGCCCGACGGCATGCGCACGCTGGCATAGTCGCCCTCGCGCGCGACGAGCTGCACCGAGGAGCCGGCGCTGCGCGCAATCTGGCCGCCCTTGCCCGGTTTCAGCTCGACGTTGTGGATCTGCGTGCCGAGCGGGATGTTCTTCAGCGGCAGGCAGTTGCCCGGCAGGATGTCGACGTTGGCGCCCGAGACGATGGTGTCGCCCACCTTGATGCCGAGCGGCTGCAGGATGTAGCGCTTCTCGCCGTCCGCGTACGTCAGCAGCGCGATGCGCGCCGAGCGGTTCGGGTCGTACTCGATGGTCGAGACCTTCGCCGGGATGTCCGTCTTGTCGCGCTTGAAGTCGATCACCCGGTAGAGGCGCTTGTGCCCGCCGCCGCGCCACCACGACGTCAGCTCGCCGCGGTTGTTGCGGCCGCCGGAGCGGTGCAGGTTCTCGGTCAGCGGACGATACGGCTCGCTCGCCGTGATCTCGTCGAAGGTGAGCGCCGTCTTGCCGCGCACGCCGGGCGAGGTCGGGTTGTATTTGCGAATCGGCATGATGTCCTACGCTCCCTGCAGGAAGTCGGGCAGCTTCTCGCCTTCCCGCAGCCTCACGTACGCCTTTTTCCAGTCCGAGCGGCGGCCGGTGTACTTGCCCTGGCGCTTGAACTTGCCGTGCGCCAGCGACGTGCGCACGCTCTCCACCTTCGAGCCGAGCAGCGACTCGACGGCCTTCCGGATGTCGATCTTGTTGGCGTCCATCGCCACCTGGAACACCAGCGTGCGGCCGTCCTCGCGGATGACCGTGGTCTTCTCGGTGATCAACGGCCGTCGCAGAACATGCGTCAGTTTCATAGCTCGCCTCTCACCACGAAGATCGCGAAGGTCACGAAGAGCGTGTTGTTCTTCTTCGTGTTCTTCGATCCTTCGTGGTTATCCGAGGGCCTCCTGCAGTTTCTCGATCGCCGCGCGCGTCAGCACGACGCGCCGCGAATTGACGATGTCGCGCGCGCTCACGCGGTTGCTCGCGAGGATGCGCACGCCGTCGATGTTGCGCACCGACAGCGACAGCTTGTCTTCCGGCTTCACGTCCACGAGCAGCACCTTGCTGGCGCGCTTCGCCCCGCGCTCGACGCCGAGCCGCCGCAGCATCTCCGCCGCCGCCTTCGTCTTGATCTCCGCCACGCTCAGCGCCTCGACGACCGTCACCTCGCCGTCGCGCAGCTTCTGCGTCAGCGCCGCGCGCAGCGCGCCCTTCTCGACCTTCTTCGGCAGCTGGTATTCGTAGCTCCGCGGCTGCGGGCCGAACACCGTGCCGCCCTTGCGCCACAGCGGGTT
>DATNCP010000219.1:0-33261 GCA_035607175.1 Burkholderiales bacterium
TAGAGGTTGAGCATCACTTCGCGCTCGGCCGGCGACGGCTCGAAGCCGCGCTTGTCGTAGAAGGCGAAGATCGCATCCACCACTTCCTTCGGCTCGTTGCAGACCTGCAGCAGGTCGATGTGGCTGGCGTCGATCATCCCCTCCTCGATCAGGCGGCTCTTGCACCAGTCGATGAGGCCGCGCCAGAACGGCTCGTGCACGAGGATGATCGGCATCTGCCGCGTCTTGCCGGTCTGCACCAGCGTCAGCGCCTCGAACAGCTCGTCGAGCGTGCCGTAGCCGCCGGGCATGACGACGAAGGCGGTGGCGAACTTGGCGAACATCACCTTGCGCGCGAAGAAGTGCTTGAAGCGCAGGCTGATGTGCTGGAAGCGGTTCGAGGCCTGCTCGTGCGGCAGGTCGATGTTGAGGCCGACCGCGAGGCCGTTGCCGTGGAACGCCCCCTTGTTGGTCGCTTCCATCACGCCGGGCCCGCCGCCGGAAACGATGGCGAAGCCCGCGTCGGAGAGCAGGCGCGCGGTTTCCTCGGCGAGCTTGTAGTACGCCGAGCCCTCCTTCACGCGCGCGCTGCCGAACATCGAAACCGCCGGGCGGATGCCTTGCAGGCGCTCGGTCGCCTCGAAGAACTCCGCCATAATGCCGAACAGCTTCCACGCCTCGCGCGGCGAAATCTCGTGGCCAAGTCCGGCCGGCTTCATTATCTTTGCGTTGCTCATGTCGGGAGATCCTGAAAAGACACTGCTGCTGGTCGACGGCTCGTCCTATCTCTACCGCGCGTTCCACGCGCTGCCCGAGCTGAGGAGCCCGAAGACCGGAGAGCCGACCGGCGCCATCTATGGCGTGCTGAACATGCTGCGCAAACTCGCGACCGATTATAAGGCGCAGGCGCGCGCCTGCGTGTTCGACGCCAAGGGCAAGACCTTCCGCGACGAGGTCTATCCGGACTACAAGGCGACGCGCGCCGCGATGCCCGACGACCTGTCGCGCCAGATCGAGCCGCTGCACGAGGCAGTGAAGGCGATCGGCTGGCCGCTGCTGTGCGTCGCGGGCGTCGAGGCCGACGACGTCATCGCCACCCTCGCCGAGGAGGCGAAGCGCCGCGGCTGGCGCACCGTCATCTCCACCGGCGACAAGGACCTGACGCAGCTCGTCGACGAGCGCACGCTGTGGATCAACACCATGTCGAACGAGAAGCTCGACGTCGCGGGCGTGACGCAGAAGTTCGGCGTGCCGCCGGAGCGGATCGTCGACTACCTGACGCTGGTGGGCGATGCGATCGACAACATCCCCGGGGTTGACGGCGTCGGGCCGGGGTACGCGGCGAAATGGATCCAGCAGTACGGCTCGCTCGACAACCTGCTCGTCCATTCGGATGAAATAAAGGGAACGCGTGGCGAGAACCTGCGCAAGATCGTCGACTGGCTGCCCAAGGCGCGCGAGCTCCTGACCGTGAAGCGCGACGTGCCGCTGCCGTTTCCGTTCGAGAAGCTCACCGAGTTCGAAATGAAACCGGAGCTCCAGCGCGCGCAATACGAGCGCTTCGGCTTCAAGGGGCTGCTCAAGGAAGTCGATGACGCGCCATCTGCTTCGCCCGCCGCCGCGCCGGCGCCCGCGCGATCGGTGGAGAAACGCCGCGCTCGCACCATCGAGACAGAGAGCGATCTGCGCCAGCTGCTCGGCAGGCTCGAGGCCGCCGGGATGGCCGGCTTCGCCGCGCTCGGCTCGGGCGACGAGCCACTGACTTCGACGCTGGTCGGACTCGCCTTCGCGTTTTCGGACGAGGCGGTTTACGTACCGATCGCGCACGACTACCCGGGCGTGCCGCCGCAGCTCGACGCCCTGAAGATTTTCAAGCCCTGGCTGGAACGCTCGGACTGCAGGAAGGCCGGCGAGAACGTGAAGCGCGATTCGCACCTTCTCGCCAACCACGGGATCGCCCTCGCCGGCTGCGTGCACGACGTGCAACTCGAGTCGTACGTGCTCGAGGTGCACGAGCGCCATGACCTCGGCACGCTGGCGCAGCGCCACTGCGGCTGGACCACTCTCAGCTACGAGGAGATCGCCGGCAAGGGTGCGTCGCGCATTCCCTTCGCCTCGGTGAGCGTCGAGCGCGCCGCCGCGTACGCGGCGGAAAAGGCCGACTGCGTCCTCGCACTGCACGAGCTGCTCTATCCGCAGATCGAGCAGGACGCGAAGCTGAAGCGCGTCTATGGCGAGATCGAGATCCCCGCCTTGCCGGTGCTCTTCCGCATGGAGCGAAACGGCGTGCTGCTCGATCGGGAGAAGCTCGAGGCGCAGAGCCACGAGCTCGGCAAGGAGATGCTGCAGAAGGAACAGGACGCCTACGCTGCGGCCGGCCAGCCGTTCAACCTCGGCTCGCCGAAGCAGATCCAGGAGATCCTGTTCGAGCGGCAGAAGCTGCCGGTGAAGAAGAAGACGCCGTCGGGGCAGCCCTCGACCGACGAGGATTCGCTCGCCGAGCTGGCGCTCGACCACCCGCTGCCGCGCCTCATCCTCGAGCACCGCGCGCTGTCGAAGCTCAAGTCGACCTATACCGACAAGCTGCCGAAGAGCGTGAACGCGAAGACCGGCCGGGTGCACACCAACTACTCGCAGACCACCGCGGTGACCGGACGCCTCTCGTCGAACGATCCCAACCTGCAGAACATCCCGATCCGCACCCCGGCGGGCCGGCGCATCCGCGAATGCTTCATCGCCCCGCCCGGCGCGAAGATCGTCTCCGCCGACTATTCGCAGATCGAGCTCAGGATCATGGCGCACCTCTCGGGCGACGAGAATCTTCGCCGCGCCTTCCGCGAAGGCGAGGACGTGCACCGCGCCACGGCCGCAGAGGTTTTTGGGGTTCCGCTTTCAAAAGTAGAACCCGACCACCGGCGTGTCGCCAAGGTGATCAACTTCGGCCTGATCTACGGCATGTCGTCCTTCGGCGTGGCGCAGAACCTCAACATCGACCGCGGCACCGCGCAGACCTATGTCGAGCGCTACTTCGCGCGCTTCCCCGGTGCGAAGCGCTACATGGACGAGACGCGCAAGAAGGCGAAGGAAGTCGGCTACGTCGAGACGGTATTCGGCCGGCGGCTCTGGCTGCCGGAGCTGAAGAGCGGCGCGCCGGTCCGGCGGCAGGCCGCCGAGCGCGCGGCGATCAACGCGCCGATGCAGGGCACCGCCGCGGACCTCATCAAGCTCGCCATGATCGAGGTGCAGAAGTGGCTCGAAGACGAGAAGCTGAAGGCGATGCTGATCATGCAGGTCCACGACGAGCTGGTTCTCGAGGTCCCGGAAGCAGAAATCCCATCGGTGAAAACCCGACTGGTGGAGCTCATGCAGTCGGTCGCGAAACTAGACGTACCCCTCATCGTCGATGTGGGGGTCGGCGACAATTGGGACAAAGCACACTAGTGCCTGGGGATAAAGCGCACTAGCGCGAGATCGCGCCGAAGACTTTCCTCAGGATCGCGCTGCCCGCGGCCACTGGATCCTTGCGGATTTTCTTTTCCTCCTCGGCGATCATGAAGTAGAGGCCATCGAGCGCCTTCGCCGTCACATAGGCGTCGAGATCGGCGTCCTCCCTCCTCAGCAGCCCGACCGCCGCGGCCTTGTCGGCGTATTCCTCGTAGGTCTGCGCGAGCTTCACGCGCTTCGTCGATTTCTCGACGATCGGCAGGAAGCGCGCGTGCAATCGTTCGCGCGTCGTGCGCCGGAAGTAGTCGGTTGCCGCGGTGTCGCCGCCGGTCAGGATGCCCTTTGCGTCCTGCACCGACATCTTCTTCACCGAGTCGAGGAGCAGCGCGCGCGCTTCGGGGACGGCGGACTCCGCCGCGCGGTTCATGCCGAGGATCAGCTCGTCGGCGTATCTGCCCATTCCGACGCGCCGCAGCAGCCGCTCGGCGCGCTCGAGTGACTCCGGCAGCGGGATCTTCACCTGCGGGTTGCCGAAAAAGCCGTCCGTGCGGCCGAGGGCGGCGATCGCGGCCTGCGAGCCCTTTTCCAGCGCCGCCTTGAGGCCCGAGACCGCTTCCCGCGACGTCAGGTCATCCAGCCGGGCCATGGCCGGAGACGCGAGCGTCATGACAGCGGCGCCAAAGGCGGCAAGAATAGGCAGTCCCATGAAAGCGAAGATACTCCTCGCCGCTATCGCGCTCGGCATCGCCGGGGGGGTCGCATTCGCGCTTGTGCCAAGGCCGGCGGCCCCCGAAGTGCAGTTCGCGGCGCTCTCGGGCGAGAACTTTTCCACGTCCGACCTGCGCGGCAAGGTGGTGCTGGTCAATTTCTGGGCGACTTGGTGCACGACCTGCATCCAGGAAATGCCGAAGATGATCGACACCTATCGCAAGTTCGCGCCGCGCGGCTACGAGATGGTGGCGGTGGCGGTGCAGTCCGACCACCCCAACTCGGTCGCCGCCTTCACGCAGAAGCGTGCCCTGCCCTTCAAGGTCGCGCTCGACGGCAACGGCGACATCGCCAGGCAGTTCGGCCGCATACGCATCACGCCGACCAGCTTCCTCATCGACAAGAACGGGCGGGTGCTGAAGGAATACATCGGCGAGCCCGACTGGGCGGAGTTCCACGCCCTGGTGGAAAAGGCGCTCGGTTCCTAGCCTAGTAAGGCGTGCCGTCCCTGTGCAGGTAGCGCCAGTTGCCCTCGGCGTCCTGCACCACCTGCAGGTCGTCGTCCGGGTAGATCGCGCTGTCGCCCCGCGTACGATCGCCGATTTCCAGGTAGAGAACGTCCTGCTTCGAGCGGTTGACCAGGTGATGTCCGTCGCCGGCTCCCGCCTTGAACCCCGCGCACATTCCCGGCTCGAGCTCGGTCTCACCCGCATCAGTGATCAGCGTCGGCCGGCCCTCCAGGATGTAGACGAACTCGTCCTGCTTGGCGTGCGCGTGCCGCAGGGACGATTGCGCGCCGGGCGCGAGGCGGGTCAGGTTGACGCCGAAGTTGGCGAGACCGAAGAGATCGCCGAGCGGCCGTTTCTCGCGCCCCTCGACTCGCGCGCGAAACTTCTCCGGGTAGCCGGACGCCTTGGCGCGTAGCGGCGCGTCAAGCGCCTTGATCGATACCCGCTTCATGAGCTTGCTGGTCTGCATGGTAGGAAGATCGCACCATCGGGCCGACCGCGGCGTGCCTGAACGCCATTTTTCTTGCCTGGGACTCTAATTCCCTGAAGACACCGGGATCGACGTAGCGCTCGACCGCCAGGTGATGCGGCGATGGCTGCAGGTACTGGCCGATGGTCAGCATGTCGACGTCGTGCGCGCGCAGGTCGCGCATCACGGCGAGGATTTCGTCGTCGGTCTCGCCCAGGCCGACCATCAATCCCGATTTGGTCGGAACGTTCGCATGCTTTTCCTTGAATCTCTTCAACAGGGTCAGGGAGTGACGGTAGTCGCCGCCGGGGCGGGCCCGCTTGTACAGGCGCGGCACGGTTTCCAGGTTGTGGTTCATCACGTCGGGCGGCGCGGCGTCGAGGACGGCGAGCGCGCGATCCAGCCGGCCGCGGAAATCCGGCACCAGCGTTTCGATCGTGGTCTGCGGCGACGCTCTCCGGACGGCGGCAATGCAGTCGACGAAATGCTGCGCGCCGCCATCCTTCAAATCGTCGCGGTCGACGCTGGTGATGACTACGTATTTCAGTTTCAGGCGAGCAATGGTTTCGGCGAGGTGACGCGGCTCATCCGTATCGGGCGGCAGCGGCCGGCCGTGCGCGACATCGCAGAACGGGCAGCGGCGCGTACAAACGTCGCCGAGGATCATGAACGTCGCGGTGCCCTTGCCGAAGCACTCGGCGATGTTGGGGCAGGAGGCTTCCTCGCACACGGTGTGCAGCTTCTGCGCGCGCAGGATGTCCTTGATCTCGTGGAAGCGGGAGTTGGGGCTCGCCGCCCGGACGCGGATCCACGCGGGCTTGGGCAGGACGGTCGCCTGCGGGACGATCTTGATCGTCTTCCTCGCGCCCTTCTCCTTTACGCCGGCTTCACGCATCGAGCTTCTCGATCAGGATCTCGCTCAGCCTCTCGCCGACGCGATGGGTGGACAGGCCGAGATCCTTCATCTGCGTGACTTTCAGCCCCGGGTAGCCGCACGGATCGATCGCCGCGAACGGCGAGAGGTCCATGTCGACGTTGAGCGAGAGGCCGTGATAGGCGCGGCCGCGCACCACTCGAATGCCGAGCGCCGCGATCTTCGCGCCGTCGATGTATACGCCCGGGGCGCCAGCGCGGCGCTCGCCGCCGACGAGATCAATGACGACCTGTTCGAGGAGCCAGACGTAGCGCTTGACCTTGATGCCGCGCCGGGCGAGGTCGATCAGCGCGTAGAGCACGACCTGTCCGGGGCCGTGATAAGTGATGTCGCCGCCGCGGTCGCTGCGCACGACGGGGATTCCGTTCGCCACCTTGCGCTCGGCCGCCCCTTGTCCGAGCGTGTAGACGGGCTCGTGCTCGGTCAGCCAGATCTCCTCAGTGCTGTGCACGCTGCGCGTGAAGGCGCGCATGTCCTGCAGGACATCGCCATACCGGGTCAGGCCCAATTGCCTGACGGTGATTGCGTCGACGACAGTCATAGAACCATCACCACGCCAGGATGGTCGCATAGCTCCTGGTACAGAGCGTCGAGCTGCTCGCGCGACGTGGCGCGCACGATGCAGGTGATGCTGAGATAGCGGTTCTGGCGGCTGGGACGCATCTCCATCGTCGCCGGATCGAAATCCGGCGCGTGCCGCAGCACCACGTCCATCACTTCCTGCGCGAAGCCCGGCTGCTTGCGTCCCATGACCTTGATGGGGAAGTCGCAGGGGAAGGCGAGCGGCGAGCCTTCGGCCATCGCTACGCCGACAGCGCCTCCCGCTTGCCGGCGCGCATCACGCTGCGCTTGAACTCCTGGTAGAGCTCGTACATGCGGCGGAACTGCGGCCCCGGCTTGCCGTCGCCGACCTTGCGGCCGTCGAGCGAGACGATGGCGAGGACTTCCTTCGAGGACGAGGTCACCCAGATTTCGTCGGCGGAGCGTACTTCCGCCTCGGGCACTTCGCGGAATTCGAGCGGCATGCCGTTCGCCCGCGCCAGCTCCGTGACGACGTCGTAGGTAATGCCGGGCAGGATCAGCGAAGACTTCGGCGGCGAGACGATGACGCCGCGCTTGACGATGAAGACGTTCGACGCGGACGCCTCGGTCAGCTTGCCGTCGCGGAACAGGATCGTTTCCGATGCGCCCGCCTCTGCCGAGATCTGCCGCGCCAGCACGTTGCCGAGCAGCGAGATCGATTTGATGTCGCAGCGCAGCCAGCGGTTGTCCTGCGCGCTCACCGCGGGACCGCCCGCGTCGACCTGCGCGCGCGGCGGGTTGACGAGCGGGTTCGACATCATGAACACGGTCGGCTGGATGTCGCGCGGGAAGGCGTGATCGCGCTTCGCGACGCCGCGCGTCACCTGGAAATACACGCCCTGGTCCTCGAACGGCTGCGCGTCGACCAGCTGATAGATGATTTCGCGCCAGCGCTGGCGCGAGTACGGGTTGCGGATCTTCGCCTCGCCCAGGCTGCGCTCGAGGCGCACGAGGTGCTCGTCGAGGCGGAACGCGACGCGCGAGTACACCGGGACCAGCTCGTAGACGCCGTCGCCGAAGATGAAGCCGCGGTCGAGCACCGGCACCTTCGCTTCTTCGAGCGGCAGCAGCTCGCCGTTCAGGAAAACCATGTCGCGCTTCACTGGAACCACAGCTTGAGTGTATCCCAGGCGCGGCCGAGCAAGCCCGCCGCGCCGACGCCCTCGAGAGCGACCAGCGGGTATTCGGCGTAGGGCTTGCCGTCGAAGGTGACGCGCAGCGTGCCGACCTGCTGCCCTTTCGCGAGCGGCGCGATCAGCGGCTGCTGCGACACCAGCTCGGCCTTGAGCTTGTCCTTCTCGCCCTTGGGCACAGTGACGAGCAGCTCGCTCTCCGAGCCGACCTTCACCGCGTTCGCCACGCCCTTGTAGACCTGCAGCGATTTCACCGCATCGCCCTGGCCGTAGAGCCTGACGCTGTCGAAGAACTGGAAGCCCCAGTTGAGGAGCTTGAGCGATTCCTGCGCGCGCCCGCCTTCCGAAGTGCCGCCGAGCAGCACCGACAGCAGCCGCCGCGGGCCGCGCTTGGAGGAGGCGATCAGGCAGTAGCCGGCGGCCTCGGTGTGACCGGTCTTGACGCCGTCGACGGTCGCGTCGAGCCAGAGCAGGCGATTGCGGTTCGGCTGGGTGATGTTGTTGTAGCGGAACTCCTTCAGCGCGTAGTACTGCGCGTATTCCGTCGGAAAGTCGCGGATCAGCGCCGCGCTCAGCTTGTAGAGGTCGGCGGCGGTGCTGTAGTGCTTCGCGTCGGGCAGGCCGGTCGCGTTGACGAAGCGAGTGTTCTTCAGGCCGAGCCGCTCGGCCTCGCGGTTCATCATTTGCGCGAACACTTCCTCCGAGCCGGCCACCGCCTCGGCGAGCGCGATGCAGGCGTCGTTGCCCGATTGCACTTCCATGCCGCGGATCAGCTCGTCGACCGTCACCGGGCGGCGCGGATCGATGAACATGCGCGAGCCCGGCGCGCGCCAGGCGCGCACCGATACCTTCACCTGCTGGCCGAGCGAAATCTTCTTCTCGCGCAACGCACCGAACACCACGTAGGCGGTCATCAGCTTGGTGAGCGACGCGGGCTCGATGCGCTCGTCCGCCTTGTGCGAAGCGAGCACCTGGCCGCTCGACAGGTCGCCGACCATCCACGAGCGGCCGATGATCGACGGCGGCTGCGGCGCGGCGGCGTGCGCTGCGGCGATGCTGCACAGGAAGAGGACGATGAAGCGCATGGATTGCCGCAAGAAAAAGGAGCGGATTATAAAGACTAGCGGGCGTCGGCGTGCACTTGACCCGGGACGATCGCTTCGAGCGTCACCTCGGCGGCTCCGGCCTGGATGTAGCCGAGCTTGTAGGCGGCGACGTAGGAGAGGTCGATGACGCGCCCGGCGTGGAACGGGCCGCGGTCGTTGACGCGCACGACGACGCTCTTGCCGTTGGCGACGCGGGTGACGCGCACGTAGCTCGGGATCGGCAGCGTCGGGTGCGCGGCAGTCATCTTGTACATGTCGTAGAGCTCGCCGCTTGCCGTCTTCTGCCCGTGGAATTTCTTGCCGTACCAGCTCGCCAGGCCGCGCTGCTTGAACGACTGCACCGAGGTGAGCGGCGTGTAGTTCTTGCCGAGCGCGCTGTACGGCCGGTTGGCGAACTTGTGCAGCGGCTCGACGCGCGGCGTCGCGTCGGCGATGCCGTCGATGTTCGCCGGCGGCTTCGCGCCCGGCCCGTCATCCTTGTAGTAGCCGCCCTTCCTGTCGGTCGAGGCGCATCCCGCGAGGAGCGCGAGCACCAGCGCGACGCCGAGAGCCTTCATCCCTCGTAGACGACGTTGCCGGCGACGATGGTGGTTCGCACCCGCCCCTGGAGCTCGTGGCCGACGAACGGGGTGTTCTTGCCCTGGCTCTTCAGCGTTTCGGCGCTGATGCGCAGCGGCGCCTGCGGATCGAAGATCGCGATGTCGCCCGGCGCGCCGACCGCCAGCTTCCCGGAAGCGGTGCCGAGGATGCGTGCCGGCTCGGAAGTGATGCGCGCCAGCGTCTGGCTGAGATTGAGCTTGCGCGCCGCGCCCCATTTGAGCGCCAGCGGCAGCAGCAACTCGAGGCCCGTCGCGCCGGCCTCGGCCTCCGCGAAGGGCAGATGCTTGCCGTCGTCGTCGACCGGCGTGTGGTCGGAGCACAGGCAGTCGATCACGCCGTCGGCGAGCGCCTGCGACAGCGCGTCGCGGTCGCGCTGGCTGCGCAGCGGCGGATCGAGGCGGCAGTTCGAGTCGAAGTAGCCGAGGTCCATGTCGCAGAGGTGGACATGATGGATGCCGACGTCGCAGGTGACGGGCAGCCCTTCTTTCTTCGCCGCGCGCATCATCTCCACGGCGCCGGCGCTGGAAAGGCGGCAGACGTGGACCCGCGCGCGGGTCGCCCTGACCAGCTCGAGCAGGGTCCCGAGCGCGATCGTCTCCGCGAACGACGGAATGCCCGGCAGGCCGAGGCGCGTCGCCACTTCGCCGTCATGCGCGACGCCGCTCTTGGCCAGCCACGCGTCCTCGACGCGCAGCCAGGTGGAGAAACCGAAGGTCGCGGCGTATTGCAGCGCGCGCCACAGCACCTGCGTGTCGGGAAGCGGCGCGTTGGCCTGCGAGAAAGCTACGCAGCCGGCGTCGGCGAGCTGGCCCATCTCGGTGAGCGCGCTGCCTTCGAGCTTCACGGTCAGCGCTCCGATCGGGTAGACGCGCGCGCGCTCGAGCGACTTCGCCCGCCGGCGCAGCATGTCGACCAGGCCCGGCTCGTCGAGCGGCGGATCGGTGTCCGGCGGGCAGGCGAGGCTGGTCACGCCGCCGGCCACCGCCGCGTTCATCTCCGACTCGAGCGTCGCCTTGTATTCGAAGCCCGGCTCGCGCAGCCGCGCCGAGAGGTCGATGAAGCCGGGCGAGACGACCAGGCCCTTCGCGTCGATAACCCGGTCCGCCTTGCCGGTTTCACCGGAGATTTTTCCATCGACAACGAAAACGTCCCCGACGGCATCCTTTCCGCTTGCCGGATCGACCACGCGTCCGTTCTTGATGTGGAGCTTCATCTGCCGTTGCGCCGTTTCGTCAATTGCCCGCCACGATGCTCATCACCGCCATGCGCACCGCGATGCCGAACGTGACCTGCGGCAGGATCACCGAGTGCGGCCCGTCGGCGACGTTGGAATCGATCTCGACGCCGCGGTTCATCGGCCCGGGATGCATCACGATCGCGTCCCGGCGTGCGACCGCGAGCTTGTCGAGCGTCAGCCCGTAGTGCTTGAAGAACTCCTGCGCCGAAGGCAGCAGCGCGCCGCGCATGCGCTCGTTCTGCAGCCGCAGCATGACCACCACGTCGGCGTCCTTGAGCCCCGCTTTCATGTCGTGGAACACTCTGACGCCCAGCGCCTCGACGCCGGCGGGCATGAGCGTCTGCGGGCCGATCACCCGCACCTCGGGCGCGCCGAGCGTGGTGAGCCCGTGGATGAGCGAGCGAGCGACGCGCGAGTGCAGCACGTCGCCGACGATCGCGACCGTCAGCCTGGTGAAGTCCTTCTTGTAGTGGCGGATGGTGAAGAGATCGAGCAGGCCTTGCGTCGGATGCGCGTGGCGGCCATCCCCGGCATTCACCACGTGCTCGTGGGGCTTGACGTGGCGCGCGATGAGGAACGGCGCGCCCGACGAGGCATGGCGCACGACGAAGATGTCGGCCTGCATCGCCGAGAGGTTGGCCACCGTGTCGAGCAGCGATTCACCTTTGGTCGCCGAGGAGATGGCGATGTTCAGGTTGATGACGTCGGCGGAGAGGCGCTTGGCGGCGATCTCGAAGGTGGTGCGGGTGCGGGTCGAGGGCTCGAAGAAGAGGTTGAAGACGCTCTTGCCGCGCAAGAGCGGCACTTTCTTCACCTCGCGCTCGGTGACGCCGGCGAAGGATTCCGCGGTATCGAGGATCTGCAGCAGGATTTCGCGCGGCAGCCCCTCGATCGACAGCAGGTGCTGCAGCTCGCCGTTCTCGTTGAGCTGCGGGTTACGCTGCACGGTCGGCCTCCAGGGCGAGGACGAGCTTGCCCGAGGTCTCTCGCTTCAGCCGCAGGCGCTGGCCGTCGGGAACCTCGACTTTCGCGCCGACATGCTGGGCGCTGATCGGCAGCTGCCGGCCGCCGCGGTCGGCGAGCACGACCAGCGAGATGCTCGCCGGCCGGCCGTAGTCGAACAGCTCGTTCATCGCCGCGCGGATGGTGCGGCCGCTGAAGAGCACGTCGTCCACCAGCAGCAGCTCCGCGCCGTTCACGTCGAACGGGATGGTCGTGCGTTTCGGATCGTGCTTCAGCCCGCGCGCGGCATAGTCGTCGCGGTAGAAAGCGATGTCCATCAACCCGAGCGGCGCCTTGATCGCCAGGTCCTTGTGCAGCCGCTCGGCGAGCCACGCTCCGCCGGTATAGAGCCCGACCATTGCGGTCTTCGGCCCGACGCGCGGCTTCAGCTCTCGCACCAGCTGCTGGCAGAGCGCTTCGGCCTCAGGCAGCTTCGTCAAAGAATTGCTCCAGGATGAGTTGGGCGGCGACCGAGTCGATCGCCTTCTTCTTCACGCCGCGCAGCCGGCTCTCTGCCTCGACCGATGTGAAGCGCTCGTCGACGCGCGCCACCGGCAGGCGGAAGCTGCCTTCCAGCCGGCGCGCGAACTTCTCGACTTTCTTCGCGAGCGGGTGCTCGCCCGCCTCGCGCACCGGCAATCCGACCACCAGCCGCGTCGGGCGCCATTCCTTCACCAGCAACTGAATCTCGTCGAAGCTGGAAACCGATTGCAGCGGGTGCGCCGTTTTCAGCTCGCGCTCCCCGACTGCAACTCCAATACGCTTGAGACCGAAGTCGAAGGCGAGGACGGTGCCCTTGTCAGGCATGCCCTGCCGAATCCTGGAGCCGCGCGTAGTCGACGCCGAGAAGCTCCATCGCGGCCGGCAGCCGCTCCTCGGAAGGCATGTCGAAGATGATGCCGTCGCGCGCCTCGACGGTGAGCCAGGCGTTCTGCGACAGCTCGTGCTCGAGCTGGCCGGGCGACCAGCCGGCGTAGCCCAGCGTCACCAGGATCCTGTCCGGGCCTTCGCCGCGCCCGACCGCCTCGAGGATGTCCTTGGAGGTGGTGAGGCCGATGAGATCGCGCACCTTGAGCGTCGCCTGCCAGTCGCCGGTCGGCGCGTGCAGCACGAAGCCGCGGTCGGTCTGCACCGGCCCGCCGAAGTAGATCGGCGCGTCGGCGCTCCTGGCATCGCGCATCTGCAGCGACAGCCGCTCGAACAGCGCCTTGAGCGTCATGTCGATCGGCCGGTTCACGACCAGGCCGAGCGCGCCCTGGTCGTTGTGCTCGCAGATATAGGTAAGGGTCTTGGAAAAGTGCGGATCGGCCATGCTGGGCATGGCGATCAGGAAGTGATGCGTCAGGTTGACCGAAGACATGCGCCCACCCCTTATTTTACTGGAATGGGCTTAGAGGCGCTGCCGAGCCGAAAGTTTAGATCTCCACCATCTCGAAGTCTTCCTTGCGCGCCCCGCACTCCGGACAAGTCCAGTTCATCGGCACGTCTTCCCAGCGTGTCCCCGGAGCGATGCCTTCGTCGGGCAGCCCGGCCGCCTCGTCGTAGACGAAGCCGCAGATCAGGCACATCCAGGTCTTGAATTGAACTTGGTTTTCGGTCGTCATCGTCGCGCTTGTAGAATCGGCCGGGAGTTTAACCCATGTCTTTGCCGCTTCCGTTCGTGCTGACCTTCGCCGCGAGCGATCCCACCGGCGGCGCCGGACTGCAGGCGGATCTGCTCACGCTCGCCGCGCTCGGCTGCCATCCGCTTTCCGTCGTCACCGCGCTCACCGTGCAGGACACGCGCGGCGTCCACTCGATCGACGCGGTCGAGGCCTCGCTCGTCGAGCGCCAGGCCGCGGCGCTGCTCGCGGAAATGAAGGTTTCCGCGTTCAAGCTCGGCGTGCTCGGCTCCGAGGCGAACGCGCGTGCCGTCGCCGCCATCGTCGCCAGCCATCCGCGCGTACCGCTGGTCGTCGATCCGGTGCTCGCCTCGGGACGCGGCGATCCGCTGGCGAGCGGCGCGCTGATCGCAACCCTGCTCGAGCTCCTCATGCCGCGCGCCACGCTGGCGACGCCGAATAGCGTCGAAGCGCGACGCCTCGGCGGCGAACGCGCGCTCCTCGATCGCGGCTGCCGCTACGTGCTGGTCACCGGCACGCACGAGAAGACGAACGACGTCGTGAACACGCTCTACGACGCGGGCGGCAAGGTGCGCGAGGATCGCTGGCCGCGCCTCGCGGGCAGCTACCACGGCTCCGGGTGCACGCTCGCTTCCGCCTGTGCGGCAAACCTCGCGCACGGGCTGGCGATCGGCGACGCAGTGCGCGCGGCACAGGAATTCACGTGGCAGTCGCTGTCCGCAGCCTTTCGTCCGGCGGATGGACAGTTCATCCCCCGCCGCAAGTGAGAGGCCTGTACGCCATCACGCCCGAAGGCTCGGGCCTCCTGGAGAAAGTTCGCGCCGCGCTCGACGGCGGCCTCGCGCTCCTGCAATACCGTCGTAAGCACGGCACGCGCGCCGAGGCCGATGCGATCGTGAAGCTGGCGAAGGAATTTCATGTTCCGGTCATCGTCAATGACGACGTCGAGCTAGCGCGGGCGCTCGGCGCCGACGGCGCGCACCTCGGCAAGGACGACGGCGATTTCGCCGCCGCGCGAAAGCGCCTGACGGGAAAGATCCTCGGCGCTTCCTGCTACGACCGGCTGGACCTCGCGCACGCCGCGGTCGCAGCCGGCGCGGACTACGTCGCCTTCGGCAGCGTTTTCGCTTCGCCGACGAAACCC
The DNA here is from genome assembly GCA_035607175.1 of Burkholderiales bacterium. Classification (GTDB taxonomy): domain Bacteria; phylum Pseudomonadota; class Gammaproteobacteria; order Burkholderiales; family SG8-39; genus SCGC-AG-212-J23. The sequence goes on from DATNCP010000219.1 coordinate 14,470, forward strand.
GGGGCGGTACGCGCGCCCCTTTCGCTCTTCAAGAACGATCTCGGCGTGCCGAAGTGCGCGATCGGCGGCATCACGCTCGCCAACGCGCCGCAGGTGATCGACGCAGGGGCGGACCTGCTCGCGGTGATTTCCGACGTGTTCGACGCGCCGGACGTTGCCGCCCGCTGCCGCGCGTATGGGAAACTGTTCGGATGAAAAGCGACGAGCTCTTCTCCCGCGCGCGCAAGGTCATCCCCGGCGGCGTGAACTCGCCGGTGCGCGCCTTCGGCGCAGTCGGCGGCACGCCGCGGTTTTTCGCCCGCGCGGCCGGCGCGCATCTCTGGGATGTCGACGGCAAACGGTACGTCGATTACGTCGGCTCCTGGGGGCCGATGGTCGCCGGGCACAGCCATCCCGCCGTCGTCGCGGCCGTTCAGGCCGCCGCCGCCAATGCGCTCTCCTTCGGCGCGCCGACCGCAGCGGAAGTCGAGCTCGCCGAGACGCTGTGCCGCCTGGTGCCTTCTCTCGAGTCGGTACGCCTCGTTTCCTCGGGCACCGAAGCGACCATGACCGCGATCCGCCTCGCGCGCGGCTTCACCGGCCGCAGCACGATCGTCAAGTTCGAAGGCTGCTACCACGGCCACGCCGACGCCCTGCTGGTGAAAGCCGGCTCGGGCGCCCTCACCTTCGGCAACCCGAGCTCCGCCGGCGTGCCCGCCGAGGTCGTCGCGCATACCGCCGTCCTTGCTTACAACGACGTTCCTGGCGTTCGCGAGTTTTTCAGGAAACAGGGAGAGCAGACGGCCGCGGTCATTGTCGAGCCCGTCGCCGGCAACATGAACCTGGTGCTGCCCGCCCCTGGCTTCCTGGAGGCGCTGCGCGAGGAATGCACGCGCCATGGCGCGCTGCTGATCCTCGACGAGGTGATGACCGGGTTTCGCGTCGCCCTCGGCGGCGCGCAGGCGCGCTTCGGCATCCGCCCGGATCTCACCACGCTCGGCAAGGTGATCGGCGGCGGCTTGCCGGTCGGCGCGCTGGGCGGCCGGCGCGACATCATGGACAAGCTCGCGCCGCTCGGCCCGGTCTACCAGGCGGGCACGCTCTCCGGCAACCCGGTCGCGGTCGCGGCAGGAATGGCGACGCTGAAGCTCGTCGAGCAGCCGGACTTCCAGGAAAAAATCGAGTCCACCACGCGCCTGCTCGTCGAGGGCCTCGCCGCCGCGGCGAAGAAAGCCGGCGTCGCATTTTCCGCGCAGTCGATCGGCAGCATGTTCGGCCTCTATTTCCGAGCGAGCGTGCCGCGCAATTTCGCCGAGGTCATGCAGTGCGACAAGGAGCGCTTCAACCGCTTCTTCCACGCCATGCTGGAGCGCGGCGTGTACCTCGCGCCCTCGGCGTACGAGGCGGGCTTCGTCTCGGCCGCGCACGGCTCCGCCGAGATCGAGGCGACGCTCGCCGCCGCGCGCGGCGCCTTTGCCGCCTAGACGAGAAACACCGTCGCCAGCCCGAGGAAGATGAAGAACCCGCCGGAGTCGGTGCAGGCGGTGATCAGCACCGAAGAGCCGACCGCCGGATCGCGGCCGAAGCGCCAGCGCAGCCACGGGATCGCCACCCCCATCAGCGCGGCGAGCACCAGATTGAGCAGCATCGCGAGCGCCATCACGCCGCCGAGCGCGACATTGCCGTACAGCGCGTAGGCGATGAGGCCGAGCATGACGCCCCAGACGACGCCGTTCAGGAGCGCGACGCCGATCTCCTTGCCGAGCAGCTTCGCCCAGTAGGACGGCTGGATCTGGCCGAGCGCGAGGGCGCGCACGATCATGGTGATGGTCTGGTTGCCCGAGTTGCCGCCGATGCCGGCGACGATCGGCATCAGCGCCGCCAGCGCGACGAGATGCACGATCGAGTCCTCGAAGACGCCGATCACGCGCGAAGCGATGAAGGCGGTGACGAGGTTGATCGCCAGCCACGCCCAGCGATTCTTGAAGCTGTCGAGCACCGGCGCGAACACGTCTTCTTCCTTCGTCAGGCCGGCTTCGGCGAGCTGCGTCTCGGCGCTCTTCTCGCGGATGTGGTCGACCACCGCGTTCACCGTCAGCCTGCCGATGAGGCGCCCCTCGCCGTCGACCACCGGCGCAGAAACCAGGTCGTAGCGCTCGAATGCGCTCGCGGCCTCGCTCGCCGCGTCGTCCGCGTTGAGGCGCAGCCCGTCGCGCACCGTGACGCGCGCGACGTCGATGTCGAGGTCGGTGACGATGAGGCGTGCGAGCGGCAGCGTGCCCTTCAGCATCTGGTAACGATCGACGACGAACAACTGGTCGGTGTGCCCCGGCAGCTCGTCCAGGCGCCGCAGGTAGCGCGTCACCGCCTCGAGGGTGACGTCGTCGCGCACCGTGACGTGCTCGAAATCCATCAGCGCGCCGACCGTGCCCTCGGGATAGGACAGCGCGGCGCGCAGCTGCTCGCGCTCCTCCGCGGTCAGCGAGCGCACCACTTCCTCGATCACCGCCGGCGGCAGATCGCCGGCGATGTCCGCCAGCTCGTCGGCCTCCAGGGTCTCCGCGGCGGCGACCAGCTCGCGCGAATCCATCGTCGCGATCAGCGACTCGCGCACCGCCTCCGAAACCTCGAGCAGGATCTCGCCGTCGCGATCGGCCTTGACCAGGTCCCAGACCGCGAGGCGCTCCTCGGGCGGCAGCGCCTCGAGCAGATAGGCGATATCGGCGGGGTGCAGCGCGTCGAGCGTCGCTCGCACCCCGACGCCGCGCCCGCCGAGCAGCGCCCGGATTTCCTGCACCTTCTCCTGCAACAGCTCCTCGGTTTCCAGCCGGGTGCGTGCGACCTGCGCCGTCACGGGATCTGCGCGCCTTCCTTTTCCATACGGGCGAGGATAGTCGCGGCGCGGCCTTCTATGTAGGGCGTGGAGCGGCCGCGGACATAGCGGCGCGGGCTGGGAAGAATCGCCGCCAGCCACGCCGCCTGCTCGGGACCGAGCGCCGCCGCGGAAACGCCGAAGTGATGGCGCGCCGCGGCCTCGGCGCCGAACACGCCCTCGCTCCACTCGGCGACGTTGAGATAGAGCTCGAGGATGCGGCGCTTGCTCATGGTCTGCTCGAGCATCCAGGTAATGATCGCCTCCTGGCCCTTGCGCAGCCAGGAGCGCTCGCCGGAGAGAAACAGGTTCTTCGCCAGCTGCTGGCTGATGGTCGACGCGCCGGCGACCACCCTGCCCTCGCGCTGGTTCTTCGCCATCGCCTCCTGGATCGCCTCCCAGTCGAAGCCTTCGTGGTCGAGGAATTTCGCGTCCTCGGCGACCACCACCGCGCGCTTGAGGTGCACCGAGATGCGCGCGTAAGGCACCCACTGGTGCTGCAATTTCAGCTTGGGCTGGGCTTCGAGACGGCCCGCCATGAAGGCCGTCGTTTCCGGCGCGTAGCGGCTCCAGTAGATGATGTGGCTTAGGAACCAGATCTGCGCCAGGAGAAAGGCGATGACGAGCGCGCCGACGCTGTAGAGCAAGCCCTTCCCTACGGCGCGCAAGAGGCGCCTAGCGGCCACGCAGCTCCCGCAGCACGGCTGCCGTGTCTGGCCGCACGCGGCGCCAGACGAAAAACGACTCGGCCGCCTGCTCGACCAGCATGCCCAGGCCATCGCAGGCATTCACGCCCGCGGCCCGCGCGGCGGCGAGGAACGGCGTGTCGCGCCCGTAAACCATGTCGTAGGCGAGCTTCACCCCCTCGAGCACGCCCGGAGGAAGCGCGGGCGCCTCGTCGGAGAGCCCCGCCGAGGTGGCATTGATCACGAGGTCGAATCCGCCTTCGAGCTCCCCGTAGCCTCTCGCCGCGACGGAGAAGCGCGCCGCCAGCTCGCGCGCCCGCGCCACGTTGCGATTGGCGATCGTCGCTGCGGCGACGCCGGCCTCGAGCAGCGCGCCGAGCGCGCCCTGAGCCGCGCCGCCGGCGCCCATCAGCAGCACCCGGCTGCCGCGCAGGTCGACGCCGAGGTTGCCCGAAAGGTCGCGCACCAGGCCGATGCCATCGGTGTTGTCGCCGGCGACTTCAGGGCCGAAGGTGACGGTATTCACTGCGCCCGCTGTCCGCGCGCGCGGGCTCAGCTTCGCGCAATAACGGAACGCGTCTTCCTTGAAGGGCAGCGTGACGTTGAGGCCCTTGCCGCCGCCGGCGCGGAATTCATCGGCGGCACGGGCAAAGCCCGCGAGCGGCGCCTCGATCAGGCCGTAGTCGATATCCTGCCGCGTCTCGCGCGCGAAGCGCCCGTGGATCCAGGGCGATTTGGAGTGCGCCACCGGCTGACCGATGACGGCGTAACGCTCGCTCATTGCCGCCTACTCGGTCCAGATCTTGTCGCCCTGGCCGAAGAACCAGGTGCGGGTGATCACCAGGAGGTCGGTGTCGCGCCGGATGTTGGGTGGGAAAACCGCGAACGGCGTCGCCATTTTCACGATCTTGAACGCGGCCAGGTCGAGCGCCTTCAGCCCCGACGAGCGGTCGAGCTCGATCGACTCGACCGTGCCGTCGGGTCGGATGGTGACGGTCAGGCGCAGGTTGCCGTAGAGCTTGCCGCGCGCCTCGGCCGGATAGTTGAGCGTGCCGACGCGTTCGACCTTGACGCGCCAGTCCTCCTCGTACTGCGCGAAGCGGTACTCGGCGGCGTTGGCGCCGATGAACTGCTTGCGCGGCCGCTTCTGGTATTCGTCGACGCGCTTGTCGATCTGCGCCTGCAGCCGCATCGCCGCGAGCGCGAGGTCGGCGAGGTCGCGCCCGCTCGCCTGGCCGCCCGATTCGTCGTTCGGCGCCTGGCGTTCCGCCGACTTCGGCACGCGCGCCTGCGACTCGCCCGGCTGGGAGAGCACCTGCTGCTGCTGCACTTCGAGCGTGCGCGGGCGCCGCTGCGCGGAGGCGAGATCCTTGCCGGGGTTTTTCGGCTCGGTCACCGGGAGCGGCGTGCGCGCGCGGCGACGCTCGTCGACGTTCCCGCCGCGGTCGAGGTTCGCCTGCGCGAGCAGCTCGGCGCGCGACGGGCGCTCGCGTGTCTTGGCATTGACGAGGACGACCTCGAGGGGCTGCGCCGTGGGCTTCCAGCGCAGCGAATCGGGCAGGCGGAAGTGCACGGCCATGAGCAATGCATGGCACGCGATGGAGATGCCGAGCGCCGCGCCAAGCACGCGGTCTTGACCGAGAAACGGCATCGACAACCTCAAGTCAGCGCTCCCTCACTTCGACTTAACCTTACATCAATTTCCCAAGTCTTTCATATTCTGGGCTTTTCGACTATCCCCGCGGCGGGTCCAATCGACTCGCTGCCGAGAATTTCACGAAAAACACACGACACATTACGCTCGATCAGGTCGACCGCCTTGATCTCGAGCGTCACGCGGGTGCCGGGATCGAGCGCGGGAAGCGACGGGACGCGCGCGACCAGCGGCAGGCCTTCGAAGCGCACCAGGCTTTCGCGCAGCACCATCGCAGGCGTCGAGGTAACGCCCTCCTGGAGCAGCCAGCGCAGGCTCCAGTAGTCTTCCATCGCCTGCTGGTGCTCGTCGAAGCGCGTCGCGGTGATCTCGAAAGCGCGCAGCGCGGTCAGAAGGCCGTCGGAATTGCGGGTGAACGGCGCCCGCCGGCCGCTCAGCGCAGCGATCAGTTGCCACTGGTTGACGAGATCCACGTAGCGCCGCAGCGGCGAGCTCATCCACGCGTAGCAGCCGAGGCCGAGCCCCTCGTGCGGCTCGGGGTGAACGCTGAAGCGCACCTTGCCGGTCGATTGCACGCGGTAGATGGCGGCGACGTCGCGCTCGGCCAGCAGCCCGCCCCAGGACGAATTGGCGAAGATCATCATCTCGGCGACGAGCTTGTCGAGCGGCGAGCCGCGCCGGCGCGGCACGATGCGCACGCGGTCGCCCTCGACGTGGAAGGTGTAGTCGAGCGCCGCGGTGGAGACGCTCGGCTTGCCCCGCTTCGCCTCGAGCAGGCCGGCGACGCGCCACAACTCGCGCAACTCGGCCTCGAATGCGAGTCCCGTGACCGCGCCCGACTCGAAGGCCTGGTTGAGGACGTCGTACTGGGCGTGCCGCAGGTTGGCGACCACCGGCACGCGCTCGACGCGGCTGTGCGCGGCGCCGATGGCTCCGTCCGTCGCGACATCGAAATAGAGCGAGACCGCCGCCTGCTCGCCGCCGTGGTCGAGCGAATAGCCGGCGATTACGTCCTCCGGAAGCATGGTGAATTTCCGGCCGGGCATATAGGCGGTCGAGAGCCGGGAGCGGGCGATCGCGTCGAGGGGCGAGCCAGGTGCAAATCCCAGCCCCGGGGCCGCGATGTGAATCCCCACTCTCAATACGCCGTCCGCACGCCGCTGGAGGGAAAAGGCATCGTCGATCTCGGTCGTGCCGATGTCGTCGAGGCTGAAAGCCTGCACGCCCGCGAGCGGCAAGTCGCCGGGGAGCGGCGGCACCTCGTGCGCGGGAAAGTCCGTTCCCTGCGGGAAGAATTCGTGCAGGAAGCGCTTCAGGTGAAAGTCGTGGCTGTCGGGAATAAGGCCGCAGCGCTCGAAGAGCTTCGCCGTGCTCAACCCTGTCTCCCGGCACGCCTGCTCGAGCGCCTTGGTCTCCGGCTTGTTGCCGTCGGGCGAATAGAGAAGCTCGTCGCGCAGCGCCGCGATCTCCGGCGGGCACTCGTGGCGCGCGAGCGCCGCGGCCCAGAGCCCGATCGCCTCCTGCTGGCGCTTTTTCTTTTCCACCGACGCGAGCGCGAGCTTCAGCGTCTCCTCGGGGGCGGCCTGGAAACGCCCCCTCCCCCGCCGGTAGAAGTACATCGGCGCCGAATGCAGCTTGATCAGCACGCCGGCCGACTCGATCGCGGTCGGCGCGCGGCCGACGTATTCACGCGCCAGGTCCTGGAAAGCGAATTCGCCGTCGCCGCTGCATTGCCAGAGGAATTCGGTTTCGAGGCCCGCGGCGAACTGCCGCGCCTGCTCGAGCAGCTCAGCCCCGCCGGGGCGCTCGAAGGTGAGCAGCACCTGCGTCGCCTTTACCTTGGCGCGCCGGCCGTGCTGGGTCTCGACCTGGAACGAAGCGGGCGCCTGATCCAGCACTGCGGCTACCTTGAGGTCGCCGCCCTCCTCGTAAAGGAGCTGCATGTCAGGCGCGTGTGCCGCAGAACTCGAGGATGCGCGGCAAGTGCTGCGGAAAGCTCGCCAGGCTGTGATCGCCGCCGGGAATCACGACCTGCTCCGCGCCGGCATAGCGCTCTACCGCGCGCCGATAGTCGAGCACCTCGTCGCCGGTCTCGACGAGCAGGAGATAGCGAGACGGCGTGACGCGCGGAAGGTAGAGATCCTTCCACGCCCGCAGGTATTCCTCGGTCAGCTCGTAGGGTTCGCCGGTATGCAGGTTCTTCTGCGGCCCGAGATAGCTGCGCAGGCCGACGTGCGGGTCGATCGCGGGATTGATCAGGACCGCGCGCGCGCCGTGCTTTTCCGCCATGTAGGTGGCGTAGAAGCCGCCGAGAGAAGAGCCGACGAAGCAGGCGTCGGGAAACGCTTCGATGGCGCGGATTGCCTCGGCCGGATGCGGCGCCAGATCCGGACATGCGTACTGCGCGCCCAGGCCTCGCTCCTCGAGGTAGCGGGCGAGCACCTGCGCCTTGTGAGACTGCGCAGAGGAGTTAAACCCGTGCAGATAGACGATCAAGCAGTTTCTCGTGGATGCCGCCAAAGCCGCCGTTGGACATGACCAGGACGTGGTCTCCCGGGCGCGCCTCCGTGCTGACTGCCGCGACCAGTCGCTCGAGGTTATCGTCGCAGCGCGCTTTCTCGCCCATCGTCCTGAAGACCGCGCCCGCGTCCCAGCCGAGGCCAGCGGTGTAGACGAAGGTCCGGTCGGCGTCGCCGAGGCTTTCGGGCAGCTCGTCCTTGAGGACGCCGCGCTTCATGGTGTTGGATCGAGGCTCGAGCACCGCGAGGATGCGTGCTCGGCCAACGCGCCGGCGCAACCCTTCGAGGGTGGTGCGGATCGCGGTCGGGTGATGCGCGAAATCGTCGTAGACGGTGACGCCCCCGGCTTCGCCGCGCACCTGCATGCGCCGGCGCACCCCGGAAAAAGCGCTCAGCGCCGCGATGCCCTGCTCGGGCGGGACGCCGGCATGCCGGGCAGCGGCGAGCGCAGCCAGGGCGTTCAGCTGGTTATGGGCGCCGAGCTGGTTCCATTGCACCCGCCCGAGCGCCCTTCCCTGCCACGCCACTTCGAATGCACCAGCGGTGTCCGGCTCGCCCGCCTCCCAGCCTTGCGGGGTTCCAAAGTACTCAACCGCCGTCCAGACCCCGGCCTTCAGCACCCTCGCGAGTGCCGGATCCCGCCCGTTGCTGACAATCAAGCCGGACCCCGGCACGATTCGCACGAAGTGGTGAAATTGCCGTTCGATCGACGCAATATCGTCGAATATGTCGGCATGATCAAACTCGAGGTTATTGAGGACTGCGGTCCTGGGCCGGTAATGCACGAATTTGGAGCGTTTATCGAAAAAGGCCGTGTCGTACTCGTCCGCCTCGATCACGAAGTACTTACTCTCGGTAAGCCGAGCGGATACCGGGAAGTCGTGGGGGACCCCGCCGATCAGGAAGCCGGGGTTGCGACCGCCCCGCTCCAGTACCCAGGCAAGCATCGTCGAGGCGGTGGTCTTGCCATGGGTGCCGGCAACGGCAAGGACATGGCGGTCGGCGAGCACTTGCTCGGAGAGCCACTGCGGCCCAGAGACGTAACGGTCGCCCCTGTCGAGGATCGCCTCCATGAGCGGATTGCCGCGCGTGACGACATTGCCGACCACCCAGACGTCGGGCTTGAGGGAGAGCTGCTCGGCGCCGAAGCCCTGAATGAGCTCGATGCCGAGCGCGGCGAGCTGCTCGCTCATCGGCGGATAGACGTTCGCGTCGCAACCGGTGACGCGATGACCGGCGGCTTTCGCGATCGCGGCGATTCCGCCCATGAACGTGCCGCAAATGCCGAGGATGTGGAGGTGGACCGCCATGGAAGGACGGAGATTCTATGATTGAATTCCAGGCGTGAGCCGCAAGGGCACTCGCCAGACCCGAACGCGCGCTCGAGTTCAGGGAATGCGCGAGCGCATTGCCGCCGCCGCGGCGCGCATCATGGCCGAGGATGGCATCGACGACTTCGCGCTCGCCAAGCGGAAGGCGGCGCGCAGCCTCGGCGCCGCGCAGACCGAAGCATTGCCTGCCAACGACGAGATCGAGGCCGAACTCCGGGCCTACCTTGCCCTCTACCAGGCCGAGGAGCACCCGCAGCGAGTCGCCGAGTTGCGCGAAATCGCCCTCGACGCGATGCGAGCGCTGGAGCAGTTCCATCCCTACCTCACCGGCCCGGTCCTGAAGGGCACCGCCAGTCCGTACGCCGACATCGATCTGCAGCTCTTTCCCGAGAGTGCAAAGGACGTCGAGCTGTTCCTGCTCGAGCGCGGCATCGCGTTCGAGACCCAGGAAACCAGGCGCTACTCCGGCGACCGTGTGCATGCGGTGAGCGTGTTTACCCTGGCTTGGCAGGACCACCCGTTGCGGCTTTCGGTCTTCGACCCGCGCGACGAGCGTGTGGCGCTGAAAACTTCGCAGGCGGGGCGGGTGATGCAGCGCGCGGGAATTGCCGAGCTCGCGACCCTGCTGCGCGATGCAGCGGCGTGAGCTTCTGGTCCTGGGCGCCGCCGGGGCGACGGCCCTTGCCGCCGGCGGGATCGTCGGCGCCCTGGCCATCCAGTCCGCGAGCGGGGCGGGGAAGCTCCTCTCGGCATCGTTCAGCGATCTGTCCGGAAGGCCGCGCCGGCTGAGCGAGTGGCAGGGCAGGGTGGTGCTCTTCAACTTCTGGGCGACCTGGTGCGCGCCCTGCCGGGAGGAGATGCCGATTCTGGACGCTGCAGCACGGAAATTCGGGTTTCCCGCGGTCGGAATTGGTATCGATTCAGCGGCTAAGATCCGTGAATTTGCTGCTAACTACGCAATACAGTACGAAATGCTGGTGGCCGGCGTAGATGCGATCCAGCTCATGAAGGACCTCGGCAATTCCTCGGGCGGGCTGCCCTTCAGCCTTGTCCTGGATCGCCGGGGCCGGGTCGCCCACCGCAAGCTTGGGCCCCTGGCCGAAGCCGAGGTGGAGGAAATCGTGACTCCATTGTTACGATAAGATGCCGCCTTCTCCGGCGAAAAGACGCCAAACCCCATGGATCTACGCAAACTCAAGAAGCTGATTGATCTCGTGCAGGAGTCCGGCATCGCCGAGCTCGAGATCACCGAGGGCGAGGAGAAGGTCAAGATCGTCAAGGGCGGCGTGGTGAGCGTCAGCCCGGGATTCGCGCCGGCAGCCGCTGCCGCCCCGATCGCCGCGGCGGCGCACCCGGCGACGGCAACCGCTGCCGCCGCTCCCGCCGCGGGGACCGAGGCCGCGGCCCCGGTCGAGGGTCACGTCGTCAAGGCGCCGATGGTCGGCACCTTCTACCGCTCGCCATCGCCCGACGCCAAGGCGTTCGTCGAGGTCGGCCAGGCGGTGAAGGAGGGCGAGGTGATCTGCATCATCGAAGCGATGAAGCTGATGAACGAGATCGACTCCGACGCGGCCGGGGTGGTGAAGGCGATCCTGGTCGAGAACGGCCAGCCGGTCGAGTACGGCCAGCCGCTTTTCATCCTCGGCTAGATGTTCGAAAAGATCCTGATCGCCAACCGGGGCGAGATCGCGCTTCGCATCCAGCGCGCCTGCCGCGAGATGGGCATCCGCACGGTGGTGGTCCACTCCGAGGTCGATACCGAGGCGAAGTACGTCAAGCTGGCGGACGAATCGGTCTGCATCGGACCGGCGCCGGCGGCCGCGAGCTACCTCAACATCCCGGCGATCATCAGCGCCGCCGAGGTGACCGACGCCGAGGCGATCCATCCCGGCTACGGCTTCCTCGCCGAGAACGCCGACTTCGCCGAGAAGGTCGAGCGATCCGGCTTCGTCTTCATCGGCCCGCGCCCCGAGAACATCCGCCTGATGGGCGACAAGGTGAGCGCCAAGCAGGCGATGATCAAGGCCGGGGTGCCGTGCGTGCCCGGCTCCGAGGGCGCGCTGCCCGAGGATCCGAAGGAGATCGTGCGCATCGCCCGCAAGGTCGGCTATCCGGTGATCATCAAGGCTTCGGGTGGTGGCGGCGGTCGCGGCATGCGCGTCGTGCACACCGAAGCGGCGCTGCTGAACGCGGTCAACATGACGCGCACCGAGGCGCAGGCGGCGTTCGCCAATCCGGTGGTCTACCTCGAGCGCTACCTCGAGCAGCCGCGCCACATCGAGATCCAGGTCCTCGCCGACGAGCACAAGAACTGCGTGCACCTTTTCGAGCGCGACTGCTCGCTGCAGCGGCGCCACCAGAAGGTGCTCGAGGAGGCGCCCGCGCCCGAGCTGCCGGCGAAGCTGCGCGACAAGATCGGCGAGCGCTGCGCCGAAGCCTGCCGCAAGATGAACTACCGCGGCGCCGGCACCTTCGAGTTCCTCTACCAGGAGGGCGAGTTCTTCTTCATCGAGATGAACACCCGCATCCAGGTCGAGCACCCGGTCACCGAGATGATCACCGGCGTCGACATCGTGCAGGAGCAGATCCATGTCGCCGCCGGCCACAAGCTGCGCTTCCGGCAGAAGGACATCGAGGTGCGCGGCCATGCCATCGAATGCCGCATCAACGCCGAGGACCCGTACCGCTTCACGCCCTCGCCGGGAAAGATCACCTCCTACCATCCGCCCGGCGGCCCCGGCATCCGCGTCGACTCGCACGTCTACCAGGGCTACAGCGTGCCGCCGAACTACGATTCGATGGTCGGCAAGCTGATCGCCTACGGCGCGACGCGCGAGCAGGCGATTGCGCGCATGCGCATCGCGCTCTCGGAGATGGTGGTGGAGGGCATCCTGACCAACCTGCCGCTGCATCGCGATCTCCTGAACGACACGCGCTTCCTGCGCGGCGGCGTCTCGATCCACTACCTCGAGCAGAAGCTCGCCCAGGAGCAGAAGAAGAAGAAATGATGCCGTGGCTCGCCGTGACCCTGGACCTCGAAGCGGGGGCGGCGGAGGCGTTCGGCGATGCGCTGCTCGCCGCCGGTGCGCAGTCGGTGGCGCTCGAAGCAGGGCGGCTGTCGGCCATCCTCCAGCCGCACGACGATGCCGGCGCGATGATTGCCGCGGCGGCGCAATCCGCCGGCGTAGCCGCGCCGCGCTTCAGCGCGCAGCGGCTCGACGACCGGGACTGGGTGCGCGCCAGCCAGGCGCAATTCACGCCGCTCAGGCTCGGCCGCTTGTGGATCGGGGCGACCTGGCACGAGCCGCCGGCGAATGCAGCCGCGATCGTGCGCATCGACCCCGGCCTCGCCTTCGGCACCGGCAGTCACCCGAGCACGAGACTGGTGCTGGATTTCCTGGAGAAGGCCCTCGCCGGCGGCGAGCGGGTCCTCGATTACGGCTGCGGCTCCGGTATATTGGCCATCGCCGCGGCGAAGCTCGGCGCGGCGAGCGTCGACGCCGTCGACGTCGACACCCAGGCCGTGGAGACGACCGCAATGAATGCCCGGCTGAACCAGGTCGAATTGCGCGCGCTTGCTCCTGAGTCGCTGCCGGCGACGCCCTACGACCTCGTGCTCGCGAACATTCTCTTCCAGCCGCTGCTCGTGCTCGCGCCGCTGCTCGCCGCTCGCACGGCGCGCGGCGGCCGGATCGCGCTCGCCGGAGTCCTCGAGGCGCAGGCCGGCGAGTTGATCGACGCCTACGCGCAGTGGTTCGATGCCGCATCACCCATGCGCGAGGACGGCTGGGCCCTGGTCACCGGGGTGCGGCGATGAGCCTCGCGACGCGCTGCCCGGTTTGCGGCACCGCGTTTCGCGTCCAGCGCGAGCAGCTCGCGGTTCGCGGCGGCCGGGTGCGCTGCGGCAAATGCGCGACGGTATTCGACGGCGTTGCCGGGCTGGTCGAGGAGGGGAGGGAGAATCTCGCGCTCGAGCCCTCGCCGCAGATGGGCCTGTTCGATCCGTCGCGGCGCGGCCCGCCGCAGCCCAAGGACAGCCGGGAAGAAGTGCTTCTGCCGGCCTTCATGGCCGAGGAGGAGCCGCCGCGCCGGCGTACGCTGCTCTGGGCGCTTGGCGCGCTGCTCGCTGCCGCCGGCCTCGCGGGGCAGACGATGCATCGCTTTCGCGCCGAGCTCGCGGCGCAGGTGCCGGGCATCCGGCCGACCCTCGAAGCGGCATGCCGCACGCTGCGTTGCCAGATCGCGCTGCCGCGCCGCCCCGAATTGATGAGCATCGAGTCTTCCGACCTGCAGGCCGATCCGCGCCGCGAAGGCATCATCGTTCTCAACGCGGTGCTTCGCAATCGCGCCCGATTCGCGCAGGACTACCCGGCGCTCGAGCTGACGCTCACGGACGAGGGTGACCGCCCGCTGCTGCGCCGCGTGCTCGCCCCGCGCGAATACCTCGACTCCGGCCGCGCGCCTCAGCTCCTGCCCGAGGGCATCGCACCGGGCGGCGAAGCCTCGCTGCGCGTCTTCCTCGACTCGAGCCGTGCGCGCGCCACCGGATACCGGCTCTATCTCTTCTATCCTTCATGAACACTCTCGCCGCTTGAAAAAAATCCTGGTTACCGGCTCGATCGCGTACGACACGATCATGGTCTTCCCCGATCGGTTCAAGAACCACCTGCTCGCCGATCAGCTGCATATCCTCAACGTCTGCTTTCTCACGCCGGACATGCGGCGCGAGTTCGGCGGCACCGCGGGCAACATCGGCTACAACCTGAAGCTGCTCGGCGAGGCGCCGCTGGTCATGGCCACCGTGGGCGAGGACATCGGCCCCTACCTCGAGCGCCTGCAGCGCCTGCGCATCGATGCGCAACTGCTGAAGAAGATGCCCGGCCAGTTCACCGCGCAGGCGTTCATCACCACCGATCTCGACGACAACCAGATCACCGCCTTCCATCCGGGGGCGATGAACAGCTCGCACGAGAACCACGTGCGCAGCGAGCTCGGCGCCGGCATCGCCATCATCGGCCCTGACGGCAAGCAAGGCATGCAGGAGCACGCCCGCGAATGCGCCGAGCTCGGCGTGCCGTTCATGTTCGACCCGGGCCAGGGCCTGCCGATGTTTTCGGGCGAGGAGATCGACGAGTTCCTCCGCCACGCCGCGTACGTCGCGGTGAACGACTACGAAGGCAAGATGCTGGAGGAGAAAACCGGCCGCAAGCTCGAGGAGCACGCGCGCCGCGTCAAGGCGCTGGTGGTCACGCTCGGCGCGCAGGGCTCGCTCATCTACGCCGACGGCAAGCGCCACGAGATCCCCTGCGCGCCGGCCGACAAGGTGGTGGACCCGACCGGCTGCGGCGATGCGTATCGCGCCGGCCTGCTCTACGGGCTAGCGCATGGCTGGGACTGGTCGAACACCGGCAAGCTTGCCTCGGTGATGGGCGCGATCAAGATTTCCCATCGCGGCGCCCAGAACCACACCACGGGCCGGGACGAGATCGAGGCGCGCTTCAAGCGCGCATTCGGTCATTCGCCGCCGGGCGCCTGATAGCCGGCGCAGCCGACCTGCCAGAGCTTGCGGTCTTCGAGACGCTGCGCGGTCAGCTTGCCGCCCCAGACGCAGCCGCTGTCGAGTCCGACCTGCCGTGGCCGTACCTTCAAGCCCAGCTGTGACCAGTGGCCAAATATGATGGTCGTCGCCTCGTCGTCGGGCCGCGTTTCGAACCAGGGCTGGTAGCCGCGCGGCGCCTTGGCGCCCTTGCTGTCGAGCTCCATTCGCCCCTCGCGGCTGCAGAAGCGCATGCGCGTCATCGCGTTGACGATCACCCGCAGCCGGTCCCAGCCTGAAAGGTCGTCTCGCCAGGCGTCCGGGCTGCCGCCGTACATGCGCCGCAGGAAGTCGCGGTGGTTGCGGGCGGCGAGGGCAGCTTCGACCTCCGCGCCGAGCTCGAGCGCCTTGTCGATCGACCAGCCGGGGAGGATGCCCGCGTGCACCATCGCATGGGGACCGTCGGCGTGCATCATCGGCCGCTCACGCAGCCAGTCGATGAGCTCGCGCGCGTCGGGCGCGTCGAGCACGTCCTGGAAAGTGTCTTTCTCCTTGAGCTTTTCGACGCCCTCGTATTGAGCGAGCAGGTGAAGGTCGTGGTTACCCAGGACCGTCACCGCCGCGTCGCCAAGGCTCGCGACGAAACGCAGGACTTCGAGCGACTTCGGGCCGCGGTTGACGAGATCGCCGACGAACCAGAGCTTGTCGCGGCCGCGGCGAAAGCCGATCTCGCCGAGCAATTTCCTCAGCTCGTCATAGCATCCCTGCACATCGCCGATCGCGTACGTCGCCATCCGTTCCTAGAAGCTTGCATCGAGCCGCCGGTACTGTATCGCCTCGGCGATATGCCCTGCGCCGATGGTCGAGGCGCCGGCGAGGTCCGCTATGGTACGGGCAACGCGCAGCACCCGCTGATAGGCGCGCGCCGAAAGGAGCAGTCGCGCGAGCGCGTGGCGTAGCAGCTGGTCGCCATCGCGATCGACTGCGCAGTGGCGGTCGATCTCGCGCGTGCCAAGGTCGCAATTGGGCTTGCCTTGGCGCGCGAGCTGCGCTCGCCGCGCGCTCTCGACCCTCGCCTTGATCGCGCCCGAGGCTTCGCCGCCGACCGGCGCCACCAGCTCGGCCTCGCGCGGCGCCGGCACCTCGAGCTTGATGTCGATGCGGTCGGCGAGCGGGCCCGAGATCCTGCCGCGGTAGCGCGCGATGCGCTCCGGGGTGCAGCGACAACGTCCGCTGCGATCGCCGCAATGGCCGCAGGGACAAGGGTTCATCGCCGCGACCAGCTGGAAGCGGGCGGGAAACTGCGACTGGCGCGCGGCTCGCGAGATCGAGATGCGGCCCGATTCGAGCGGCTCGCGCAGCGCCTCGAGCACGTCGCGGTCGAATTCCGGCAGCTCGTCGAGGAACAGCACCCCATGGTGCGCGAGCGAGATCTCACCCGGCCGCGGCAAGGCGCCGCCGCCCACCAGCGCCGCGGCCGATGCGCCGTGATGCGGCGCGCGATAGGGCCGCTCGCCCCAGCGGCCGGCCTCGAAGCCCTGGCTCGAGACCGAGTGGATCGCCGCGACCTCTAGCGCTTCCGACTCCGCAAGCGCGGGCAGGATGCCGGGAAAGCGCGCCGCGAGCATCGACTTGCCGGTGCCAGGCGGGCCGACCATCAACACGCTGTGGCCACCCGCGGCGGCAACCTCCAACGCGCGCTTTACCTGCTGCTGGCCCTTGACGTCGCAGAAATCGGCATAGCTCGGCGCACGCCGTGGCGCGCCGTTCACGTACTCGGCAAGCGGCGCCTCTTGCGCCAGGTGCGCGACGACCTCGAGCAGTGTCCTTGCCGGCAGAATGCGCGCGCCTTCGGCGAGCGCAGCCTGCGGTGCGTTGTCTGCGGGCAGCACGAAAGCGCGTCCCGCGGTCCGTGCCGAAAGCGCCATGGCCAGCGCGCCGCGCACCGCGCGCAGCTCGCCGGTGAGCGAAAGCTCGCCCGCGAATTCCTGGCCGCCGAACGCCTCCGGCGCGATCTGCCCGCTCGCGGCGAGGATGGCGAGCGCGATCGGCAGGTCGAAGCGGCTGGAGTCCTTGGGCAACTCCGCCGGCGCGAGATTGACGGTAATGCGCCGCGCCGGAAATTCGAAGCGCGCGTGGTTCAGCGCCGCGCGCACACGGTCGCGCGCCTCGCGCACTTCCGTATCCGGGAGTCCGACGATGTGGAACGCCGGCAGCCCCGGCCCGAGGTGCACTTCGACTGTCACCTCGGGCGCGTCGATGCCGGCGAGAGCTCTGCTCGCCACGGTCGCGACCGTCATCGACCAAGAACGCCGCGATCGTCGCCGCGGTTTACCGCTCGGGACTACCGCGCGGGTTTGCGCGCCTCGAGTTCGGCGATTCGCGCCTCGAGGTCGGCGAGCTTCGCCTGCGCGCGCTCGAGCAGCTTCTTCTGCACGTCGAAGTCCTCGCGCAGCACGAGATCCAGGCGGTCGAACCAGGCCGCAAGCAGCGCCTTCAGGTTCTTCTCGATGTCCTGCGCCGGCGAGGCGCGCAGCGCTTCATCGATGCGCGCACTGAGGTCATCCAGGAATCGCTTGTCGATCACCGTCCGAAAGTAGCACCGAGGGGCGCACCACATCCGGGCACCAGCTTTCGCGGCGCGCACCGTCGTAGGGCACTACGGTTCTATGACTTAACTAACAAATTGAAACAAAACGATAATTTGTCTGGCACAGGAGATGCTAGTGACTGTCGCCGCACCTTCTACTAATCCCAGGGAGATTTCGATGCAGAAGACAGTCCTGTCGCTTTCCGTCGCCGCCGCGCTCGCCGTTCCGACGCTGGCGCTTGCCCAAGCCGCTGCCCCCGCAGTACCCACCCTCGACAAGGTGCTCGAGGCCTCGGGCATCAGCATGACCGGCTACATCGACGCCGCCTACACGCACGCCGACCGCGACATCCAGGCGGGCTTCTCGCCGCGCGTGTTCGACTCCTATAACAACTCCTTCGTCCTGCATCAGGTCGGCCTGCAGATCGCGAAGCAGCCGAAGTCCGGCTTGGGGGGCCTGGTCAACGTGACCGCTGGCCGCGACGCGACGATCATCCATTCCGCGCCCGACGCCAGCACCTCGACGTTCGACATCACGCAGGGCTACCTGCAGTACGCCGGCGGGCCGCTGACCGTCATCGGCGGCAAGTTCACCACCCTGCACGGCACGGAGGTGATCTGGAGCCCGAGCAACGCCAACTACTCGCGCTCGCTGCTCTTCGGCTCGGTGCCGTTCACGCACACCGGCGTGCGCGGCACCTTCGCAGTCGGCGACACCCTCAACCTGATCGCCGGCATCAACAACGGCTGGGATCAGCTGGTCGACGCCAACCGGGGCAAGACCCTCGAGCTCGGCGTCACCGCTACGCCGATCAAGCCGCTGTCGCTCGCCGCGTCGTACTACGGCGGGGAAGAGAACTCGACCATCACGACCCTGAACGGCCGGCGCGAAAGCTTCAACTTCGTTGCCAGCTACGCCGTCATCGATCCGCTCAGCGTCGGCTTCGAGTACCTGACCGTAAAGCAGAAGGACGCGGTGTTTGACGGCGCGGGCGGCACGAAGGATGGCAAGTACAGCGGCTATGCGCTCTACCTCTCCTACACCTTCATCCCGAAATGGAAGCTGTCGCTGCGCGCCGAGTCCCTCGACGACAAGGACGGCTTCAGGTTCCCCGGAGCCGTAGCCGCTGCCGCCGCCAATGGAGTCACCGTCTCGGGCACGAAGCACAAGGAATTCACCGCAACGGTCGCCTTCCTCGCAGCGGACAACTTCGAGTTGCGCGGCGAGGTACGGCAGGACAAGGCGAACGAGGAAGTGTATCTGGACAACGGCAGCTTCAAGAAGACCCTGATGACCTACGGGCTGCAGGGGATCTACAAGTTCTGATGCCGATGACCAACAAAACGGAAAGGCAATCATGAAACTGGTGACCGCAATCATCAAGCCGTTCAAGCTCGACGAGGTGCGCGAG
The DNA here is from genome assembly GCA_035607175.1 of Burkholderiales bacterium. Lineage (GTDB taxonomy): Bacteria > Pseudomonadota > Gammaproteobacteria > Burkholderiales > SG8-39 > SCGC-AG-212-J23. Next base: position 33,049 of record DATNCP010000219.1, read on the forward strand.
GCGCTCTCGGCGATCGGCGTGCAGGGCATCACCGTCACCGAGGTGAAGGGCTTCGGCCGCCAGAAAGGCCACACCGAGCTCTACCGCGGCGCGGAGTACGTCGTCGACTTCCTGCCGAAGGTCAAGGTCGAAGCCGCGATCAAGACCGAGCTGCTCGAGCAGGCGATCGAGGCGATCGAGAAATCGGCGAACACCGGCAAGATCGGCGACGGC
>DATNCP010000018.1:0-32821 GCA_035607175.1 Burkholderiales bacterium
ACGCCGAACTGGCCGCAGAACTCCGGCGTCTCGTCGCCGTGGAACTGCAGCAGCGACGGCTTCACCCGGCCCAGCACCTGGCTCACCTGCGCGGCGTCGGCGTTGACGAACAACGCCACCGTCTGCACGAACGGCGGCAGCGCGTCGCGGATCTCGATCGCGCGCTCGGCCGAGAGGTAGCGCGGGCTCTTCGGATAGAACACGAGCCCGATCGCGTCGGCGCCGGCTTTCGCCGCGTCGACGCCGTCTCCCGGGCGCGTGATGCCGCAAATCTTGACCCGCGTCCTCACTGGGGCAGCCCCCAGTGCGCTTCGTATTCCACCTTCTCGAGGTACAGGCCCTCCGGGCCGAAGGTCGGCGCGGCTTTGCTCCGCTGCCTGGAAGCGAGAACTTCCTTCACCCACGCAGGCGGGTGCTTCCCCTTGCCGACGTAGACCAGAGTGCCGACGACGTTGCGCACCATGTGGTGCAGGAACGCGTTCGCCCGGATGACGAAGCTGATGGTTTCAGATTCCTTCGAAAGCGAAAGCTCGTAGATCGTCCGCACCGGGCTCTTCGCCTGGCATTCCGACGAGCGAAACGCGGAGAAGTCGTGCTCGCCCACGAACAGTGCCGCCGCCGCTCTCATGGCGTCGATATCGAGCGGCGTGTGGAACCAGCCGATGTACGGCGCGTCGAGCGCGGGCCGCACTGCGCGATTGAGGAGCCGGTAGGCATAGGTGCGTGAACGGGCACTGTAGCGCGCGTGGAATTCGCCGCCTACCTCGTGCGCCCAGAGCACGGCCACCGAGTCGGGCAGGTGCGCGTTCACGCCTCGCACCCACGCGGACACCGGTCGTGCGGTTTCGGTATCGAAATGGACCACTTGATTGCGGGCGTGCACGCCGCGGTCGGTGCGTCCGGCGCAGGTGGTGGCCGTCGGGCCGCCGGCGATTTCCGCGAGCGCCGGCTCGAGCGCGTCCTGCACCGTGCCGCCGCCCGGTTGTGTCTGCCAGCCGAGAAAGCGACTGCCGTCGTACTCCAGTCCGAGGGCGATGCGTATTGGCGAACGACCTGAGGGCAGGACCTAGCCGAGCTTCGCGAGCAACTGCTGTGCCGTACCTTTTTGCGCTGCGTCGCCGTCCTTCATGACCTCGTTGAGCAGCTCGCGCGCCCCGTCCTTGTCGCCCATCTCCTCGTACGCCTTCGCGAGGTCGAGCTTGGTCGCGACTTCCTGCCACTTGGGATCCGTGCCGCCGCCGGAAGGCGCCGCCGGCGCGCCGCCGAGGTCGAGGCTGATCGCCGAAAGGTCCATGGGCGGCGCCGACTTCTCCGCCGGCGCGTCTGCTTTCTTGTCGCCCCCGCCGCCGAGGTCGAGATTGATGTCGAAGTCGAGGCCGCCGCTCGGCTCGGCCGCCGGCGCCGCTTTCGGTGCTTCGGCCGCAGGCGCGGCCGCCGCCGGTGCGTCGCCGCCAAGATCCAGGTTGAAGTCGATGCTCGCCGGTGCTTCGTCCCGCTTCAGCACCTGCGTCTCGTCGACGTCCTTCTTCGCCGCCGGCGCGCCGCCGAGGTCGAAATCGAGCGCGGGCGCCGAGGCTTCCTTGGGCGACGGCTCGTCGAGCGGGATATCCGGCGTCGACGCCGGGCCCTGCGCGGCACCACCGCCGCCGAGATCGAAGTCGAGGGTGGGCGCCGCCGCTGCAGGCGCTTCGGCCGCCGCGGCAGCCGGGGCCGCCGGCGCATCACCGCCGCCGTAGATGCTGTTCTGCGGGTCGATCGAGCGGCCCAGCGCGGCAGCCTTGTCCCACTCGGGCCCCTTGCCGTCGGTGAGCTGCTTCAGCTTCATCGCCGTCTGCTCGAACGTCTTCGCGTCTTTGCGATGCGCATAGATCTCGAGCAGTTTCGCCTGCACCGGAATGCGCTTCGAATCCTTGGCCAGCGCTTCCTTCAGGATTTCCTCGGCCTGCGCATCGCGGCCGTAAGCCATGTAGACGTCAGCTTCCGCAATGGGATCGACTTCTTCGCTCGCGGCTGCGGCGGGAGCAGCGGCGGCGGCAGGCGCGCCGGCGGCAGGCGCGACGCCGCCTCCGGCGGTCGGCGTTCCAAGCGGCGCGGTCGCGCCGACGGCGGCTCCCGCAGCGGCGGCGCCAAGCACGCTGTCCTGGAATTTCGCCTGAGCGGCCTTCTTGCGACGCCAGGCAATGTAGCCATAGGCGACGAGCAATACGACGAGGCCGCCCAGCAGTCCGAGATAGAGCGGGTTGTCGAGGAATTCGTCGACGACGCTCGCTTCGGGTACCGGGGCGCCCTTCTTCGCCTCGGGCTTCGGCGGTTCGGCCTTCTTCGCGTCCGGGCCCGGCGCTGCGGGCTTGGCGGCGGGGGGCGGTGGCGGGGCGACCGGCTTGGCGGCCTCGGGTGCGGCGGGCTTGGGCGCTTCGACGGGCGGCTTGGCGGCTTCCGGCGGCGGCGCGGGCTTCGCGACCGGCGCGGGCGTGGCCGGCGCGGGGGTCGGAGCCGGCGTCGGCGCAGGCTTGGCCGCGGCCTTCCTCTCCAGTTCGGCAAGCTGCTGGTTCTTCATCTCCAGCAACTTGCGCAAGTCGCTCGCGTTCTTCTCCAGGTCGGCCTGGCGCGATTGCGCTTCCGCGAACGCGCGCTGGCGCGCCACCGCATCGTCGTCACGCGCAGTCTGCGCACCCGCGCCGGGCTTGGCGGGCTCGGCCTTCGAAAGTCGCAACTGGTCCTGCCCGGAAGGCGCCGGCGCGGCGGGCTTGGTCTCGATACGCCCAGCGTCGGCCTGCTGGCCGGGGGCCGCTTCCGCGGTGGTCGGCGCCGCCGCCAGACGGCTGCGGTACTCGGCGAACTGCGCCATGTGCTCCTTGACGATCCGATCGGCCTCGGCGCGATCGATGGTGCCCACCGCGTCCGCATCCGGGATGTTCAGGATGCGGCCCTCGCGCACCAGGTTGACGTTCTTGCGGATGAACGCGCCTTCATTCGCGCGGTAGAGCGCGAGCAGCATCTGGTTCAGCGTCACGCCTGGCGGCAGATTGGCGCGCGCGATCTTGCCCAGCGTGTCGCCCCGCTTAACCTCGTGAATCACCGGCTCGCGCGGCATCCCCGTACGTTCGCCGGGAGCTGAAGACGACGGCGCCGCACTTGGCGGCGCCGCAGAAGTCTGGGGTTCGGCAGCTGAGGTCGGAGGCGGCGTCGGCGCCGCGGTCGGGGGCTCGCCAGTCGCCGGCGCCGACGGGGCGGCGCTCACGGGTGGCGACGGCTCGGGCTTCATCTCGGCCGGCGGCGCGGCCTGGGGCTGTGGCTCGGCCTGTTGCGTCGGCGTCGGCGCGGGCGTCGGCTCGGCGGCCGCCGGTTTCGGCGCCGGCGGCGCGGCGGCGATCGCCATCCGGGTCTTGTACTCGGGCGGATCGAGCAGGAAGGTGTATTCGCGCACCAGCCTGCCGCTCGACCAGGTCAGCTCGACGAGCAACTCGACGAACGGCTCGTTGATCGGCTGCGAGCTGCGCAGGCGCAGGATCGGCGTGCTGCCGCGACGCTCGATGGTGAAGCGCACGTCCGAGAGGATCGGGTTGGCCTCGATGCCGGCCTGCGCGAAAGCTTGCGGAGAAGCGAGTCGAGCGCTCAGGTCTTCTTCGCCCGGCTGCAGCGAAACGATTTCGACTTCGGCGTTGAGCGGCTGGCCGAGCGCGGAAATGAGGGTGAGCTTGCCGAGCCCCGCGGCCTGGGCGACGAGCGGCAGCGCGCAGAAAAGCGCAGCCATCACCACGGCTTTGGTTATCGTTTTGAGCACTCTTCCCTTACCCCCGGGATTTGTTGTAGCCGGACCAAGTAACATAACATCATGGCCTTACGGCTGCAAATTGAGAAATTTTCTTGGTTCTTACTGCTTCACCCCGGCGTCCAAAAGGATTCTTAGCATCCGCCGCAGGGGTTCCGCCGCTCCCCAAAGGAGCTGGTCCCCCACCGTAAAGGCGGTCAGGTAGTCATCCCCCATGGGGAGCTTCCGCAGCCGGCCGACCGGGACTGAAAGCTTCCCGGTAACGGCCGCCGGGGTCAACTCGGCAAGCGATTCCTCGCGACGGTTGGGCACCACCTTCACCCAGTCGTGCGCCTCGGCGAGCATCCCTTCGATTTCGTCGAGGGGCACCGGCCGGCGCAGCTTGATGGTGAGCGCCTGGCTATGGCAGCGCATGGCGCCGATGCGCACGCAGACGCCGTCCATGGGAATCTGCTTTCCGTTGCGACCCAGAATCTTGTTCGCCTCGGCCTGCGCCTTCCATTCCTCGCGGCTCTGCCCGTTGCCGAGGTCCTTGTCGATCCAGGGCAGCAGGCTGCCGGCGAGCGGATAGCCGATTTCCTTCTTCGGCAGGTCGCGGGAAAGCATCGACTCGGTCACGGCGCGGTCGATGTCGAGGATCGCGGCCGCGGGATCCTTCATCAACGCCTCGGTGCGATCGCCGATCGCCGCCATCTGCGCCACCAGATCGCGCATCGCTGCGGCACCCTGCCCGGAAGCCGCCTGGTAGGTCATGCTCGTCATCCATTCGACTTCGTCGCGCTGCAAGAGGCCCGCCATGCCCATCAGCATCAGGCTGACGGTGCAGTTGCCGCCGATGAAGTCCTTCACCCCGCCTTTCAGGGATTTCTTGATCAGGGCGTCGTTGACGGGGTCGAGGATGATCACCGCGTCGTCCTTCATGCGCAGCGCGCTCGCCGCGTCGATCCAGTAACCCTTCCAGCCGGCGGCGCGCAGCTTCGGATAGATGTCCTGGGTGTAATCGCCGCCCTGGCAGGAAATGATCACCGGCAGCGCCTTCAGCGCCGTGACATCGTTCGCGTCGGCGACCGGACCGGTCGCCTTTCCGATCGCCGGGCCCTTGCCGCCGGCCTGCGAGGTGGAAAAGAAAACCGGCTCGACATGGTCGAAGTCGCGCTCCTCGCGCATGCGCTGCACGAGGACCGACCCCACCATTCCGCGCCAGCCGACGATTCCGACTCTCAGCATAGGTCGTAGTTTATAGAGCGGCGACGACGGCGTCGCCCATTTCAGAGGTGCCGACCTTGCGCATCCCCGCCGTGTGGATATCGGCCGTGCGCAGGCCGCCGCGCAGCGCATTCGTCACCGCCGCTTCGATGCGGCGGGCGTTCTGCTCGTCCTTGAGGGAATAGCGCAGCATCATCGCCGCCGAAAGGATAGTCGCGAGCGGGTTGGCGACGCCCTTGCCGGCGATGTCCGGCGCGGTGCCGTGGATCGGCTCGTAAAGGCCCTTGCCTTTCTCGTCGAGCGCCGCCGAGGGCAGCATGCCGATCGAGCCGGTGAGCATCGACGCCTCGTCGGAGAGGATGTCGCCGAACATGTTGCCGGTGACGATCACGTCGAACTGCTTCGGATTGCGCACCAGTTGCATCGCGCAGTTGTCGACGTACATGTGGCTCAGCCCGATGTCGGAATGTTTTTTTCCTTCGTCGGTGACGACCTCGCGCCAGAGCTGCGAAGTTTCAAGCACGTTGGCCTTGTCGACCGAGCAGAGCTTCCTGCCACGCTTGCGTGCCGCCTCGAAGCCGACGCGCGCGATGCGGCGGACCTCGGGCTCGCTGTAGCGCATGGTGTCGAAGCCTTCCCGCACCCCGTCCTTCTCCTGAATCCCCTTCGGCTGGCCGAAATAGATGTCGCCGGTCAGCTCGCGCACGATCAGGATGTCGAGCCCGGCCACCACCTCGCTTTTCAGCGAAGACGCCGCGGCGAGCTCCGGGTGGACGATCGCGGGGCGCAGATTGGCGAACAGCTTGAGCTCCTTGCGCAGGCCGAGGATCGCCTGCTCCGGCCGCTTCGCGCGCGGCAGGGTGTCGTATTTCGGGTCGCCCACGGCGCCGAACAGCACTGCATCGGCCTGCTTCGCCAGCGAGAGTGTCTTTTCGGGCAGCGGGTCGCCGTGCGCGGCATAGGCGGCGCCCCCGACCGGCGTCTCCTGGAACTCGAGCCGCAGATCGAGTTTCTTGAGGACGCGCATGGCCTGAGCAATGATCTCCGGCCCGATGCCGTCACCGGGCAGAACGGCGACGTTCATGTCAGAAGTACCAGGGAAACTGCGTTTTGCGCCGCGCCTCGAAGGCGCGGATCTGGTCCGCGTGGCGCAGCGAAAGGCCGATCTCGTCGAGACCGTTCAGCAGGCAGTACTTGCGGAAGGCGTCGACGTCGAAGCGGAATTTCTTCGCGCCATCCGCCGTCGACACCGTCTGGCTTTCCAGGTCGACCGTCAACTTGAACCCGGGAAACGCGGCGGCGTCGTAGAAGAGCTGGTCGACCTCGTCCTCGCGCAGCACCACGGGCAGGAAGCCGTTCTTGAAGCAGTTGGTGAAGAAGATGTCGCCGAACGACGGCGCGATCACGCAGCGAAAGCCGAAGTCCATCAGCGCCCAGGGCGCGTGCTCGCGCGAGGAGCCGCAGCCGAAGTTCTTGCGGCCGAGAAAGATCGTCGCGCCCTTGTAGCGCGGCTGGTTGAGGACAAAGCCCGGGTCCTTGCGCCACGCGGCGAACAGCGCGTCGGCGAAGCCGGTCTTCTTGATGGACTTCAGGTATTCCTTCGGGATGATCTGGTCGGTGTCGACGTTCGCCCGGTCGAGCGGCGCGACGAGACCGTGCAGCACCGTGAACTTTTCCATCAGCGCCACTCCCGGATGTCGACGAAGTGGCCGGCGATCGCGGCCGCTGCCGCCATCGCCGGGCTGACGAGGTGCGTGCGCCCGCCTTCGCCCTGGCGGCCCTCGAAATTGCGGTTCGAGGTCGAGGCGCAGCGCTCGCCCGGCGAAAGGCGGTCGGGATTCATGCCGAGGCACATCGAGCAGCCCGGCTCGCGCCACTCGAAGCCGGCGTCGCGGAAGATGCGGTCGAGGCCTTCCTTCTCCGCCTGCGCCTTCACCAGGCCGGAGCCCGGCACCACCATCGCGACCTGGATGTTGGCGGCCTTGCGCCGGCCCTTGACCACCGCCGCGGCGGCGCGCAGGTCTTCGATGCGCGAGTTGGTGCACGAGCCGATGAACACCTTGTCGAGCTTGATGTCGGTGATGCGCGTGCGCGGCTTGAGTCCCATGTAGACGAGCGCGCGCTCCATGCCCTCGCGGCGGCTGCTGTCCTTTTCCTTCTCGGGATCGGGCACGACGCTGTCGACCGACGTGACCATCTCGGGCGAAGTGCCCCAGGTGACGTGCGGCTTGATCTCGCGCGCATCGAGCGTCACTTCTCGGTCGAACTTCGCGTCGGGGTCGCTCTTCAGCGTGCGCCAGTAGGCGACCGCGCTGTCCCAGAGCGGCGCCCGGGGCGCGAACGGCCGGCCCTTGACGTACTCGATGGTCGTCTCGTCCACGGCGATCATGCCGGCGCGCGCGCCCGCCTCGATCGCCATGTTGCAGACCGTCATGCGGCCCTCCATCGACAGCGAACGGATCGCGCTGCCGGCGAACTCGATCGCCGAGCCGGTGCCGCCCGCCGTGCCGATGCGGCCGATGATCGCGAGCACCACGTCCTTGGCGGTGACGCCGCGCCCGAGCACGCCTTCGACGCTGACGCGCATGTTCTTCATCTTGCGCGTCACCAGGCACTGGGTGGCGAGCACGTGCTCGACCTCCGACGTGCCGATGCCGTGCGCGAGGCAGCCGAACGCGCCGTGGGTGCTGGTGTGTGAATCGCCGCAGACCACGGTCATGCCGGGTAGCGTCGCGCCCTGCTCCGGCCCGATGACGTGGACGATGCCCTGTCGCTTGTCGAGGTACGGGAAATAGACCTTGGCGCCGAACTCCTTCATGTTGGCGTCGAGCGTCTCGATCTGCAGCTTGGCGAACTTGTCGCGCACGCCCGCCATGCCTTCGTCCCAATTGGTGGTGGGCGTGTTGTGGTCGGCGGTGGCGACGACCGAATCGACGCGCCAGGGCTTGCGCCCGGCGACCTTCAGCCCTTCATAGGCCTGGGCGCTCGTGACCTCGTGGACGAGATGACGGTCGATGTAGAGCAGCGCCGTGCCGTCGTCTTCGACGTGCACGACATGACTGTCCCAGAGCTTGTCGTAGAGAGTCTGTGCCATTCCTTGGTTTCCGCACCGCGGAAACCAGGAATTATGCCATCAAAACCGGGGATTAGACCTACCTGCCGGCAGCCGCGTTCGAGCCTTTCGCAGCCTGGTAGAGCGGCATCACCCGCTCGGAGTAGGTCTTGAGATCGGCGATGCGTGACTCGTGCGACGGGTGCGTCGAAAGGAACTGCGGTGGCTCCGAGCCACCGACCTTCGCCATCTTCTCCCAGAGCGTGACTGCCGCATGCGGGTCATATCCAGCGCGTGCCGCGAGCTCGACGCCGATCCGATCCGCTTCGGTTTCGTGGGTCCGCGACTTCGGCTTGTTGAGCGTCACGTCGGCGACCATGTTGCCGACGCCCTGGCCGAGCTCGCCGATGCCAAACAGCGCGCCGGCGATGCCGATGGCCGCCTGCGTGCCCATCTGCTGCGAAATCTGCTCGCGCGAATGCTCGCGCAGCGCGTGCGCGATCTCGTGGCCCATCACCGCGGCGAGTTCATCGTCGGTGATCTGCAGCTTGTTGATCAGCCCCGTGTAGACCGCCATCTTGCCGGCCGGCATGCACCAGGCGTTCACCTCGTCGAGCGAGATGACGTGCACTTCCCACGGCCACTTGCCGGCATCGGGCCGGAAGGTCCCCGTCTGCGCCACCAACCGACCGACGATGTTCTTCACCCGCTGCACCTGGGCGGCGTCGCGGTCGAGCGCGTTCTTCTTCTGCGCTTCGCCCATCATCTGCGCGTACGCCTTCTGCGCGCCGGAGTTGACCTCTTCCGAGGAAACCGCCATGCGCTGCTGTCGGTCGACGCCGACGGTGCCGCCCTTGGTCGTTTCGACGGTCTGGCAACCCGCCACCAACAGCACCACAAAGAAACTGACGAACGTCCGCATGTAAGCCTCTCAAAGTCCGAATCTCCTCAACCGGTATGCAAAACACGCGCCCGCGGCGGCCGCGGCGGCAGATGCCGAAAAGGCCATGGCCGGACCCGATGCTTGCCAGGCCCAGCCGGCGATCAGTGCCCCGGCGGCGCCGCCGGCGCCGTAGGAAAGGCTGGAGAACAGCGTCTGGCCGCGCGCTTGCGCCGATTCAGGGAAGAGCCGATGCACCGCCGCCACCGAGGCGGCGTGAAAAGCACCGAATGTTGCCGCGTGAAGCAGCTGCGCCGGCACCAGGATCCAGAGGCTCGGCGGCAGCCAGCCGATGGCGACGAAGCGCGCGACCGCGCAGGCGAGGCTCGCCAGCAGGATTGCCGACAGCGAGCAGCGCCTGAACAGCGCCGGCAGGCAGAGGAAGACGACGATCTCGGCGAGAACGCCGAGCGTCCACAGGCCGCCGATCACCATGCCGCTGTGGCCCGCGCGCTCGAGATAGAGCGTGAAGAACGTGTAGAGCGTGCCGTGCGCCGCGGACATGCAGAAACCCGCCGCGAGCAGCGCGCCGACGCCGGCGCTGATGCGTGGCGCATCACCGCCGGCGCTCATGCGCTGCGGCGCGGCGGGAAGCGCGAGCGCGACGACGAGTGCGACGAGGGACAGCGCGACCAGCACGTGCGGCAGCGTGGTTGCCGGCCAGTAGTCGAGCCAGGCGCCACCGCCGAAGGTCGCGAGGATGAAGCCGACCGATCCCCAAACGCGGATCGGGCCGTAGCGCCCCATCTGGCCTGCCAGCGACCCGAGCGTGATCGCCTCGACGATCGGCACCGCGCCCGCGGAGAGCAGCGCCAAGGCAGCGACGAGCGCGGCGATTCCGGCGACGCCGCCGATGTGGGGGATCAGGAGAAAGCACGCTGCCGCGGCCGCGCAGGAGAACACGACGATGCCTCGCCGCGCACCGGTCGCATCCGCGAGCCAGCCCCACGCCGCCGGCGCGAACGTCCGCGCCATGTAGGGCAATGCGACCAGGAACGCGATCTCGCCGGCCTGCAGGCCTCGCGATGCGAGATAGAGCGGAAAGTACGCCAGCGCCACGCCGGCGTAGGCGAAATAGGCAAGAAAGAACGACGCCAGGCGCGGTGCAAGAGGCAATGGCCTCATTGATCGACTGGGCATGCGAACTAACTTAGCATCGGCCGCCATGTCGCGCGGCGCCTTCTACGTCCTGTTCACCGCGTCGGGCTTTGCCGGCCTGATCTACGAATCGCTCTGGACGCACTACCTCAAGTTGTTCCTCGGCCACGCCGCCTATGCGCAATCACTCGTGCTGGTCGTATTCATGGGCGGCATGGCGGGCGGGGCCGCGCTGTGCGCGCGGCTTTCCCCGCGCATCGCCAACCCGCTCGCCGCCTACGCGGCGGTAGAGGCGGCGGTCGGCCTGCTGGCGCTCGTCTTCCATCCGGTCTTCGTTGCGCTAACCGACTGGAGCTACGCCTCGCTCCTGCCGGGCCTCGGCAGCGAGAACGGCGCGCTCGCCGTCAAGCTCGCCCTCTCCTGCCTGCTGCTCCTGCCGCAGTCGCTTCTCCTCGGCGCCACCTTCCCGCTGATGAGCGCCGGCATCGCTCGTGCGCTGCCGGGACGTGCGGGCGAGTCGGTGGCGATGCTCTACTTCACCAACAGCCTCGGCGCGGCGGCCGGCGTTCTCGCCAGCGCCTTCCTCCTCATCGGCTGGCTCGGCCTGCCGGGCACGCTGCGCGCTGCGGGCGTCCTCAACCTCGCCATCGCCGGCGCGATGATGCTGCTTGCACAGCCGTTGCCCGCGCTGGTGCCGACGCGCAGCGTGCAGCCGGCCGCGCGACTGCTTCTCGGCGTGGCTTTCTTTACCGGCCTCGCCTCGTTCGTCTACGAGATCGTCTGGATCCGGATGCTGGTCCTGGTGCTCGGCGCCTCGACGCACGCCTTCGAGCTGATGCTCGCCACCTTCATCCTGGGCCTTGCCCTCGGCGGCCTGGCGGTGCGGCGGCGCGTGGACGCGAGCCCGCAGCCGGCGCGGCTGCTCGGCTGGGTGCAGGTGGTCATGGGCGTCGCCGCGCTCGCGACGCTGCCGGTCTACGACTTCACCTTCGGCCTGATGGAAGCGCTGATGCGCGGGCTGGCGAAAAACGACATCGGCTACGCGCTTTTCAACCTTGCGGGCGGCGGGATCGCCGCACTGGTGATGCTGCCGGCGACCTTCTGTGCCGGGATGACGCTGCCGCTCCTCACCGGCGCGTTGCTGCGCGATGGCGCCGGCGAAGCCGCGGTCGGCCGCATCTATGCGGCGAACACGCTCGGCGCGATCGCAGGCGTCGTGCTCGCGGTTCACATCGGCCTGCCGCTGCTCGGCATCAAGGGCTCGCTGATCGCGGCCTGCCTGGTCGACGCGGTTCTCGGCCTGCTCCTGCTCGGCGTGTTCGGCACGCGCGCGATCAGCCTGCGCGCGGGCGCAGTCTGCGCGGCGGCGTTTGTCGCCGTCGCCGCCGGCGTGCGCCTCGATGTCAACAAGATGACCGCCGGGGTTTTCCGCCATAGCGCCCTGGAAACCTCGCGCGAGGCAAAAATCCTCTTCGCAAGCGACGGCAAGACCGCGACGGTGCACCTGGTGAAGTACCCGGACGACGCCATCAGCCTGCGCACCAACGGCAAGTCCGACGGCTCGATCAACATGGAGCGCGGCGTCGATCGCGGCACCGACGAGATCACCATGGTGCTCACCGGCGCGCTGCCGCTCGCGCTCAAGCCCGATGCGAAGAGCGCGGCGGTGATCGGCATCGGCACCGGGCTGACCACCCACACGCTGCTGCAGAGCCTCGCGATCGAGCGCGTCGACACGGTCGAGATCGAGGCGGCGATGGTCGAGGCATCGCGCGGCTTCCTGCCGCGCAACCGGAACGCCTATGCCGACCCGCGCGGCCGGATCGTCATCGACGACGCCAAGAGCTTCTTCGCCGCCGGCAACCGCCGCTACGACCTCATCGTTTCCGAGCCTTCGAATCCCTGGGTGAGCGGCGTCTCGGGCCTGTTCACGCGCGAGTTCTACCGGCGCGTGCGCGGGCACCTCGCCGACGGCGGCCTGCTGCTGCAATGGTTCCAGCTCTACGAGATCGATCCCTCGCTGGTGGCGAGCGTCATGGCCGCGCTCGGCGCCGAGTTCCCGCACTACGCGGTCTACGCGGCGAGCGACCACGACCTCCTCATCGTCGCTTCGCTCGCGCCGATTCCTGCCGCCGCCGACCCGCGCGTGTTCGAGCAGCCGGCGCTCGCCAAGGAGCTCTGGACGGTGCACGTCATGACCGCGGGCGATATCGACGCGCGCTACCTCGGCAACCGGGCGACGCTCGAGCCGCTGTTCGCGAGCTACGGCATGCCGGCGAACTCGGATTACGCCCCGGTGCTCGACCTCAACGCCGCGCGCCACCGCTTCACCGAGCGCAACGCCGGCGGCATCGTCGAGCTGCTGAACGCCGGCGTGCCGGTGCTGGAGATGCTCGAGCGCGGGCGCAGCGCCCGGCCGGTGAACCCGCTGTTTCGCGGCGCCGAGGGCTTCAACCGCGTCGAGAACACGCGCCTCGCGTGGTACGCGCGCAATTTCCTGGTCGCGCCGGCGCCGCCCGAGCCGCGCGCGGTGCCGACCTGGCTGCAGAAGGACCTGGAGATCCTGCGCGCCCGGCTGCTCGAGTGCCGCCAGCCGCGCGAGCTCGACGTCTGGCTGCATAGCGCGCTGCGCGTCGCGCAGGCGATGAATCCCTATCTGACGCCGAGCGACCTGAACGCGGTCTGGCCGGCCTTCATGGTGTCGCGCTGCTACGCCACCCTGAACGGCCTGCAGCGGCGCTGGCTGGCCTTTTTCCGCGCCGTCGCGGCGCGCGACGCGCCCGCCATGGCGGCGCTCGCGGAGGAGCTGCTCGCCTCGCAGCGCGAGATCAGCAACGAGGCGCGCGAATACCTGGTGGCCGCGGCGCTCGCTGGCCATGCCGTGACCGGCGAGGGGCCGCGGGCGGTCGCGCTGTGGGAAGCGCAGAAGAAAGACCTGCGCAACGCAATCGATTCCCCCGTGTTCCGCCTGCTGCGCTGCCACGCCGCGCGCGAGCGTTGCGCGGCGGAGTTCGAGGCCTACGCCGAGCGCTGAGCAAACCGCACCTCGGCGAGCGTGCGGCGCACGAGCGCTTCCGGGTCTTCGCCGGGGAAGTGGCCGGCGAGAATGAGATGGGTCAGCCCGTGGACCATCGCCCAGGTCGCCTGCGCGACCGCGTCGCCTTCGACGATCCGGCGCAGCTCGGACGGCACGGGCTGGGCGAACATCAACCTGAAGCGCTGGGAATGAGCGAGCGCGAAGCGCACGTAGCTCACCGCCTGCTCGCGCCAGGGCTTGCCGGCGAGTTGCGCCGCGAGCAGCGAGAAGCCCTCGTCGGCGAGCGCGGACAGCAGCGCCTGGCGATCGGCGAAATGACGGTAAGGCGCGTTGTGCGAGACGTCCACGCTCCGCGCGAGATCGCGCAGCGAGATCGCGTCGGGTCCGTCTTTTTCGAGGATGCGCGCCGCCGCTTTCAGGAGCGCGGCGCGCAGGTCTCCGTGGTGGTATGTTGACACCGTCTACATAGCTTACACGAGCTATGTAGGCATTGACAACATCAAGCCTCGGCGAGCCCTCCGGCCTTGACCGAGCGACGCCGGCGACGCCAACCCTCCAGCGCGCGCCGCGGATTGAACAGGCCCCAGAGGTAGTAGACGATCTTGAAGGCCCGCAGGCTGCGGTTGATCGGCGTGCCGCGGAACAGGTCGCCGGCGAGCAGCGAGATCACGGCGGTCTGCATGCGCAGCTTGTCGCTGGGGCGCATGAACAGGCTCTCGATGCCCGGCGTGGTCATGCGGTAGATGAACCAGGAGAAGTTGCGCACGCCGCTGCGCACGCCCTTCTCGAAGCGGCGCAGCGCCGCCGGGGCCTTGGCCGGGTCGCGCAGCCAGGTATCGACCACGTCGGCGCCGAGGAAGGCGCTGTTCATGCCGAGCAGCACGCCCGAGGAGAACACCGGATCGACGAACGCCCAGGCGTCGCCGATCAGGATGTGGCGGTCGCCGTACATGCGCTCGGAGTAGTAGGAGTAGTTGCCCGTTGCGGTCACGTTGCCGGGCAGCTGCGCCTGCGCGAGGCGCGCCGCGAGCGCCGGGCAGCGGGCGATGGTGTCGAAGAAGAACTGGCGCGTATCGCCCTTGCGCGTCTTCATGTAGTCCGCGTTGCAGACCGCGCCGACGCTGGTCTGGCCGTCGAGCAGCGGGATGAACCAGAACCAGCCGTGCTCGAACCAGAAGATGCTGATGTTGCCCTCTTCCTTGCCGGGCAGCCGCTTGGCGTTGACGAAGTGGCCGAACATGGCCGCGGTCGCGTGGTCGTGGTTGCGCCGCTTCATGTCGAAGCGACGGGAAAGAAAGGTGTCGCGGCCCGACGCGTCGATGAAGAAGCGCGCGCGCCAGCTGCGCTTCGTGCCGTCGGCCATCTCGCCGGCGATGCGCACGTCGGCGTCCTGTGGGAACTGCACGTCGGTGATGCGGCATTCCTCGACCGTCTGCGCGCCCATCCTGGCGCTGTTGCGGAACAGGATCTCGTCGAGCTGCGAGCGGCGCACCTGGTAGGTCGACGGATAGTCGGCGTTCCAGGCGAGGCTGAAATCGAAGGTCACGGTCTGCTTCATCTGCGGCGAGATGAACTCGGCGCCGTACTTCACCATGCCGATCTTCTCGACCTGTTCGCGCACCCCGAGCCGCTCGAACAGCGGCGTGCTCATCGGCAGCATCGATTCGCCGATGTGAAAGCGCGGGTGGCGCTCCTTGTCGACGACCACCGTCTTCCAGCCGCGCTCGGCGAGCAGCCCGGCCGCGGTCGAGCCGGCAGGCCCGCCGCCGAGGATGAATACATCGCAGGTTTCTTCCATCTGCCTGATCTCCCTGATCCTGGAACCTCTGGTGCAGGCTGCGATTTTACCGCGTGCGCGGCGCCCGGCGAGGTGCCTTGCGCGCTTTTCCCTCTGTACTTTTTACATAGGGATTGCGGCCGGTGCGGAACTCCACGCGCATCGGCGTGCCGTGCAGCTTGAACTCGTCGCGCAGGAATCCCTCGAGATACCGCCGGTAGGACTCGGGCACGCGGTCGAGGGCATTGCCGTGGATGATGATCCGCGGCGGGTTGATGCCGCCCTGGTGGGCGTAGCGCAGCTTCGGCCGGAACTGCCCGCGCTTGGGCGGCGCCTGCTTCTCCACGGCGGCGGCAACCGCGCGCGTCAGCTTCGGGGTCGGCATCCTCGCCATCGCCGCCGCGTACGCCGCGTCGACCGAGCCCATCAGCTGCGCGAGCCCCTTGCCCTCCTTGGCCGAAATCTGCTGCGACTCGGCGAAGTTGAGGAAGACGAGCTTCCACGCGACCTCTGCCTTGATGCGCTCGCGCGCCCCGCGGTCGGCGGCATCCCATTTGTTCAAGGCCAGTACCACGGCGCGTCCGCGCTCGAGGATGTAGCCGGCGACGTGCGCATCCTGCTCGGTGACGCCCTCGCGCGCGTCGAGCAGCAGCACCGCGACGTTCGCCGCCTCGATCGCCTGCAGCGCCTTGACGATCGAGAAGAATTCCACGGGCGTGCCGGTGCGGCCGCGGCGGCGCACGCCGGCGGTGTCGATCAGGGTGTAGCGGCGACCCGAGCGCTCGAACGGCACTTCGATCGGATCGCGCGTCGTCCCGGGCTGGTCGAAAGCGATGACGCGCTCCTCGCCGACCAGCGCGTTGACCAGCGTCGACTTGCCGACGTTCGGCCGGCCGACGATCGCGACGCGCGGATGGCCCTTGTCCGGGTCCTCCTCGCGCTCGTCTCCCGCGGGGAACTTCGCGAGCACCAGGTCCATCAGCTCGCGCACGCCTTCGCCATGCGCCGCCGAGATCGCCGCCGGGTGGCCGATGCCGAGCGCGTGGAATTCGGCGACGGCGACGTCGGCCAGCATGCCTTCGCTCTTGTTGACCGCCAGGTAGCGCGGCGTATCGATGCGGCGCAGCTTCTCGGCGATCGCGCGGTCGGCGGGCGTCGGGCCGACGCGCGTGTCGACCACCAGCACCACCGCGTCGGCCTCTGCGATCGCCTGCTCCGCCTGGCGCGCCATCTCGACGAACACGCCTTGCGCGCCGGGCTCGAAGCCGCCGGTGTCGATGGCGATGAAGCCGCGCTCGCCCTGGCGGCCTTCGCCGTAGTGCCGGTCGCGCGTCACGCCCGGCAGGTCGTGGACGATCGCGTCCCGGCTGCGCGTCAGGCGGTTAAAGAGGGTGGACTTGCCGACGTTCGGCCGCCCGACCAGGGCGATGACCGGCTTCACGGTACGAGCGCATGCAGGGTGCCGTCTTCGCTCTGCACCAGGAGGCCGGCGGGCAGCGAGATCGGCACCGCGCGCACCGCACCGCCCTTGGTTTCGTAGCGGCTGACGAAGCTGCCCGATTCGCGCTCCAGAAAATGCACGAAGCCCTCGAAGTCGCCGATGACGACCACCTGTCCCTCGGGAAGCGGCATGGTGAGCTGGCGGTAGGAGAGCTTGTCCTGCTTCCACACCGACTGGCCGTTGCTGCGATCGAGCGCCTGCACCGCGCCCTTGTCGTCGCTCACGTACGCGTAGCGCGCATCGACGCTGACGCCGGTCGCCGAGGAAAGCTCGCGCGACCAGATCTGCCGCCCGGTCGCCGACTCGTAGCAGCCGACGCGGCCCTGATAGGCGACGGCGCAGACCTCCCGCCCCTGGAGCGCGGGACGGCCCACGACGTCGCTGACGCGCTCGAGCTCGGTCGAGCCTTTCGGCACCGAAACCGTCGCCTCCCAGCGCTGGCCGCCGTTCGACAGCGCGATCGCGACCAGCTTGCCGCCCGGGAAGCCGGCGTAGGCGGTGTCGTCGGAAAGGGCGATGCCGGCCGGCGCGTGCAGGATCAGGTTGACGCTCGCGCGTTGATAGACCCAGCGGCGCTTTCCGTCGGCGGCGTTGAACGCAAAGATGCGGTTGTCGACGCTGCGCACCAGCACCATGCCGCCGCCGACTTCGGGCGGCGCGAGCACCTCGCTCGAGACCCGCGCCCGCCAGCGCACCTTGCCGCCCGCGGCGTCGAACGCCACCACCTCGCCATCCTCGTTGGCGACCGCAACCGTCTCCGCGTCGGCACCGACGCCGCTCGACACCGGTGTCTCGGCGGCGGTGCGCCAGCGCCGCCGGCCGCTTGCGGCATCCAGGCGCGTGACGATGCCGTCGCGCGAAGTGGCGTAGATCGCGTCGCCGACCAGCACCGGGAAGAAGATCCAGCGGTCCCCGCCTTCGACCAGCGGCGGCGGCCAGTCGGCGTTGTAGCGCAGGTCCTCGACCAGCTGCGCCGACCACAGCACGCGCAACGGACGCGGCTTCTCGAGCGCCGTCAGCTCCGCCGGCTGAGGGCCGGGCGAGCCGCTGCCGCAGCCCGCGAGGAAGACGAACGCCAGCAGTACCGCGAGGCGCCTGCTCACCACCGCCCGCATCTCATCCGCCCAGCGCATCGAGGCGCATGCGCACGCTCTCGCGGAACGCGGCGTCCTGCTTGTCGATCTTCTCCAGCGCCAGCTTGTACGCAGCGCGCGCGTCGGCGGCCTGGTTCTTCGCCACCAGCACGTCGCCCCGCAGCGCCGCGTACTGGGCTTCGAAAGCAACGGCGTGCGGCATGTTGAGCAGCTTCAGGGCCTCGTCATACCCCTTTTCGTCGAGCAAGACCGCGCCGAGGCGCAGGCGCGCGAGGTCGCGCAGCTCGTCCGACGGCGTATTGTCCAGCACCCATTGCAGTTGCACCTTCGCGCTCTTCAGGTCGGTACGGTCGAAGTGGAAGCGCGCTGCGACCAGCGCGCCCATCGACGCGTAGAGCGTCCGTGGATAGCTTTCGATCAGCGTGCCGCCCGCATCGCGCATCGCCTTTGCGTCGCCGGCCTCGGCCGCACGCGCCAGCGCGTCGTACAGACCGGCGGCATTCGCCGCCTGGTTCTGCTGGTAGATGCGCCAGCCCTGCCAGCCGGCGAAGCCGAGCGCCGCCGCGACGATCACGGCGGTGACCAGGCGGCCGTGCTGCTGCCACCAGGCTTTCAGCTCGGCAACCTGTTCCTGCTCTTCGAGATCGAGGGCCATTATTTTTTCAGTAACTCTCTGATTGGTGCCACCACATTATCGATCGGCACGGTGCGCGACTCGCGAGCAGCAAGGTCCTTGATCTGCACGACACCGCTTGCGAATTCGCTCTCGCCGGCGATCAGCGCGACGCGAAATTCCTTCCGGCTTGCATACTGCAGCTGCTTGTCCAGCTTCGCGGTCTCGAGATAGACCTCGGTATTGATGCCAGCGGCGCGAAGCGCGGCCGCCATTCTCAGGTATTTGTCCAGGTATTGGTGATCCATCGTCGTGAGCAGCACCTCGGCAGGCGTTCTCGGCAGGGGCTTGAGGAGGCTGGCTTCCTTCAGCTTGGTGAACAGGCGGGTAAGGCCGATCGAGATGCCGACGCCCGGCAGCCGGGTACTGGTGAAGTAGCTCGCCAGGTCGTCGTATCGTCCCCCGGAGCAGATGCTGCCGATCTCGGGATAGTCGACGAGCGCCGTCTCGTAGATCGTGCCGGTGTAGTAGTCCAATCCCCGGACCACGCCCAGATCGATGGCGAACGCGCTGTCCGGGACACCGAATTGCCGGATTGCGGTCACGATGCTCTTCAGCTCTTCGAGTCCGCCTTTGAACGTTTCGTTCGCGAAGCCGAATTTCGCGAGAGCGCCGAGCGTCTGTTCCGTGTCCCGTTTCTCCGAAATCGCGCGGTACAGGGGCTCCGCGTGCTTCGCGAGGACGCCTGCGCTCTTCAGGCTGCGCAGGATCGCATCGGACGATTCTTTTTCGGTCTTGTCGAGGATGCGAAGAACGCTGGCAGCGTTCTCCTGTTGCACTTCGAAGCCCTCGAGAAGCCCCTTGAGAACTTTTCTGTTGTTGATGCGGATGCGAAACTCGCCGATCGCCATGTCCTTGAAGACGCTGTAGATGACGCTCGGAATCTCCGCTTCGGCAAGATAAGAAAGCTTCTCCCGGCCGATGATGTCGATATCGGCCTGGTAGAACTCGCGGAAGCGTCCCTTGTTCGCCTGCGGTGTTTCGCCCCGCCAGACGCGCTGGATCTGGTAGCGCCGGAAGGGAAACGCCAGTTCGCGCTCGCGCATCGCCACGTAGCGGGCCAGAGGGACCGTCAGGTCGAAGCGCAGCGCGCCTTTGGTCGCGGCATCGTCGTCGTCAGCGTCGGCCAGCCGCCGGAGCGCATAGATCTCCTTGTCGGCCGCGCCCTTCGAGGTCAGGATCTCCTGGCGCTCGGCGGAAGGCGTTTCGATCGGCAGGAATCCGAACAGCTCGAAGTTGCGCCGCGTGACGTCGACGAGGTGGTTGAACTGGAGCTGCTCCGCGGGCAGATATTCCTGATCGAAGCCGCGCAGCAGTTGCGGTTTGACCTTCTGCACCTCAGATCGCCTTGATGGGGATCTGCTTGCGGCCGTACTTCTCCTTCACGTAGCGCTCGACGATCGCCTGGAACTCCTCGGCGATGCGCTCGCCCTTCAGCGTCACGGTCTTCTTGCCGTCGACATAGACCGGCGCCACCGGCACCTCGCCGGTGCCCGGCAGGCTGATGCCGATGTTGGCGTGCTTCGACTCGCCCGGCCCGTTGACCACGCAGCCCATGACCGCGACGCGCATGTTCTCGGCGCCGGGATAGGCCTCGCGCCACACCGGCATCTGGCTGCGCAGGTACGCCTCGATCTTCTGCGCCAGCTCCTGGAAGACGGTGCTCGTGGTGCGCCCGCAGCCCGGGCAGGCGCTGACCATCGGCGTGAACGCACGCAGCCCCATGGTTTGCAGCAGCTCCTGCGCCACCTGTACCTCGCGCGTGCGGTCGCCGCCCGGCTCGGGCGTGAGCGAGATGCGGATCGTGTCGCCGATGCCCTCCTGCAGCAGCACGCCCATCGCCGCCGACGAGGCGACGATGCCCTTGCTCCCCATGCCGGCCTCGGTCAGGCCGAGGTGCAGCGCGTAGACGCAGCGCGCCGCGAGCGCGCGGTAGACGGCGATCAGGTCCTGCACCTGGCTCATCTTGCAGGAAATGACGATGCGCTCGGCCGGCAGCCCCAGCTCCTCGGCCTGCCGCGCCGACTCGAGCGCTGAGACGATGACCGCCTCGCGCATGACCTCGGCTGCGTCCAGGGGAAATTCTTCCTTTCCATTTTCATCCATCAACCTGGCGAGCAGCTCCTGGTCGAGGCTTCCCCAGTTGACGCCGATGCGCACCGGCTTCGCGTACTTGATCGCGCACTCGATCATGGTCGCGAACTGCTCGTCGCGCTTCACGCCCTTGCCGACGTTGCCGGGATTGATGCGGTACTTGGCGAGGGCCTGCGCGCAATCGGGATACTGCGTGAGCAGCTTGTGGCCGTTGTAGTGGAAATCGCCGACCAGCGGCACCTTGCAGTTGCGCGCGTCGAGCCGCTCGCGGATGCGCGCCACCTGCGCCGCGGCCTCGGGCGTATTGACCGTGATGCGCACCAGCTCGGAGCCGGCGCGCGCCAGCGCCTCGACCTGCCGCGCGGTCGCCTCGGCGTCCTCCGTGTCGGTATTGGTCATCGACTGCACCACCACCGGCGCACCGCCGCCGATGCGCACGTCCTCGACCGAGACCTGGCGCGAAATCCTGCGATTCATGGGCTAAGGAATAGTGCTCAGGGAATGGTGAATCTCGCGATGTCCTGCTTGGTGTGCGGCCGCAGGTCGAGCGAGCGATCGTTGTGCAGGACGGTCACATGGCTGGCGTTGCCGATGACGACCTCGAACGGCCCGCGGCCCTGCACCACGCGCTCGCAGCCCGGCGGATTGAGCGAAGACAGCAGCTGCCGGCCGTTGGCGTCCTTCACCTCGAGCCATGCCTCTTCCTCGCAGCGCAGGACGATGCGATGCACGCCGGCGGGCACGGGCTTCACGCTGACGGCCGTTTCCTTCACGATCCTTTCCTGCGGCGGCGACGCGGCCTTTTCCTTCATCGCGACGACCTGCTCCGGGACCTTCTCCGGGGCTTTCTCCGGGATTCTTGCGACGGCGACCGGTTCCGCGGGAAGCGGCGTGTGGCGCACGGCGGGCGCGACCTTCGGAGCCGACGCTACCGGCGCCGGCCGCGAATTGTGCTCGCGATACCACTGCCACGCGATCGCGCCGGCGGCGACCAGCACGCCCAGCGAGGCCCCGAGGTAGACGAACGTCGAGCGACGGGCGCCGTCGGAGAACGGCACCGGCTGCTTGTAGCGTGCCGCAAGGCTGTTCGAATCCGGGGCCTCGAAACGGTCGGCGAGACGCCCCAGCAGCGGCTCGGCGTCGACCTTCAGCAGCCGCGCGTAAGCGCGCACCATGCCGCGCACGAAAGTGCCGCCCGGGAGCAGCTCGAAGCGTTCCTGCTCGAGCGCCTCGAGTTGCCGCGCGCCGAATTTCAGCTGCTGCGCCACGTCGGTCAGCGCGAGCCCCCGCTCTTCCCGCACGCGCGCCAGTTCCGCGCCGACGCCGCTCATGACCGCCTCAGTCATATTGGCCCCGCTGCAGCGCGCGGTATTCGGCAGAGGTCGGATAGCGGCGGCGCAGCTGGTTGCCGAGGCTCTGCTCGGCGACGCGCTCGCCGAGCCTGCGCTCGATGCGCAGCGCGAGCCACAGCGATTCCGCGGTCGGCGTTAGGAGCTTGTTGTAGCGCGACACCAACCGGCGCGCCTCGTCGATCTGTCCCTGGCGGTAGCGGATCTCGCCGAGCTTGATCAGCGACTGCGGGTCGTCGGGCTCGAGCTTGAGGGCGCGCTGGAAGAATTCCTCCGCGTCCTTGGGGTTGCCGCCGCGCAGGCTGCACACGCCCGCCGCCGAATACGAGCGCCACGGCGTGTTGTAGAGCGGATTGCGGATCGCCTGCACGAAGAGCTTGATCGAGTCCTTCTCGCGGCTGGTGTTGCACAGGAACCAGCCGTAGTTGTGGTTGATGTCGGGGTCGTTGGGAGAGAGACGCAACGCCCGCTCGAAGCTCGCCTCGGCGAGCTGGTTTTCGCGCAGCTCCATGTACACCAGGCCGAGCATGCTGTGCGCCGGCGGATAGTTGGCGTCGGCCGCCGTGGCGATGCGCAGTTCCTCGAGCGCGATCGCCATGCTGCCCCGCTCGTAGTACGCGGCGGCGAGGTCGGTGTGCGCGCGCGCGCGATTGCGCGGGTCACCCATCTCGCCGACGATCGTGCCGGTCTCGACCGTGGGCGCCTCGCCCCGAGTGGCGCAGCCGGCGAGCAGAAGCAGCAGCACGACGGCCCGCCTCACGCGCGCAGCTCCTTTACCGGAATCCGGCCCTGCGTCCTCCGCGTGCGATCGGCGACGTCCCCGGCGAGCTGGCCGCAGGCTGCGGCGATGTCGTCACCGCGGGTTTTGCGCGTGGTGACGGTGACGCCGGCGCTCTGCAGCACGCCGGCGAAGCTGCGGATCCGCTCGTCGGACGAGCGCGTAAAGCCGGAGCGCGGGAACGGGTTGAAGGGAATCAGGTTGTACTTGCAGCGCACCTCGCGCGAGATCGCCGCCAGCTCGCGCGCGTTGCTATCGCTGTCGTTCACGCCGTCGAGCATCACGTATTCGAAGGTAATGAAGTCGCGCGGCGCCTTCTCCAGGTAGCGGTTGCAGGCGGCGAGCAGGTCGCGCAGCGGATAGCGGCGATTGACCGGCACCAGCCGATCGCGCAGGCGGTCGTTCGGCGCATGCAGCGACACCGCGAGCGCCACCGGGCACTCGTCGCGCAGCCGGTCCATGCCGGGGATCACGCCGGAGGTCGAGACCGTGACCCGGCGTCTCGACAATCCGTAGGCGTTGTCGTCGAGCATCAGGCGCAGCGCCGGGATCACGTTGTCGAGGTTCAGCAGCGGCTCGCCCATTCCCATCATGACGACGTTGGAAATGCGGGCGTCGACCAGGCGGCTCGCCAGCCAGAGCTGGCCGATGATCTCGGCGGTCGTCAGGTTGCGATTGAAGCCCTGCTTGCCGGTCGAGCAGAAGGCGCAGTCGAGCACGCAGCCCGCCTGGCTCGAGATGCACAGCGTCCCGCGCCGCGTCTCGGGAATGAACACCGCTTCGACGGCATTCTTGCCGTCGACCTTGAGCAGCCACTTGCGCGTTCCGTCCTCGGCCAGGGTGTCGCCGACGATGCTCGGCGCTCCGACGCGCGACGCGGCGGCGAGCTTGTCGCGCAATCCCTTGGCGAGATCGCTCATGCGGCCGAACTCGCTCTCGCGGCGCTGGTGCACCCAGCGCAGCACCTGGCGGGCACGGAAAGGCTTCTCCCCGAGCTCGGCGAAGAAGCCGGCGAGGCCGGCCGCGTCGAGATCGAGGAGATTCTTCACCGCTTGAAGACCTGGTTGGGCCTGAAGAAGTATTCGATTTCGGTGCGCGCGTTCTCGACACTGTCCGAGCCGTGCACCGCGTTGGCGTCGATCGAGTCGGCGAAGTCGGCGCGGATGGTTCCTTTCGCCGCCTTCTTCGGATCGGTCGCGCCCATCAGCTCGCGGTTTTTCGCCACCGCGTTCTCGCCCTCGAGCGCCTGCACCAGCACCGGTCCCGAGGTCATGAACTTGACCAGGTCGCCGAAAAACGGCCGCTCCTTGTGCACTGCATAGAAGCCCTCGGCCTCCGCACGCGACAGATGCATCATGCGCGCCGCGACGATGCGCAGGCCAGCCTTTTCGAAGCGCGCGAGGATCTGTCCGATCGCATTTTTTTTCACTGCATCGGGTTTGATGATCGAAAGGGTGCGCTCCACCGCCATTACCGGGGCTCCATAAGCAAAAGTTGGCGCGGATTCTATCACGCCGGCCTCGCGAATTTCGTAAAAACAACGGCTTAGGCGCTAATCAGAACCTGGCCGCGAGCGCCATTCGGGAACGAGGCCCTGCGCTCCGCGTGCCGCCTGGAAGCGAGCGTCGATGCCGAGGCCGGGAACCCAGACGAGGTCGTCCCCGCTGAACAGAAGCGGCAGGCGCTCGCGCTGCCACGGCGGGACGCCCGCTTCCTGGAAGAGATTCTTGAGCGTGCGGCGGGGACGCCGAGGGTCGGGCTGGAGACGCTCGCCGCCGGCGCGAACGCGGACGCTCAGAGGCTTGTGCTCGAGCGCGATGCCTTCGCCGCGCGCCTTGCGAAAGCGCAACTCGCCGCCGAGCGCCGGAAGTCTGAGCAGGGGTTCGCCTTTCCATTCCTGGCGGGAGAACTCCGCCGGCGCAGCCGGATCGAGAAGCACCTTGCCCCGGTACACGCGCAGCCGCGCGCCGTCGTGCTCGATCAGCGTGCGCGCGCCGCCGGCGGCGAGCTGCTTCAGCATCTCGACGAGCTTCGCCTCGCTGGGCGCCTTGAGCCCCCTGGAACGCAGGTACTGGCGCAGGAGTTCCTCCCTGCCGATTTCCTTCCTCGAGAAGTGCCTGGCGGCGCGGCCGAGGCTCTCTTTCCATTTTGGAAACTTCTTCGCGAGCAGCGGGCCGATGGTCCGGCGGATGAAGTTGCGAGTGAGCGCCTCGTCGGCGTTGCTCTCGTCCTCGATCCAGGTCAATTTCTTTTCACGAGCATATTTCTCGATGCTGGCGCGTGACGTTCCCAGCAGCGGCCGCAGCAGGAGCTTGCTTCCAAGGCGCGAGCGCTCGGCCATGCCGCTCGCGCCGCGCGCCCCGGCGCCCCGCAGCAGGTTCATGAGCACGGTCTCGGCCTGGTCGTCGAGGTTGTGCGCGAGCGCGATGACCTGCGCCTTGTCTTTGCTGAAAGCCGCATAGCGCGCTTCGCGCGCGGCGGCTTCCAGCCCCTGCGCTGCCCTGCGGACCTTGACGCGCACGACCCTGAGAGGAACCCCGAGCTGCCTGCAGAGCGAGCGGCAGAACTCGGCCCACGCATCCGCGTTCGGACTCAGGCCGTGATGGACGTGAATCGCGGCGATCGGACCCTGAGCGCGCAGCTGGTGCAGCAGGACGACCGAATCGACGCCGCCGGAGAGCGCGACGGCAACCGTCCTAGCGCTCGGTCGCTTCCTTGAACTTGCCATAGCTCATCAGCCGCTCGAGGCGAGTCTCGACGAGCTCCTTCGGCTTCTTCTCGCGCAGCTGCTTGAGAGTGTCGGCGAGCGCCTTCTTCAGCGCCTGCGCGGTCGCCTGCGGGTCGCGATGCGCGCCGCCCAGCGGCTCGGGCACGATCTTGTCGATCAGGCCGAGCGTCTTCAGGCGGCTGGCCGTGATGCCCAGCGCGTCGGCGGCGTCGGGCGCCATGGTCGAATCGCGCCACAGGATCGAGGCGCATCCCTCGGGCGAGATCACCGAGTAGGTCGAGTATTGCAGCATGAGAACGGCGTCGCCAACGGCGATCGCCAGCGCGCCGCCCGAGCCGCCCTCGCCGATGACGGTGGCGATGATCGGCACACGCAGCCGCGCCATCTCGAACAGGTTCCTGCCGATCGCCTCGGACTGGCCGCGCTCCTCGGCGTCGATGCCGGGGTAGGCGCCCGGCGTGTCGACGAACGTGAACACCGGCAGGCCGAATTTCTCGGCGAGCTTCATCAGGCGCAGCGCCTTGCGATAGCCCTCGGGCTTGGGCATGCCGAAGTTGCGCGCGATCTTTTCCTTCGTGTCGCGGCCCTTCTGGTGACCGATGATCACGCACGGCTCGCCGTTGAAGCGCGCCAGGCCGGCGACGATCGCGGCGTCCTCCGAGAAGGTGCGGTCGCCGTGCATCTCCTCGAAGTGCGTGAACAGCATCTGCACGTAGTCGAGCGTGTAGGGCCGCTGCGGATGGCGTGCCACCTGCGCCACCTGCCAGGGCGAGAGCTTGCCGTAGATGTCCTTGGTGAGCGCCTGGCTGCGCTTCGTCAGGCGCTGGATTTCCTCCGAGATGTCGACCGCCGAATCGTCCTGCGCGAAGCGCAGCTCCTCGATCTTGGTCTCGAGCTCCGCGACGGGCTGCTCGAATTCGAGGAAGGTGGTCTTCATCGGGCGGCGATTCTAACCGATTGTCACTACGCGGTTTCTGCCGGCGCTCTTGCCTTCGTACAGCGCCTTGTCGGCGCGCGCGAGCAGCGCGCTGACGGGCTCTTTTCTTGCATACGTCGCCACCCCGACCGTAACCGTGACGCGCGGCACGCCCGGAAACGCGTTGGCTTCGGTCCTGGCGCGCACGCGCTCGGCGCAGGCCTGTGCGCCCACGGTGCCGGTGCCCGGCAGGATGATCAGGAATTCCTCGCCGCCGAAGCGCCCATGGACGTCGACGGCGCGCAGCTCCTGCGGCACCAGGCGGGCGAAGTCTTTCAGCACGCTGTCGCCGGCAGCATGGCCAAAGCCGTCGTTGATCGCCTTGAAGTGGTCGATGTCGATCAGGCAGACGGCAAACGGCGCGCTCTGGCGCTCGGCGCGCGACTGCTCGCGCCCCAGCGCCTCCATCAGGTAGCGGCGGTTGTAGGCGCCGGTCAGCTCGTCACGGACCGCCAGCTCGCCGATCTGCTCGACCGCATGCTGCAGCTCGCGATGGCTGTCGGAGAGCCGCGTGCGCAGCCGGTTCACGTAGCCGCCCATCACCGCGAACCAGGGCAGCACCACGGCCAGCACCACGAACTCGGCCAGCGCGGCGCGCGGGTTGACGCCCGGTCCGCGCAGATAGAGGACATGCAGCATGACCGCGTGCGCAATCAGCGCCAGGAACGCGAGCCCCAGCATGCGCGTGGCATTGAGCCGCAGCACGCCGAACAGCATGGCGACCAGGTAGAACGGCGTGAGCACGGCGCGCGCCGGCCCGGCGTGATACATGATGTAGGCGAGCAGCAGGATAGCGGCGCCGACCTGCTCGGTGGTGAGGCTGGGATCGGCGAAACGCTGGTTGAGGCCGCTGCGGAACAACACGGCGAAGACGACGACCAGGGCAAGAATTCCGGCGCTGCCCTCGATCGCCGCGCGCCAGGGCAGCAGGCCGAGGAAGGCGCAGACGGAGAGCGCCAGGCAGACGAGCAACGACGTGCCTGCGGCCATCAGGAATCGCGCTACGCGCAGGGATTGCCGCTCATCCCTGGGCGGCAACACGACCCGCGCGCTCTCGCTCCCGGCTTCGGCTCCGGACAGGACTTCGCTCATCGCGACCCCCTTCGGCAACTGCTGGGCGGTCAGTATTCTACCGGCAGCGGATCGAGCGAGCGCCACAGGTACCAGGTGGCCACCGAGCGCCATGGGCGCCAGTTCTCGCCCAGCTTGCGCATCCGGCCGAGGGAGATTTTTCTTCCCTTGAAGTAGTTGACGCGGATCCCCTTCTGCAAGCCGAGGTCGCCGAGCGGAAACACGTCGGGACGCAGCAGGTTGAACATCAGGAACATTTCCGCCGTCCAGCGGCCGATGCCGCGCACGTCGGTCAGCTCGGCGATGATCGCCTCGTCGTCCATCTGCGGCCAGCTGCGCTCGTGAATCTTGCCGTCGGCGAAGTGCTGCGCGAGGTCGGCGATGTACTCGGTCTTGCGCTCCGACAATCCACAAGCGCGAAGCTGAGGTCTTTTCCGGCTCAGGACATTCTGCGGCGTGATTTCGCCGACGCACTCGCAGACCCTGTTCCAGACGCTTTGCGCCGCCTTGACCGAGATCTGCTGCCCGCAGATCGCGCGCGCGAGGGTCATGAACGCCTCGCCGCGGCGCATCATGAACACCTTGGGATGGGCGCGAATGATGCGCGCCATGGTGGGGTCGGTCTTTATCAAAGACCTTCTTGCTTTGTCCCAGTATTCAGGCTTCATGGAGCGGCAAATTGAGGAGGAGATTCTGCGGCTTCATGCGCACGACATCGCCGTCGTCGCAGGACAGCGCGAGGTAGACCGGGCGCCCGGCAATGTCGCGGCGCGTCACCGAGCCGTCGGCGAACTCGAGCCGGAAAAGCGCGAGGATGCGGCGCATCCGGCCCTGGTCGACCTGCCCGCCCGCCCAGAGCTCGTTCAGGATCGCGGTCGACTCGGCGTCCAGGCCGATGTGCCACGCCCAGCGCTCTTCCTCGATCTTGCGGATCGGCTTGACGGCGACCTTCACCGCCATGAAATGAAAAATCCAGGCCTCGATGACCTTGCCCAGGGCATCGAGCGCCGGCCGCCCGTAGGTGGCGCTGATCACGGTATCGTGCTTCGACTCGCGGTCCCAGTAGATCGCGGCGTTGGCGCGGTCGATGACGTCCAGCTCGGTTTTCGCCAGATCACCCTGCGCCTCCACGATCAGCCGGCCGATGCTGCCGTAGCGGTTTCCCGAGGCGTGCATCTCCACCGTTTCCAGGTCGGCGAGCAGCACATGCCCGTCGCGGATGGTGGCCTTCTGCTCCCGCCAGAAGACCTCCGCGGCGCGCAGCTGCAGGGGGTCGTCGCAGCCGTCGAGGATGCCGCGCAGGATGACGTGCGCGAGCTGGTCGATGAACAGCGGCGGCACGTCGATCTTGCCGCTCTTGAACAGGCCCAGGTAGAAGCCCTCGACCGTTCCGGCGGCGAGCAGCCGGTCGCGGAAGCGCAGCACCACCTCGTAGTTGTGCCGGGCATCGCCGTCCTTGATCGCGTCGACGCCGATCGCGAGCCTCGGGTTGTCCATCAGTGCGGCGTGGATGCGCCGCTCTTCGTCGCACGACTCCTCGACCGGGTGCACCTCCGGCCGGAGATAGTACGCGCGGAGGAAATCGTCCGTAACCCGGAGCCTTCCGGCCGGGTCGCGTTCTAGGAGATGGAAACCGCTGTTACGCCAGAAGTCAGGCAGGTGCGAGGACTAGGCGCGAATGAGAAGCCACGTGCTGCTTGAGGAAGTCCATCTGGTCCGAAAGGATGCGGCGGTTGGTGAGGATCAGGTACTCCGCCTTGTTGGGCACGTAAGGCGCGTAGAGCAGCTCCATGCCGGACTCGTGCGGCAGCCGGTTGCGCTTGCTGCCGTTGCAATGCCGGCAGGCCGTGACGACGTTCATCCAGGTATCGCGGCCGCCGCGGGACAGCGGCGTGATGTGGTCGCGCGTCAGCCGGAAGTAGCTGAACTCGCCGCCGCAATACCCGCACATGTGGCGGTCGCGCCGGAACAGCTCCCGGTTGTTCAGCGGCGGCACCTGGTTGAAGCCCTTGGCGGCGAGCGCCTTGCCCTTGATCGCGACGATCGAGTGCGCGGTGATGCTCGAGCGCTCGCCGGTCACGCGGCAGATGCCGCCGTAGTAGGTGAAGGTCTCGTCGCCGAGCGTCCAGGCGACCAGGTTCTTGGCGTAGTAGAAGCAGGCCTGCTGCCAGCTGATCCAGCGATGCGGGACGCCGTGCGCGTCGAGCGACAGGATGAGAGGCTTATCCATTGGCAGGCTTCATGCTTTGCAAAGCATTCTGCCAACCAATATACGGAAAAACAAGGGACTGCGGGAGGAACCTCGACCTAGTCCTTGCCGACGGCTTCCTTGAACCCCTGCCCCGCTGCAAAAGCGGGGATGGTCTTGGCGTCGATGCGGATTTCCTTGCCGTTGAGCGGGCTGCGTCCGGCGCGCGCCTTGCGCTTGCGCGGCAGGAAGGTGCCGAAGCCGACCACGGTGACGCGCTTGCCCTTGGCGACGTTGGCGACGATGGCGTGGAACACCGCGTTCACCGCTTCGCCTGCCGCCGTCTTGCTGACGTTGCCCGCTTTCGCGGCCACTTCCACCAGATCGGATTTCGTCACGACGTGTGGCATGCGCTTGCTCTCCCCGTTCAGGCCATCGTATCCAAATCGAAATCGAAATTCAACGCAACGGCAGCGCGCGCCGTGATTTTCTTGCGTAGCGCCTGCAAACATTTATCATTGGGGTTGAGGAGGGAGTCCATATGATGAAGCTCAATCGGCTTGCGCTCGCCGCAATTGCGGCCGGCGCCATGACCGCGCCGGCGCATGCGCAGATTTCTCTGACGTACTCGAGCTGGGTGCCGCCCACGCACCATCTCACGATCTGGCAGGCGAACTGGGCCGCGGAGGTCGAGAAGGCAACCAGCGGCCGGGTCAAGTTCAGCGGGCTGCCGAAAGCGCCGGCTGCGCCGCCGGGAACTTTCGACGCGGTGCGCGACGGCCTGGTCGACATGTCCTACGTGACCGCGAGCTACACGCCCTCGCGCCACATCCTGCCCCTGATGGCCGAGCTGCCCGGCGCCGGCGAGACGGCCGAGATCAACTCGGTCGCGTTCTCGCGCATCCACTGGAAGCACTTCCAGAAGCTGGGCGAGTACAAGGGCGTGCACCTGCTCGCGGTCTTCACCCACGGCCCCGGCCAGATGTTCACCAAGAAGCCGATCAAGTCGATGGCCGACTTCCAGAACCTGAAGATCCGCACCGGCGGCGGCATCGCCGAGGCGACCGCCAACGCGCTCGGCGCGTCGGCGTTCGTCAAGCCGGCGCCCGAATCCTACGAGCTGCTGAGCTCGGGCGTCGCCGACGGCGTGTTCTTTCCGTTCGAGTCGATCGTCTCGTTCAAGCTCGACAAGCTGATCGGCCAGGCGACGGTGTTCCCCGGCGGCCTGTACAGCTCGGCGTTCGGCTTCTTCATGAACGAGGACAAGTGGAACAAGATCCCGAAGCAGGATCAGGCGATCATCGCCAAGTTCGCCGGCGAGTACGCGGCGCGCAGCAACGGCCAGTCCTGGGACCGCGCCGACAAGGTCGGCCTCGACGCGCTGAAGGCGGCCGGGGCGAACATCATGCCCGCGACGGCGGCGATGCAGGCCGAGGCGAAGAAGCGCTCCGGCCCGATCATCGAGGACTGGCTCAAGAAGGCGAGCGGCAAGCTGCCCAACGCCAAGGCGGTGCTCGACGAGTTCCACCAGGAGCTGAAAAAAGTAGCCTCCGGTAAGTGAAGTCGCTGTGGGAAAGGCGGGCGGACGCCGTGCTCGGCATCGCGGCATCCGCCCTTCTCTTTTCCATGATGGTGCTCACCTTCTTCGACGTGGTGGGCCGCTACCTGCTGAACAAGCCGATCCGCGGCGCCTTCGAGATCACCGAGCTCGGGCTGGTGGTGCTGATCTTCGCCGGCCTGCCGCTCGTCTCGCACGCCGACGAGCACGTGACGATGGACTTCATCGACCGCATCCTGCCCGACCGCGTCGCGCGGGCCTGGGTCCGGGTCATGCACCTGATCTGCGCGGCGATCATGTTCTTCCTCTCCTGGCAGGTCTGGATCAAGGCGGACCGGATCGCCGGCTATGCCGACACGACCGACGTGCTGCGCATCCCCATCGGGCCCTTCGTGTACTTCATGGCCCTGATGATCGGCCTCACCGGCATCGTGCACGTCTTCAAGATGTTCGTGCCTGGCGCTGCGCGCACCAACCAGGTGACCACCTAGCTTCATGACTGAATCGCTGATCGGCCTGGGCATCATGCTGGTGCTCGCCTTCCTGCGCCTGCCGATCGCGCTTTCGATGGGCGTGGTCGGCATCGTCGGCTATGCCTACATGCGCGACTGGAACTGGGCCGTCGCCTTCGCCACCGCGCAGACCAAGATCTACGAGACCGGGCGCAACTACGCGCTGACGGTGGTGCCGCTCTTCATCCTCATGGGCAACCTGGTCACCCGCGCCGGCATGTCGCAGGAGCTGTTTCGCACCGCGTATGCCTTCATCGGTCACCTGCGCGGCGGCCTGGCGATGGCGACCATCTGCGGCTGCGCCGGCTTCGGCGCGATCTGCGGCTCGTCGATCGCCACCGCCGCGACGTTTGCCAAGGTCGCGTACCCGTCGATGAAGAAGTTCGGCTACTCCGACGCGCTCGCGACCGGCGCCATCGCCGCGGGCGGCACCCTCGGCATCCTGATCCCGCCCTCCACCATCATGGTGATCTACGGGATCATGACCGGCACCAGCATCGGCAAGCTGTTCGCCGCCGGCATCATCCCGGGGATCATCGCCACTTTCCTCCTCTGCATCGCCGTGCAGTACTTCGTCTGGCGCGACCCAGCCTCCGCGCCGCGAGGCGAGCGCCTCTCCTGGAAGGAGCGCTTCGACACGCTGCACGGCTTCGGCTGGTTCGCCGCGGTGGGCGTGGCGGTGGTCGGCTCGGCCAGCTTCGGCTGGCTCGAGTCCGACGACGCGGCCGTGCTCGGCGCGCTGGCGGTGTTCGGCCTGTCGCTCATCTACAAGGGCGTGACCAGCGTGATCGCGCTCTTCGCGCTCGTCATGGGCGGGATCTACGGCGGCGTCTTCACCGCCGTCGAGGGCGCGGGGGTCGGCGCGTTCGGCGCCCTGGTGTTCGCCTTCGCCCGCAAGTCGCTCACCTGGCGCGCGCTCTATGCGGCGCTGCTGGAGAGCGCGCGCACCACCGCGATGCTGTTCATGATCCTGATCGGCGCGCTGATGTTCGCCGAGTTCGTCAACATCACGACGATGCCCGACGACCTGAAGAACTTCGTCAGCCGCTTCCAGCTGAGCCCGATCATGGTGGTGGCGGTGATCATGATCATCTACGTCATCCTCGGCACGGCGATGGAGGAGCTCTCCATGATCCTGCTGACGGTGCCGGTCTTCTTCCCGCTCATCGTCCACCTCGGCGTCGACCCGATCTACTTCGGCATCCTCATCGTCGTGGTGGTCGAGATCGGGCTCATCAGCCCGCCGGTGGGCATGAACCTGTTCGTCCTCAACACCCTGCTGCCGCAGGTGCCGACGCGCGTCATCTTCCGCGGCGTGCTGCCGTTCATGACCATCGACTGCGTGCGCCTCGCCATCCTGGTCGCCTTCCCGATCCTCTCGCTCTGGCTGCCGAGCTTCATGAAATGAAATCGAAGG
>DATNCP010000034.1:0-2997 GCA_035607175.1 Burkholderiales bacterium
GTTCCGCATCTTCCCGAACGCCGAGCAGCAGAGCGCACCGCTCGTCAAGGTAGCGCGCGGCCACCTGAAGGCGCAGACCGCGGTGATCCTCTACGAGAAGACCAACGCCGGCAACGACAACGCCGAGGGCTTCGAGAAGCCCTTCGTAGCCGCGGGCGGCAAGGTGCTGGCGAAGATCGACTTCGGCCGCGACGTGAACGACTTCACCGCGATCGCGACGCGCATCGCCTCGCTCGGCAAGGTCGACGTGCTGCCGACCTTCGCGCTGGAAGGCCAGCAGGTGCGCCTCTCGCAGGCGCTCGCGCAGGCGAACGTGGTGAAGGGCGGCGGCGGGCACGGCGTGCAGATGGGGTCGATCTGGCTGCCGTGGGGCTACGACCAGAAGGCCGGGCAGGCGGCGGTGGGCTATGTGCGCATCGTGCAGTTCGACCCGAACGAGAAACGCAAGGTGGTGCAGGACTTCATCAAGGCGTTCCAGCTGAAGTACGGCGCCGGCAAGACCCCGACGCACATCAACGCCCACGCCTACGACACGATCCTGCTGGTCGCCGAGGCGGTGCGCCGCGGCGCGAAGGACTCGGAAACGATCCGCGAGCAGTTCACCCAGTTCAAGGACGTCGAGGTCACCACCGGCAAGATCAGCTTCGACAAGAAGGGCCAGAACTCCGACCTCTCGGTGGTCCATTTCGTCGAGACGCAGAAGGACCTGTCATGGAAGGGGCTGAGCTGGCAATAGCGCGCTAGCGCCAATCCCGTGACGGACCTCCTGGCGCTCGTCGTTCAGCAGTCCGTCAACGGCATCTACCTCGGCTGCCTCTACGTGATGGTGGCGCTCGGGCTCACCCTGATCTACGGGGTGCTGAACCAGATCAACTTCGCGCACGCCGACTTCGTCACCGTCGGCGCCTTCAGCGCCTTCTTCACGGTGACGAGATTTGCCACCAAGGTGCTGGGAATCCCCGACACCGGCGCCTACCTGCTCTCGTTATTTTCAGCCTTAGGGGCGGGGGCCCTCCTGGGCTGGATCGTGAGCGCCGCCGTGTTCGCACCGCTGCGCCGGCGCGGCGCCGACGAGCTGCGGCCGCTCATCGCCACCATCGGCGTGTCGGTGCTGCTCGAGAACGGCCAGCTCGCGCTGTTCGGCCCGATCCCCTACCAGTTCGACTCGCCGCTCGCGCGCGAGACGATCCGCCTCGGGCCGATCTTCTTCAGCGGGCAGAGCGCGCTCGTGGTCGCGGTATCGGTTGCCGCGATCGCCGCGCTCTACGCGTTCATGCGCTTCACCTTCATGGGCAAGGCGCTGCGCGCCGTGGCGCAGGACCGCGAGACCGCGGGCCTCATGGGTATCAACGAGAACCTGGTGATCGCGCTCACCATCGTGATCGCCTCGGCGCTCGCCGGCGTCGCCGGCGCGATGCTCGGCCCGGTGGTCGTGCTCACGCCCTTCACCGGCGCCTCGCTCATCGTCAAGGCCTTCGCCATCGTCATCATCGGCGGCTTCGGCAACATGGAAGGCACCATCATCGCGGGGCTCCTCGTCGGCATCATCGAGGCCTTCACCGTCCAGTACCTCGGCTCGGGGCTCATCGACCTCGTGGTGTTCGCGATGCTGCTCCTGATGCTCGTCGTGCGGCCCACCGGCCTCATCGCCGAGCACAAGGAGGAGAACGTTTGACTGGAGTCTTCACCGGGAAAAGAGGGATTGCCTTTCTTCTTGCCCTGATCGTCATCGCCGCCGCGCCCTGGCTGCTGAACAGCGCGTACTGGCGCGGCATCCTGGTGCTGTGCGCGATGAACGTGCTGCTCGCGCTGTCGCTCAACCTGGTGCTCGGCTACACCGGCCAGCTGAACCTCGGGCAGTCGGCGTTCTTCGGCATCGGCGCCTACGTCTCGACCATCCTCATCAAGACCTACGGCTGGAACTTCTGGCTCGCCGCGCTCGCCGCGGTCGCCGCGGCCGGCCTCGTCGGCTTGGCGCTCGCCGCCTTCGCGGCGCGGCTGCGCGGCCACTATCTCGCCATCGCCTCGCTCGGCTTTGCGGTCATCACCTACCAGGTGCTGGTCAACTGGGAGAGCGTGACGCAGGGTGTGCGCGGCATCTACGGCATCCTGCCGCCGGTGCCGAACGCGGTGGCGTTGTTCTACCTCGTGGCCGGCATCGGTCTGCTCGTGTACTTCCTGCTCGACAACCTGGTGCACTCCCCGGTCGGCGACACGCTGCGCGCGATCCGCGAGGACGAGGTGTCGGCGGCCGCACTCGGCGTCAACGGCGCAGTCTGGAAAGCCTTCGCCTTCGGCCTGGGCGCAGCAATCGCGGGTCTCGCCGGCTGCTTCTACCCCGGCTTCGTCGGCACGCTGGTGCCCGACGCCTTCGGCATCGTCGAGTCCTTCACCATGATGGCGATGGTGATCGTCGGCGGCATGGGCACCATGATCGGCCCGGTGATCGGCGCCGTGGTGCTCACCTTCCTTCCCGAGCTGTTGCGCGGCTTCGGCGAGCTTCGCCTGATGATCTACGGCATCGCGCTCACGCTGGTGGTGCTCTTCATGCCCGGCGGCATCATCCAGGCCTTGCTGTCGTTACGTAACAGGATGCGCCCTTGAGCTTCCTCCGCGCGGAAAGGCTGAACAAAAGCTTCGGCGGCGTGGCGGCGGTGCAGAACGTCTCCATCGCGGTGCCGCAGGGCGCCATCTTCGCCCTGATCGGCCCGAACGGCGCCGGCAAGTCGACGCTGCTGAACCTACTGTCCGGTATCTACCAGCCCGACTCAGGTTCTCTTCAATTCGACGAAACAAACCTCATCGGGTCGCCTGCCCACGAACGCGTCCGTCTCGGCATCGCGCGCACCTTCCAGAAGATCCGCCTCTTCAAGCAGCTCACGCTGCTCGAGAACGTGCTCGCCGGCTTCCACGTCCACCAGGACCTGCCGCTGTGGAAGTGCTTTCTGCCGGGCGGGGTGGGGCGGTTTCGCGACGAAGCAATGGATCTTCTTGCCT
>DATNCP010000056.1:0-19094 GCA_035607175.1 Burkholderiales bacterium
GTCTCGCTGGGCGCCAAGAAAGGCCAGGCGTGGATCGAGCGCAATCGCGCGAGCATCGTCGTGCCCGCCATCAGCCACCTCGGCGCGGTCGTCAATTTCGTCGCCGGCACCGTGCGCCGCGCGCCGACCTGGATGCAAAACCTCGGGCTGGAATGGCTGTGGCGGATCAAGGAGGAGCCTTCGCTGTGGCGGCGCTATCTCGGCGACGGCTTCAACCTGCTGCGGCTGCTCTTCGCCCGCATCCTGCCGTTCGCGTGGCTCGTTCGCTGGCACAAGCCGCAGCGCGCCGCGTTCGATTCGGCCGAGCTGCAGGTGGTGGAAAAAGGCGATGAAGCGCTGATCCGCCTGCGCGGCGCATGGGCGGAGGAAAACCTTCCGCGCCTGCGCGCCTGCCTGATGGCGGTGACCGCCGCCGGCAGGAACGTGCGGATCGATCTCTCCGGGGTGTCGTACGTCGACAGCTCGTTCCTCGGCCTGCTGCTGCTCCTCTACGGCGTGCAGAAGCAGGCGGCGCGGCGCCTGTCGTGCGAGGCGGCGAGCGCCAGAGTCGGCAGGATCTTCGCTTACGCGTGCAGCGGCTTCCTGCTCAGCGGCGCGGCTCGCGGCGAAGCAGGCGAGCTGGATCTCGAGGAAACCGAGGAAGCGATTGGCGGCTGACGGGTCTGGCACGATGCGAGCATCGATCCCCGCGGTTTCGTGGCTGGTGGGAGCGCTGATGCTGGTCGCTTCCATCGGCGCCATCCTGGCGAAGCCGACGGCGCGGCTCGCGGATGAGCGCAGCATTTCGCTCGAGCAGATCGTACCCAAGGCGTTCGGCGATTGGCGGGAGGAGCCGCAACGCCATGTGGAAGTGGTCAACCCGCAGACCCAGGAGATTCTCGACCGGATCTACAGCCAGATCCTCAGCCGCACCTACGTCAACAAGGCCGGATACCGCATCATGCTTTCGCTCGCCTATGGGAGCGACCAGCGGGGACAGCTACAGGCCCACAAGCCCGAGGTGTGCTATCCCGCTTTCGGATTCGCGATCGAGAGGAACGACGCCGCGCAGCTATCCACGCCGTTCGGTGAGATTCCGGTGCGGCGGCTCTACGCCACGCTGCGCGCGCGCCAGGAGCCGGTGACCTACTGGTTTACGGTCGGCGATCGCGCGATCCAGGGAAAGCTGCAGAAGCGGCTGGTCGAAATCAGGCTCGGGATGACCGGACGCATCCCCGACGGCATGCTGTTCCGCGTTTCCTCCATCGATGGGGATCAGGCGCGTGCCTACCGGAACCAGGACCAATTCATCGTCGAGTTGCTGCAGAGCGTCCCGCCGGCGGAACGCGAGCGCCTGAGCGGCCTGGGCTTGTAGAGCGCTAGACCGTCGACGGCAGCGTCGACGTGGAACGCGGGCCGGAGCCCACCGGCGCGACGAAGTAGTGGACCTTGTGCAGGCTGGCGATCTGCAGGTTCACGTCCCAGTAGTAGTACTGCGCCGCGGAAACGACCAGCATGGCGACCAGGAAGCCCTCGCGCAGCGCGCGGCGCTTGGTCTCCGCCTGCCGGCGCTCGAGCTCCTTCAGCCTGAGGCTCTCGAAATAGGTGGTGATGTCGTCCGCCGAACGCAGCTTCGCGCCCGAGATCTTCTCGACCAGGCCGAGCAGCGCCTCGGGCGACTCGTCGAGGCGGATTGCGCGTCTGCGGCCGCTGTCCTCCAGCCACTGAGCCAGCTCGTCGCCGCGCAACTCTTCTCTTTTCTGCTCCACCAGCCCCCCGGCTCCGATTTTCGCGACTATTGTAGTATCGCCGCAGCGCGGGTGAGCAACATTTCATGCTGGAACGCATCGGCAAATACGAGATCAGGCGCCAGCTCGGCAAGGGAGCGACCGGCACGGTCTACCTCGCCGTGGACCCTTTCCGCCAGACGGATGTCGCACTGAAAGTGATGGAGAAGCTGCCCGCGGAGGCCGACGCCGCCCGGCGACAGCTGCGTTTCTTCCAGAACGAGGCTGCCCTGGCCGGCAAGCTTCGCCACCCGCACATCGTCAGCATCTTCGACGCCGGCATCGAGGAGTTAACCGGCGGCGACGCGCTGCGTTATCTGGTCATGGAACTGGTGGCAGGCGACCCCCTGACCCGCTACTGCGAGCCGCAGGCGCTGCTCGATCCGGCGAAGATCGTCGGCATCGTCTACAAATGCTGCAAGGCGCTCGAGTTCGCCAACAGCATCGGCGTGGTGCACCGGGACATCAAGCCGGCCAACATCCTTACGCACGGCGACCATGACATCAAGGTCTCCGATTTCGGCGCCGCGCAGCTCGATCGCAGCGAGATTACCCAGGTCTCGGGCGTCGGCTCGCCCGCTTACATGTCGCCGGAGCAGGTAAAAGGCGAGGAGATCGATTTCCGCAGCGACATGTTCTCCCTCGGCGGCGTGCTCTACCACCTTCTCACCGGGCGGCGGCCGTTCAACGGCGCGACCAGCTTCGCCCTGATCGACAACATCGTCGACGGCACGCCGCAGCCGGCCTCGGAGCTGCGCCCCGGCATGCCGGCCGCGCTCGAGGCGGTGCTGGCGCGCGCTCTCTCGAAGTCGCGCGACGGCCGCTTCGCCAGCTGGGCCGAATTCGCATCGGCGCTCGGCGACCTGCTCGAACTCGAGCACAAGGAAACCGAACTCTCCGACGCCGAGAAGTTCGCGGCAGCGCGGCGGCTGGCGTTTTTCAAGCGCTTCGGCGACGTCGAGCTGTGGGAAGCGGTGCGCAACTCCTCCTGGCGCAACCATGCCGAGGGCGAGGAGCTGATCCGGGAAGGCAGCGAGGACGATCACCTGTACATCCTCGCCTCCGGCCTGCTCAAGGTGACCCAGCGCGGCAAGCTGCTCAACGCGGTGAGCGCCGGGGAATGCGTCGGCGAGATGGCCTATGCGCGCCGCGACGGCAACATCCGCAGCGCCACGGTGACGGCGGTGCAGCCGAGCTGGGCGATCCGCATGCGGGTGCAGGACATCGACGGGCTCTCCGAGGGCTGCCGCGCGCGCTTCATCGAGGCGTTCCTCGCCATCATGGCCGATCGACTGGCCATGCTCGGTAACCGGCTGATCGCGCGGGTGTGACGATGCGAGCGTTCCTGATGGCGGTCGCAGTGCTCCTTTCCCCCGCGGCGCAGGCGGCCTTCGACGCGAACGGCATCCTGCTCGGCGCGCCGGAAGCCGAGGTGAGGCGGAAGTTCCCGAGCGCCAACTGCAAGAAGCTGGAATGGGAGAGCCGCGCCGCCGACCGGCGCTGCGACGATTCGCGCATCAACTTCGGCGGCATCGAGGCGCGGATCACCTTCTACCTGCGCAAGGACCGCGTCGAAGCCTTCGACGTGCGCTTCGACTCCCGCGATCTCGACCGCTTCATCGCCTTCGTCAAGCAGCGCTACGGCGCGCCGGCGAGCGAGCAGCGCGACACGCTCGGCGACAAGAAGCCGCGCCAGGTCTACAAGGCGCTGTGGGAAGGCAAGGGCGAGCGCGCCGCGCTCGTCGCCCAGATCGACAAGCGGCGCGGCTCGCTCCTGGTCTCGCGCGGCACCTTCGAAGAAGAAATCTACAAGGTCCGCTAGGGCCGGCCTAGAGCTTCTTCAGGACCGCCGCCGCGCGGGCGGCATCGCCAGCGTCGTCGAGCGCGATGTTGCAGATGAACTTCTTGCCGATCGCGTGAGCGGTCAGGCCGCGGAAGCTGATGCCGGCATTGCCCAGTGCGCGCGTGATCTTCGCGCCCAGCCCCGGCTTGTCGCCGCCCTCCACGCGCAGGCCGTGCATCATGCTGTTCTTGCCGAGCCCAGCGGCAAGCGCCGCCTGCTCCGCTTTCTTGCCCTTGATGGGACCGACGATCATCATTCCCTTGCCGGGCTGCTCGGGCGTGCGGCGCGCGAACACCATCTCCAGATTGACCTTGGCCGCGGCGAGCTTCTCGAGGATGTCCGCCGCGCCGCCGGCGCGGTCGTCGATGGTGGCGGTCCAGACTTCGTTGGTGGCTGTCTTGAGTGCCATGATTCCCCCTCTGCGGTTGACTGCGCGCATAATCTACTCCCATGACCGATCGGGTAGTGCAACGGCGGAAAGAAATCGAGGCGGCAGTCGCCGAGGTGCGCGTCATCGAGGCGCGCGACGGGGTGACGCGCGAGAGCCTGGAGAAGATCAAGCAGCGCCTGATCCGGCTGGCGGCGCACGCCCAGCTCTTCACCGCCGCCGACTTCCCGCCGCCGCAGCCCGGTAGCAAGCGCAACTCCTGCCTGTACCGCGTTTCCGAGGACGAGGACCACCGCTTCGCCCTCTATGCCAACTCGTCCTTCGGCAACTACGGCACGCCGGCCCACAACCACAAGCCCAGCTGGGCGGTGATCGTCGGCGTGAGCGGCGAGGAGCTGAACCGCTTCTACGACCGCGACGCGAGCGGCGTGCGGCAGAAGGGCGAGCACGTGGTGAAGCAGGGCACGGGCGTCGCGTTCATGCCCGAGGACCTGCACTCGATCCACATCCAGGCGCCGCTGGTGAACTTCCACATGTACGGCCTCGCGCTGGAGAAGCTGCTCCAGCGCGAGTACTACGACGCCAAGACGGGGGCCTGGAAGATCTTCCCGCCCCACTCCGACATTCGCGAGGCCAGGGAATCCGTCCGGACGAGCTGAAGCCGCGGCTCGCCTCGACCGGGGAGCTCGCGCTCCTCGACGTGCGCGAGCAGGGTGTGCACTATCGCGGCCATCCCTTCTTCGCCTGCTCGGCGCCGCTCTCGCGCCTGGAGATGATGATCGGCGACCTGGTGCCGCGGCGCGATGCGCCGATTGTCGTCCTCGATGGCGGCGATGAGGGTCTTGCCGAAAAATCCAGGCTGAAGCTTGCCGAGCTCGGTTACACCGACCTTTCAATCCTCGAGGGGGGTTGCGCGGCCTGGAAAGCCTCGGGCGGCGAGCTCTTCAGCGGCGTGAACGTGCCGTCGAAAGCTTTCGGCGAGTTCGTCGAGCACCACTACGCGACGCCGCGCATCCCGGCGAGCGAGCTGAAGGGGCTTCTGGCGCAGAAGAAAAAGCTGGTGATCCTCGATTCGCGGCCTTTCGAGGAGTACCACCGCATGAACATCCCTGGCGGCATCGACGTGCCGGGCGCCGAGCTCGCCTGGCGCGTGCACGATCTCGCCCCGGATCCGGACACGCTGGTGGTGGTTAACTGCGCCGGCCGTACGCGCAGCATCATCGGCTGCCAGTCGTTGCGCAACGCCGGCATCCCGAACAGGGTGGTGGCGCTGAAGGACGGGACGATGGGCTGGGACCTCGCTGGCTTCGAGTGCGAGCGCGGCTCTTCGCGGACGGGCCCCGAGCCGACCGCGACGGGTCGAGCGAAGGCGCGCGAGGTTGCGCAACGCGTGGCCGAGCGTTTTTCGGTTCAATTCATTTCCGTTGAAAACCTGCGCGAATGGCAGCAGGACGCTTCGCGGACTCTCTACCTGCTCGATGTGCGCACGCGCGAGGAGTTCGAGAAGGACCGCATCGCCGGCGCGCGCCATGCGCCGGGCGGACAGCTGGTGCAGGCGGCGGACGAGTACGTCGGCGTGCGCAACGCACGCGTGGTGCTCATCGACACCGAGCGCGTGCGCGCCGTCATGACCGCTTCCTGGCTGAACCAGATGGGCTGGCCCGACGTCCATGTGCTCGAGGGTGGCGAGGGGTTGCCGCGCGAGTCCGGGCCGCGCAAGCCGCGGGGCCTCGTTCTTGTTCCGTGGGCATCGGTGCGCGAACCGGCCGGCTCGGTGCTCGACTTTTCGACCAGCCTGCGTTTTCGCTACCGGCACATTCCGGGGGCGTGCTGGGTCGTGCGCTCACGCCTCGCCGAAGCCACGGACAAGATCGACGCGATGGGCTCGCTCACGCTCACTTCGGAAGACGGCGTTCTCGCACACCTCGCGGCGCCCGAGGCACAGGCCCTTTGGCCGCAAGCGACGGTGCGTGTCCTGGATGGCGGCAACGCCGCCTGGAAGGGCGCGTGGGAAGCGGGCATCGAGCGCGCGACGACGGCGACCGACGACGTCTGGTACAAGCCCTACGACCACGGCAGCGACTACGAGAAGCACGCGCGCGAGTACCTCTCCTGGGAGGTCGCGCTCGTCGAGCAGATCAAGCGGGACCCGACGATTCGCTTCCGGGCGTACTAGCCGAGCGGGGCCTGATGCCGAGCGCCCGGGCCAGCGCCGGGGCGAGCTCGGAGGCGAGGCGATTCTTGACGAGGTAGGTGCAGGCCCCGGCGGCGCGCGCCCGGGCGGCGTAGTCCTCGCCGTCGTGGTACGAAATGACGATTACCGCCGGCGCGGGCGACAAGGCCCGCAGGCGGGCGGTCAGCGCGATGCCGTTGGTGTCCGGCAGGCCGATATCGACCAGTACCAGCTCCGGCCGCTCGCTGGCACAAAGCGCGAGCGCGTGCGCCCCGTTCCATGCTTCGAGCACCCGGCAGCTCGGCAGGATCAGCTCCAGATACGCGCGCAGCCGGGCGCGCATCATGGCCTCGCCGTCGACGACAAGCAGGTTCACAGCACGTCCCATCGGCTGAGAAGCTACGGCCGGACGGAGCTACGGTCTGTCGGGAGAGTCTGATATCAGGCGACGGGGGTGATCCCCTGCAGCAGCGCGAACTTGACCAGGGACGGCACGTCGTTCACGCCGAGCTTTTTCATGATCCGGCTGCGGTAGG
This sequence comes from Burkholderiales bacterium, assembly GCA_035607175.1. Classification (GTDB taxonomy): domain Bacteria; phylum Pseudomonadota; class Gammaproteobacteria; order Burkholderiales; family SG8-39; genus SCGC-AG-212-J23. The sequence continues at coordinate 6,707 of DATNCP010000056.1, forward strand.
TTTCGACGGTCTTGCGCGACAGGTGCACCAGCGCCGCGATCTCGGCGCTCGACTTGCCCTCGACGACGAGCTGCAGGACCTGGCGCTCGCGCGCGCTCAGGCTGCCGAGCGGGCTGGCGCGCGCCGGCCCTTGCGCCTCGTAGGCCTCGCGCAGCGCGGGGCTGACATAGCGCCGTCCGCCGTGCACCGCCAGCACCGCCCGGGTGACCTCGGCGCCGGCGGAAGACTTGAGCACGTAGGCCGACGCGCCGGCGGCGAAGGCGCGGTACAGGTGCTCGCTGGAGGAATGCATCGACAGGATCACGATGCGCGTGTCCGGGCAGCGCTCGTGGATCATGGCCGCTGCCTCGATGCCGTTCAGGTCCGGCATGGCGATGTCCATGACCACGACGTCGGGCTTGAGCTCGACGGTGCGTCGCAGCGCCTCGCGGCCATTGCCCACGTCGCCGACGACGCTGATGCCCGCGCTGGCAGCGAGTAGCGCGTGCAGGCCCTCGCGCATCACCGCGTGATCGTCGACCAGCAGCACGCGAATGGTCATGCGGCGGCTCTGGCCAGTTCGATTTCGACGCGGGTGCCCTTGCCCGGCCGGGAAGCGATGCGCAGGCGTGCGCCCACCGCCTCGGCGCGCTCGCGCATGATCGCGATGCCGTAGTGGGCGGCGCGCCGCGGCGGGCGGGCGGCGTTGAAGCCGGTGCCGTCGTCGGCAACGCTCAGCCGCACCACGCGCGGGGTAACGGCGAGCGCAATTTCCGCCTTGCGCGCCCGCGAGTGGAGCGCGACGTTGTTCAGCGCCTCCTGGACGATGCGGAACAGCGCCATTTCGGTGGCAAGCGGCAGGCGCGGCTCCAGGTCCTTGCCCTGCACCGCGATCGCGATGCGCAGGCGCGCCGAAACGCCGGCGGCGTGATCGCGCAGCGCGGCGAGCAGCCCGAAGTCGTCGAGGGCGGCCGGCCGCAGATCCGCCATGACGTCGCGCACCTGGTTCGAGGTGGCCTCGAGCAGCGATTGCGCGTCGTGCAGGCGCTCGCCCGCCGCCCGGGTCGTGCCGCCGTCGAGCTCGATGCGCAGCGTGGCGAGGTTCAGCTGCAGCGCCGAGAGGTTCTGTCCGACCCGGTCGTGCAGCTCGCGGTTGAGGCTGCGGCGCTGGATTTCCTCGACGTTCATCAGCCGCTGCGATACCGCCCGCAGCCGCTCCTCGCTGCGCGCCAGCCGTCGCAGCTCCGCCACCAGCAGCCAGACCATCGCCGCGAAGACCAGGGTCGCGATGCCGATCAGCGTCACGCGATTGCGCGCCCGGTTGACCGCGGGCGCCATGACCTCGTCCCGATCGACGCCCACGGCGATCAGAACGGGTTCGTTGGGCAGGACGCGATGCGAGTAGAAGCGCGTCTTGCGATCCCACATGCTGGTGAACTCGGTATTGCCGCTCGCCTCGAGCATCGCATTGAAGGCGACCAGGTCGGTGGCGCTATTGCCGATGAAGCGCTCTTCGTACGGCACGCGCATCAGGATCACGCCATCGCGGTTGAACACCACGGTCGAAGCATCGCTGCCCCGTGCCAGCGCCCCGTAGAGGCGCGCGAGGTATTCGGCCCTCAGCTCGGCCACCACGACGCCGGCGACCCTGCCGTTGCGGTCGAAGATCGCGCGCGAATAGGGAATCACCATGCCGCTGCCGAGGGCGCCCCGGTGCGGCACGCCGAGGCGGAAGCCGCGCTCGGCGGGATGCGCTGCGTGCCACGCCAGCGTTTCCCGCTGCGGCGGTATTGCCGGCAGCGGGTATTCGGACGACGAAGCCACGACGCGCCCGAGCTGGTCGACCGCGATCAGCCGCGCCGTGGAAATGTCGTCGTGCAGCTCGCGATTCAGCTCCCGATGCAGGCCGAGCGCGCCCTTGAACCCGCCGAAGCCGCCGGCGTTCTCGATCAGCACGGCCGCGGCATAGGCGGCGTTGCGCGCGTCGCGCAGCGTGACGCGGAAGTGCTCCTCCAGGCCGACCGCGAGCGAATCGACGCTCCGGACGCTCGCGGAGCGCGTGATCTCGCGGTCTTGGACGATGTTCCAGTAGGTGAAGAGCCAGGCGGCCGCCAGCGCGAGCACCGAGGTGCCGATCAGCATCCATTCGAGCCGGTTCAGCCGCACGCGACGAACCTCCCCACGGGGTCGACGTCCTAGGCTACTCGCGAAAATTCGCCGCGGCTACTAGCGGGGATAGGAGCCGTTGTTGACGTCGACGGTGGTGCCGGAGAGATAGTCGGGGCTCGACGTGCCGAGCCAGAAGATCGCCTGCGCGACTTCCTCGGGCTTGCAGGCGCGGCCGGAATAGACCGAGCGCTCGACCGCGTCCTTCCGCGACTGCGGAAGCTGCTCGTACATCGCCGTCAGCGTCGGCCCGGGCGCGACCGCGTTGACGAGGATCCCGTCCTTGCCCAGGTAGCCGGCGTAGCTCTTGGTGATGTTGAGCAGCGCCGCCTTGGTAGCGCCGTACCAGAGATCGGGATGGCCGGTAAAGGCGGCGACGGAGCCGACGTTGACGATGCGCCCGGACTTGCGCTTCTTCATCTGCGGCGCCACCGCCTCGATCAGAGCCACCGGCGCGCGCAGGTTGACGGTGAGGATCTCCTGCACCTGCGCTTCGGAGAAGGCGTCGTGCGGCGGGCAGTAGAGCACGCCGGCGTTGTTGACCAGGACGTCGATCTCGCCGAGCGAGGCGATCAACTTCGGGATGCCGGCGAGATCGCGCAGATCGTAGGTGATGCCGCCGGGTTGCTTGTCCAGCGCGAGGACGCGGAAACCGGACTTCTCGAAGAGTGCCGCCGCCGCCTTGCCGATGCCCTGCGCGGCGCCGGTGACGAGGACCGTCTTCAGACGAGGCCGGGCATGCTGAAGCCCGCGCCCTTGAGGTCGCGGATCAACTCTTCTTCCTGGTTCGAGGTCAGTTCGACCAGCGGCGGCCGGCAGGTCCTCCATTGCGGATCGTTGCCGAAGTGCGCCACCGCGCTCTTCAGCGCCGGGATCATCGGCTGCTTCTGCACGATCTTGCGCGTCGCGGTGATGCCGGCCTGCAGCTTGTCGGCGTCGGCCGAGCGCCAGTTCCTGTAGACGTTGGCGATCGCGCCGGGATTGATGTTGCCGGTGGCGGTGATGCAGCCCTTGCCGCCGTTCCGCATGTTGTCGAGCAGGAACGTCTCGCTGCCGGCGAAGACGTCGAAGCCGCCCTTGGCGAAGGCATCGAGCATCGCCTTGGTGTTCGCCCAGTCGCCGGAAGAATCCTTCACGCCGGCGACGATGCCGGGATACTTCGAGAGCAGCTTCTCGATCAGGTTGAGCGTGATGGCGACCTGCGAGACCGGCGGGATGTGATACAGGTACAGTTGCAGCCGCTCGTCGCCGACGCGCTCGATGATCTCGGCGAAATTCCGGTACAGGCCTTCGTCCGAGACGCCCTTGTAGTAGAAGGGCGGCAGCATCAGCACGCCGGCGCAGCCCATCGAGACCGCCGCGCGTGTCAGCTCGATCGAGTCGGTGAGCGCGGAGTGGCCGGTGCCGGGCATCAGCGCCGAGGGCTCGACGCCGCCCGCAACCAGCGCTTCCAGCAGCTTCCTTTTCTCGGCAACGGACATCGAGTTCGCTTCGCTGTTCGTGCCGAACACCGCCAGGCCGGCGCAGCCGCTGCGCAGCAGCCAGCGGCAGTGCGCGACGAAACGCTTCGCATCCGGCGCGTAGTCCTTGCCGAACGGCGTGATGACGGGCGAGAGCACGCCCTCGATGCGCTTCACTCTGCTCGCGGCCTTGTTCATGTCAGTCGACCTTGGCTCCGGAAGCCTTGACGATCGGCGTCCAGCGCGCGACTTCGGCCTTGAGCATCCGCGCCATGTCCTCGGGCGAGCCGGGGATGATGCTGTAGCCGAGGTCGGTCATGCGCTTGATGAATTCCGGCGACTTGGTGGCCTGCACTGCGGCGGCATTGAGCTTCATGATGATGTCGTGCGGCGTCCCGGCCGGCACCATGATGCCGAACCACACGCCCGACTCGTAGTTCGGCACGCCGGCTTCGGCGATGGTCGGCACGTTGGGGAGAGCGGGGTCGCGCTTCGCGCCGCTGGTGGCGAGCGCGATCAGCCGCCCCGACTTGATGTGCGGCAGGGCCGAGGGGATGTTGTCGAACATCATGTTGGTCTGACCGGCGAGCAGGTCGGTGATCGCCGGCGCGCTGCCCTTGTACGGGATGTGCAGGATGTCGGTGCCGGTGAACTGGGTGAACATGGCGCCGGACATGTGGATGCTGGTGCCGTTGCCGCTCGAGGCGTAGGTCCACTTGCCGGGGTCCTTCTTGGCGAGCGCGATGATCTCCTTCACGCTGCGCGCCGGCACCGACGGGTGCACGACCAGCACGTTGGAGAGCGAGACGAGCGGCGCGACGGGCGCGAGCTCCTTGTTCGGGTCGAGCGGCATCTTGGCGTACAGCGCCGGGTTCACCGCCTGGATGGCGCTGGTGCTCATCACCATCGAGTAGCCGTCGGGGGCCGAGCGCGCCACGTCGAGGATGCCGAGGTTGCCGCCGGCACCGGGCTTGTTCTCCACCGCCACCGTCTGGCCGAGGACCTTGGTCATCTCGTTGGCGGTGGCGCGAGTGGCGATGTCGACCGCGCCGGCCGGGGTGAAGGGCACGACGATGCGCATCGGCTTGGAGGGGAAGGCCTGGCCGAAGGCGGTCAGGGGAAACAGCAATGCGATAGCGAAAAGACGGAGCACGGGGGGGCCTTTACGGGGTAGAGTCGCCCGCAATTATGCACTTGGGGGAGGCGGTCAATATCGAGGACCTGCGGCTGATGGCGAAACGCCGCCTGCCGCGGGCGATCTTCGACTTCTTCGACGGCGGCGCCGAGGACGAGATCACCCTGCGCGACAACCGCGCGGCCTTCCAGCGGCTGCGGCTGCTCCCCAAGGTGCTGGTCGATGTCTCCTCCGTCGACCTGAAAACCGAGCTTTTCGGCAGGACCGTGAACCTGCCGCTCGCCATCGCCCCGACCGGCGGCATCAGCGCCGGCCGCTTCGGCGCGGAGCTGATGCTCGCGCGCGCGGCCAAGGCCCTGGGCGTGCCCTTCACCATGGCGACGCCGTCGGCGTTCAGCATCGAGCGCGTCGCGCAGGAAGTCGGCGGCCGCCTCTGGTACCAGCTCTATTGCGTGCGCAACCTCGAGTTCAGGACGCGGCTCGTCGAGAGGGCGAAGAATGCGGGCTACGAGGCGATCCTCGTCACCGTCGACCTGCCGGTGTCCGGGAAGCGCGAGCGCGACCCGCGCAACGGCTTCCACACGCCGTACAGCCCGAACTGGCGCAACTCGCGCGACGTGATCTTCAAGCCGGCGTGGGCGCTCGACATGCTGCGCAATGGCCTGCCGGGCATGGCGAACCTCGAGGGCTATCCGTTCAGCACGCCGAGCGGCACCGATATCGTCACCGCGGTGGGTCGCGAGATGGATGCCGGTCTCGACTGGGAATACATCAAGCAGCTCCGCGACCAATGGCCGCGCCGGCTGCTGCTGAAAGGCGTCGAGCGGCCCGACGACGCCGAGCGCGCGGCGGCGATCGGCTGCGATGGCGTGGTGGTGTCGAACCACGGCGGACGGCAGCTCGACGGCGCCGCGGCGACCCTGGATGCTTTACCTGAAATTTCAAGAGCAGTAGGAACCAAGCTGACCGTATTGCTCGACGGCGGCGTGCGCCGCGGCGTCGACATCGTCAAGGCGCGCGCGCTTGGCGCGCAGGCCGTGTTGACCGGGCGCGCGACGCTCTTCGGCTGCATGGCGGGCGGTGAAGCCGGCGCGCTGCGCGCGCTGGAGATCCTGCAGACCGAGCTGCTGCGCGCTATGCAGCTTTGCGGCGCGCGCTCGCCGGCCGAGCTCGGGCCCGGGCTGCTCGCGCGAAATTCCTGACGTAGTCGGGCGGCGTGAAGATCCAGTCGAGCGCGTCGTAGTAGCGCTCAGGCGTGCGGTCGCGGTAGATGTCATTGCGGATCAGGCGCTGCACGCCGTCGGGGACGTGGAAGATCTGGCCGATGAGGCTGTTGGCCGAGACCTGCACGCGCGAGGCGCGCACCAGTCTTTTTTCCTGGTAGCTCAGGAAGCACTTCTCGAAATCGCCGTCGGCCTCATCGGCGCATGCGCCGAGGCACACCGCGTCCTCCATGGCCATCGCCGCGCCCTGCGCCATGTACTGCAGCATGAAGTGCGCCGCGTCGCCGAGCAGCGTGACGCGGCCGCGGCTCCAGTTCTGCACCGGCTCGCGGTATTGCAGCATCCAGCGCCGGTACTCCTTCGGCGTGCGCATCAGCTTGAGCACCTTCTCGCAGTAGTGCGAGAAGAAGCCGAGCGCCTCCTCCTGCGTCGCCGCTTCGTTGTGGCCGCCGCTGGTGTGCTTGCCGATCACCGTCGCCACCAGGTTGAACAGCTTCCAGCCGCGCAGCGGGTAGTGGACGATGTGCGTGTTGTGCGCCGCCCAGAGCGTCGCCGAGGCGAGGCGCAGGTCCTTCGGCACCTCGTCGATCTTCAGCACCGCGCGGTAGCACATGTGGCCGGTCGCCGGCGGCAGCGGATCGCCGACCAGCGCTTCGCGGATCACCGATTTCCCGCCGTCCGCGCCGACCAGCGCGGCGCCGCGCACCACGCCGTCGTTGGTCCTGACGGAAATATCCTTTTCGTCGAAGCCGGTCACGCGGGTGCTGGTGCGAAGCTCGATCAGCTCGGGCAGCGCCTTGCAGCCGTCGAGCAGCGAGCCGTGGATGTCGGCGCGGTGCGTCACGGCGTAGGGATTGCCGAAGCGCCTGGCGAAGCGCTTGTCGAGCGGGATGTCGATCACCTTCTCGCCGCTCACGCCGTCGAACATCAGCAGGTGCTCGATGAACACCGCCTCCTTCTTGACCAGCCGGCCGACGCCGAGCGCGTCGAGTGCGTGCCAGGCGTTCGGCGCGATCTGGATGCCGGCGCCGATCTCGCCGAACTGCGGCGCCTGCTCGAGGACGATGGAGCGAAAACCTCTTCTTGCCAGCGCGAGCGCCGCGGCGAGGCCGCCGATGCCGCCGCCGGCGATGACGACCGGCAGCTTGTTTCGCGGCGCGCGGCTAGAGGAGGATGCTGATGCCCTCGATTTCACCTTCCGAGTTTACAAGATCGATGCGCTTGCGCGCGATTCGGAAGGAGTCACGTTCGCGCAGCAGCTGATGCTCGACGAGGCCGGCCCAGAGTCGCTGCTTTTCGTTGCGGAACTCGATCACCGTCAGCGTCGAGGTAACGACCAGATCGTTGACGACCACGTTGCCGACCTGATGGATCGTGCGCGCGAGCGGCGCCCGCGCGTGCGCGCGCGGGTGGCGGAACTGCTTGACGCGCAGCTCGAGCAGCGTGCGGTCGTCGTAGATGAGCGAAGACGTCTCGTGCGGGTCCTTCTGGTTCTGCTCGAGGGGCACCCAGTAGGTCGCGTCCTCGGTGAAAAGCGCCAGCCACTCCTCGTAGCGCTGCGTGTCGAGGAGCTGCGCTTCGTGGAACAGGAACTGCTCAGGCGTCACGGGTCAGGTAATCGAGCCACGCCCGCATCTGCGAACGGATGTAGACCTCGCTGGTTCCGGTTTTTCCTCTCAAACCATTTTTCTCTTCAATGTCTCGTCCGTGCCCGCGCCCGATGTAGACCCATTCGACCTCGCCCGAGGCGAGGCCGCGCTGCACGCGCTCGTAGACCTCGAGGTCGTCGGTCAGCACCCACGAACCGGTGCCATTCACCACGTTGGCGAAGGCGATCGAGTCGCGGAACATCGCCGCCGGTGCCTTCGGCATTCGGTAGCAGTACGTGTAGACCACCGAGCGGTCGACCGCGAGCGGGTGGATGATGCGCAGCTGCCGGAACTGGCTCATGAAGGAGCAGTTCGGGTAGACGATGGTGTTCCAGAGCGTCACCCGCAGGATTTCGTCGGCGCGCTTTTCCCCGACATCGGCGATGAGCTTTTTCCGATACTCCTCGAACACCGGATTGCCCATTCCCGTCACCAGTCGACTGTCGTCGTGGTAGTCGCCCATGTAGCCGTGGCCGCGCGGCGTGGTCCACATGCCGGTCGCTTCCCATACCGCGTCGGGCGCGCCGTTCTGGCGCATCTGGCGCACGGCGATGTCGTAGTAGTGCTCCTTCCCCGGCGCGCCGGGGTCCGGCGCGCTGCGCGCTACGGCCACCGAAGACGCGTGCACCCACGCGGGATGCGCGCCGTCAAGGTGGTTTTCGAGCATCAGCTTCCAGTTGCCGTGGTAGACGTGCTTGAAGACGCCGCCCGCGACCTCGAGCTCGCCGCCGGGCGCGCGATCGACGAGATCGTCGAAGGATGCTCTTGCCGCGCCCAGAAAATCTTCCAGCGACTCGCCCTGGGCAGCGAGCGAGGCGAAGATGAAGCCGCGATACACGGCAACGCGCGGGACCGGCTTCAGGCCCTTCGGCAGGCTGCCCTTGTCATAGCCGGATTCGAACGGAACGGCCTTGAGCGAGCCCGCGCGGTCGTAGCTCCAGCCGTGATAAGCGCAGACGAAGCGCTCCGTGTTGCCGTGGCCCTCGGCACAGACCATCGCGCCGCGATGCGCGCAGCGGTTGACGAGAACACGGATCGTTTCGGCCCGGACGACGATGACCGGCTCGCGTCCCATCCGCGTCGTGAAGTAGTCGCCGGGCTTCCTGACCTGGCTCTCGTGGCCGAGCAGCAGCCACGCGCGGCCGAAGACGCGCTCCATCTCCAGCTCGAAGATTTCCGGGTCGGCATACACCGAGCGGTGCACCCGGTCGGGCTGCACCAGCATCGCGAGACGGTCGCGGTCGAACGCACCCATGGACGATATGGTAAAGGTATCCGGTGAGCGTGATCGCCCTGCAGGCTTCCGGGATCAAGAAGAGCTACGCCAAGGACGGGCGGCCGCTCGCGATCCTCGACGTCGAGCGCTTCGCGGCGCGCGAAGGCGAGTTCATCACCATCATCGGCCCGAGCGGCTGCGGCAAGAGCACCTTCCTGCACATCATGGGCGGCTTCATCCCCGCCGAGGCCGGCCGCATCGAGGTCTACGGCAAGGAAGTGAGCGGCCCGGGGCCCGACCGCGGGATGATGTTCCAGGAGTTTTCGCTTTTCCCGTGGAAGACCGTGGCGGGAAACATCGCCTGGGGCCTGGAAGTCCAGGGCCTGCCCGGCGACCAGATCGAGGCGATCGTGAAGAAGCAGCTCGACATGATCGGCCTCGCGGAATTCCGCAACCATTACCCGGCCGAGCTCTCCGGCGGCATGAAGCAGCGTTCCGCGCTGGCGCGCGTGCTCGCCTTCGACCCCAAGGTGCTGCTCATGGACGAGCCCTTCGGCGCGCTCGATGCCCAGACGCGAGAGCTGATGCAGGAGGAGCTGACGCGCCTCTGGGAGCGCACCGGCAAGACCATCGTCTTCGTCACCCACGACATCGAGGAGGCGGTCTATCTCGGCGATCGCGTCGTGGTCCTCAGCGCTCGCCCGGGGCGCATCCGCGAGGAGGTGAAGATCGACCTTCCCCGGCCGCGGGCGCTGGAGATCAAGAAATCGATCCAGTGCCACGAGTACCGCAACCACATCTGGGACCTGATCCGCAGCGAGTCTCGCGCCGCGAAGTAGTCCCGTTGTCCAGCTTCGCCTGTCGGCGTAACGTGGTCACCAGTTGAATAGGAGGATTGAAATGTCGAGCAAATACGCCGTCGTTTCAGGTGTTGTCTTCGGTGTCGTAGCCGCTATTCAGGCTGCGCGGGCTCTGTATCAATGGCCCGTGCATGTGGGTGGTGTCGACATCCCGGTGTGGGGTTCCTGGGTTGCAGTAGTCGTCGCCGGCAGCTTGTGCGTGTGGGCATTTCGATCCGGACACAAATAGCATAGTCAGCGCGAACAGGATGGGTAGCCAAAGTTCTTTGATCGAGCACGAGGAAACCGGTCATCGCGGCGCCTTCTTCGTCGTCCAGGACGGGAAGCGCGTTGCCGAGCTGACCTACAGCCGCGCCAACGCGACGCTGGTGATCATCGATCACACTACGGTTGCCGACGAGCTGGCGGGACAGGGCATGGGGCGGAAGCTGCTCGGCGCGGCCGTGAAGTGGGCGCGCGAAACGGGGACGAAGGTCACGGTGACCTGCCCCTACGCCTCGGCGCAGTTCGCCAAGGACCGAGCGATCCGCGACATTCTGCTCTGATGAGTCCGAAGCCGAAGCTTGCCTGCCTGCCGAACGGCCCGTACTACCTGCTGCACGACATGACGCCGGTGGAGGTGCCGAACCTGCGGCGCGAGAACGGCGACGCCTGCGCCAATGTCCGGGGCATCGCCCTGTGCCGCTGCGGCGGCTCGAAGAACAAGCCCTTCTGCGACGGCACGCACTCGAGCAACGGCTTCAGGAGCGAGCGCCTGGCGGACGCCGCTTCGAACAAGCGCACGAGCTACGCCGGCAAGCGCATCACGCTCCACGACAACCGCGCCATCTGCGCGCACGCCGGCGCCTGTACCGACAACCTGAAGTCCGTTTTCCGCATGCGCGTCGAGCCGTGGATCGATGCCGACGGCGCGGCGGTCGAGGAGATCGTGGCGACGATCCGGAAGTGCCCGTCGGGCGCGCTCAGCTACTCGACCGACGGCGTCGAGCATCGCGACCAGGAGCGCCCGCCGATGGTGATGGTGACGAAGGACGGGCCGTACGCGGTCACGGGCGGCATCGAGCTGATGGACGTGCCGTTTGGCGACGGCGCCTCGCGCGAGCACTACACGCTTTGCCGATGCGGTCAGTCGAAGAACAAGCCGTTCTGCGACGGCAGCCATTGGAACGCGGGCTTCCGCGATCCGGCAGAATAGACGCACTCCAACCACAAGAGAGACTTCGAGCCATGGGCAGATCCACCGGTCGCAACCTGCGCAACCGCAGGCGCAAGCAGCAGATCAAGAAGAATCTGAAGCGAGACAAGAAGCAGGCAAAGAAAAAGTGATCGACCACAGCTTCGACGCGGCGCAGTGGCCGCGGCTAGGTCCCTACTGTCCGGCGGTGATGAACTGCCTGCGGAACCCCACCACCTTCTGCAAGTAGTCGCGCGTCTCGGCGTAGGGTAGGCCGGCGCGCAACCGCTCGTACACTGCCGAAGGCTCAAGGCGGTTGATCTCATTGACCGCGTCGGTCTGGTTCTTGTTGAAGGTGCGCAAGACGTTGCCCGGCCCGGTGTTGTAGGCCGAGATCACGCAGTACTCGCGCGACACCGAGTTGCCGACCATCTCCAGCTGCTTGAACAGCAGCACGCTGAGGTAGGCGGTGCCGAACTCGATGTTGTTGTTGGCGTCGAACAGCTCTTCCTTGGTGGGAATCCCGTCGCTGCCGCGCGCGCGTCGGTGCGCCTCCCGGCCGCCGCTCGTGGGCACGAGTTGCATCAGGCCGTAGGCGGGGGCCGAGCTCACCGCGAACGGATTGAAGTTGCTCTCGGTGCGGATGATCGCGAACACCAGGCTCTGGCTCACCTTGTACTGCGAGGCGGCCTTGGCGACGCTGGGGCGGAATTTCTCGGCCTGCTTGTTGGCGAAGTTGGCCACCATCGCAATCTCCACGAACAGCGCCTGCCTGGCGCCGGCGTCCGTGGTCACGGTCCGGTTGGTTGCCTTGCCGGCGAGCAGGCTGTCGGCGAAGGCCTCGGCCTCGGCCGGCGTGGCGATGTCTCGGCCGCGCTGGTCTAGGACCAGCCCCTTGAGATACGGCGGATGGTCACTCGATAGCTTCACGGCTCCGTCCGAGTACAGGTCAACCGAGCGCGGATCGTTCGGCGTGAGCAGGGTAGTGACGATGGCGCTCTTGAGGCTCGCTTTCGGATCTTTCGCGTCGAGCGTCTCGACCGTGATCCGGCCTGCGTCGAAGTCCACCACCGCGCGGCTCATGTAGTTCTGGGTGTACTTCACGTAGGTGGAGCGGGTCGGGATCTTGGTTTCCTTCTTGCCCCAGGTCTTGTTGACGTTGCCCGTGAGGACGCCGACCAGCCGCTGATAGTCGCGCTCGACCTGGCGGATGTCGTTGATGAGCTGCTGCGGATTGCGCTCGTAGGTGTCTCCGCGCTGGCTCGCGATGGCGCGCGCCGCCGCGGTGCGATCGTCGGCGGTCGCGATCTTGCCGATCGATTGCGCGGTCGGGCTCTTGGCGACCGAGAGCGCGTGCTCGGCACCGGAGAGCGACTTGTCGAGCTCCGCGCACCCTGCGCAGGCGAGGAGGACGGCGAGCGGCAGGCAGCGGCGCATGTCCATCAGCGCGGGAGGAAGCTCTGGTCGACCATCTCTTTCACGTTCACCGGCTTCTCCAGCCATTGCAGCTTCTGGTGCATGAACGT
>DATNCP010000073.1:0-4782 GCA_035607175.1 Burkholderiales bacterium
TCAGCGGCTACAGCTACAACGAGCGCTCGATGCTCTCGCTCGCCATCGTCGATCCGGACATCCAGCTCGGCAACGAGGTGAAGCTGCACTGGGGCGAGGAAGGCGGCGGCTCGAAGAAGCCGACCGTCGAGCGCCACAAGCAGCTCGAGATCCGGGCGATCGTCAGCCCGGTGCCATACGGCAAGCAGGCGCAAACCAGCTACCACGAGGGCTGGCGCAGCAAAGCAACGGTCTGAGGCGCGCATGAAGAGCCTCGAGGACGTCATCCAGGCGGCTGGCAACCCGGTCGACCTGCTGCGCCATTCGCCGAGCGGCCCGAACGTCTATCCCGGCGTGCCGCCGGAGTACACCAACTGGCGCGACGAGCAGCAGGCGTGGCAGAAGACCTGCGTGCTCTTCAACCTGTCGTTCCACATGGCCGACCTGTATGTCGAGGGCCGCGACGCCACCAAACTGCTTTCGCATCTGGCGATCAACACCTTCAAGAACGTCTCGCCGGGGCGGGCCAAGCAGTTCGTGCCGTGCAGCTACGACGGCCACGTGATCGGCGACGTGATCCTCTTCAACTCGGCGGCCAACAAGTACGTCCTGGTCGGCCGCATCCCGGCGCTGAACTGGATCACCTACCACGCGCAGACCGGCAAGTACGACGTCAAGCTCGAGCTCGACGAGCGCTCGGCGGCGCGCAAGGACCCCTTCGGCCGCAAGCAGTACCGCTTCCAGATCCAGGGTCCGAACGCAATGAAGACCATGGAGAAGGTGCTGGGCGCGAAGCCGCCGGAAGTGAAGTTCTTCCACGTCGCGGCCATGACCATCGCCGGCAAGCAGGTCACGGCGCTGCGCCACGGCATGGCGGGTCAGCCCGGCTTCGAGCTGGTCGGGCCGTACGCCGAGGGCGACGCGGTCAAGGATGCGATCTTCAAGGCGGGCGAGGAGTTCGGCCTGCGCCTGGTCGGCGGTCGCGCCTATTCGTCCAACACGCTCGAGTCGGGCTGGATCCCTTCGCCCCTTCCCGCGGTGTATTCCGGCGAGAAGATGAAGCCCTATCGGCAGTGGCTCACCGCGGAGAGCTACGAAGCGAAGGCCTCGATCGGCGGCAGCTTCGTCTCGAAGAAGATCGAGGACTACTACCTCTCGCCGTGGGACATGGGCTACGGCTCGTTCATCGACTACGAGCACGAGTTCATCGGCCGCGAGGCGCTGCAGAAGATGTCCAAGGGGCAGCATCGGAAGAAAGTGACGCTGGCGCTCGAGCACGACGACATCCTTCGCGTGATCGGCAGCCAGATCGAAAAGGGCGAGCGCGGCAAGTTCATGGAGTTCCCCTCCGCGGTGTACTCGATGCACCCGTATGACAAAGTCCTCGCCGAGGGCAAGACGGCCGGCCTCTCGACCTGGATCGGCTACAGCTCCAACGAGCGGAAGATGCTCACCATCGCCATCCTCGATGCCGAGCATGCCGAGCCGGGCAGCGAGGTGGTCCTCGTCTGGGGCGAGGAAAACGGCGGCACGAGGAAGCCGACCATCGAGCGGCACAAGCAGATGGAGATCCGCGCCGTCGTCAGTCCGGTGCCTTACGCCGAGACCGCTCGCAAGGTCTACGCCGACGGCAAAGGCTGGCGCGCCAAGACGCCCGCGTGACGAGCGCGCCGTTCCGCGCCGACCACGTCGGCAGCCTGCTGCGGCCGGCGGCGCTGCACGAGTTGCGCGAGCAGGCCAGAAAAACCGCCGGTTCTTCCGAAAAGCTGAGAGAAGCCGAGGACCGCGCGATCCGCGAGGTGGTGAAGCTGCAGGAGGACCTCGGCCTGCCGTCGGTCACCGACGGCGAGTTCCGCCGCGACTGGTGGCACATCGACTTCCTCGCCGGCTTCGGCGGCATCGAGCTGCGGCGCGAGGGCGAAAACCTGGCCGGCGAAAAACGCCCGGTGTCCGGCTTCAAGGATGCCGACCACAAGCCGCCGATACCGGTGCTGACCGGCAAGCTGCGACGCACGAAGCCGAGCATGCTCGCGCACTTCGAGTTCCTGAAAAGCGTGGTGAAGAAGGGGACTCCCAAGTTCACCATGCCGTCGCCGGCCATGCTCCATGCGCGAGGCGACCGGCCGTCGATCCGCAGGGTCTATCCCGACGAGGCCGAATTCTGGGCCGACCTGGCGAGGTGCTATCGCGAAGAGATCGCCGACCTGTACAAGGCCGGGTGCCGCTACCTGCAGATCGACGACACGACGATCGCCATGTTCGGCGACCCGAAGGTGCAGGAGCAGTTCCGCAAGGCGGGCGACGACCCGAAGAAGGACGTGGCGATCTATGCGCAGGCGGTCAACGCCGCGGTCCGCGACGTGCCCGACGACATGGCGGTGGCGATCCATACCTGCCGCGGCAACTTCAAGAGCACCTGGCTCGCGAGCGGCAGCTACGACTATGTCGCCGAGACCGCGTTCTCGACGCTCGACGTCGACGGCTTCTTCCTCGAGTTCGACGACGAGCGCTCGGGCGGCTTCGAGCCGCTGCGCCATATCCCGAAGGGGAAGCGGGTGGTGCTGGGGCTTGTCAGCTCGAAGATTCCCGATCTGGAAAAGAGCGAACTTCTGAAACGGCGCATCGAGGCAGCCGCGAAATTCGTCCCTTTGGAAAACCTCTGCCTTTCGCCGCAATGCGGCTTCTCCAGCACCCACCACGGCAACAACTTGACCGTCGAGCAGGAGAAGGCGAAGCTCAGGCTCTGTATCGACACCGCGCGCGACGTATGGGGCAGCCTCTAAAACCGATTCCGGACACCTCGATCTTCGACTTGCGCCTTTCGCGGCGCGGCCGGCGGCTGAACAAGATGTGCGAGGCGCTCTGCTCGGCTGCCGAGCGCGAGGCGTTCAAGCAGAACGAAGACGCGTTTATGGAAAAATTCGGTTTGAATGAGCATGAAAAAAATCTGATCCGCAAGCGCGACTTCAGCGGCCTCATCGAAGCCGGCATGAACATCTACGCCATGCTCAAGGTCGGCTCGGCCACCGGCAACAGCCTCTACAAGATGGGCGCGCAGATGCGCGGCGAGAGCTACGAGGAGTTCCTCAAGACGCGCAACATCAGCGGCGCCGTATAGGAAACTGAGTGATGGGCAGAATCGTCGCCGGCATCGGCTTGTCGCACGTCCCTTCGGTCGGCCCGGCCTACGACCGCGGCAAGCAACAGGACCCGGCGTGGAAGCCGCTCTTCGACGCCTACGTTCCGGTGCGCGAATGGCTGGCGAAGCTCGAGCCCGACGTCGCGATCGTCGTCTACAACGACCACGTCGCCGAATTTCCGTTCGACAAGTACCCGACCTTCGCCCTCGGCGCTGCGGACAGCTATGCCATCGCCGACGAAGGCTTCGGCACGCGGCCCTTGCCCGACGTCTCGGGCGATTCCGATTTTTCGATTCATCTTTGCGAAAAACTGATTCAGGATGAATTCGATTTGACGGTCTGCCAGGAGATGGGCGTCGAGCACGGCTTCCTCGTGCCGATGAACCTCTGCTTCCCGAGCACGGCGTCGGGCTGGCCGGTGAAGAGCGTACCGCTGCAGGTCAACGTCGTGCAGCATCCGCTGCCCACGGCGCGCCGGTGCTTCAAGCTGGGCCAGGCTCTCCGGAAAGCAGTGGAGAGCTATGGAGACGCAAGAGTCGTGGTACTCGGCACCGGCGGCATGTCGCACCAGCTCCAGGGCAAGCGCTTCGGCTTCATGAACGAGAAATTCGACCAGTGGTTCCTGGACGAGCTGGAGAGAAATCCTGAGGGGCTCGCCGGACTCTCGCACCAGAAAATCATGGAAGAGGCCGGCGCCGAGGCGGTCGAGCTCATCATGTGGCTCACCATGCGCGGCGCGCTGTCGGAGAAAGCGAAACGGGTGCACCGGCACTACTACGCGCCCATGACCACCGGCATGGGCCTCATCACCTTCCAGGACGCCTAGACGAAGGCGAAATAGCCGCCGGCAAGTGCGCCGAGCAGCGCAAGGACAAAGAAGCGCCGCGCCGCCGGATCGAGGACGAGACGTCGAAGCAGCCCTACCGGGCGGGCGGCGCGGCCGAGGCGCGGCGAGCGGGCGACGCGGTCGAGCGCGAGCGACGGATCGAACTGGCGCGAGAACGGCAGCGCCGAGTCGGCGGCGATATCGCGCGCCGCGGGCGCCTGGATCGTCCGGTCGCCGGTCGCGATCTTGATGGTCTTGGTGCCGTCGGCGGCCGCCTTCGCAGGCGTTGCCTTGCCGCGCAGCTCGGCGAGGCAGTTGCCGAGATCGGCGGAGAGCTCGAAAGCGTCCTGGTAGCGCAGCGCCGGATCCTTCTTCAGCGCCCGCGCGACGACGAAGTCGAGCATCGACGGCAGCTCGGGCTTGATGCGCGTCGGCGGCTCGTGCTCGGTGTGCACGACGTTGTGCATGATCTGCGGCGTGTCGGCGCCGGCGAACAGGCGCGTCCCGGTCAGCATCTCGTGCAGGACGATGCCGAGCGAGAAGACGTCGGAACGCTGGTCGACCGGCTCGCCGGCGACCTGCTCCGGCGACATGTACTTCGGCGTGCCGAGCACCATGCCGGTGCTGGTCTTGTGGTCGGCGACGCGCATGCGCGCCAGGCCGAAGTCCATGATCTTCGCCTGGCCGCGCGGCTGGAGCATGATGTTGCCGGGCTTGATGTCGCGGTGGACGATGCCGCGCTCGTGCGCATAGCCCAGACCCTCGGCGACCTGCTGCGCGATATCGACCGCGTCGCCCGCCGGCAGTCCTTCGCCGTTGCTTTCCTTCAGCCGCAGG
>DATNCP010000132.1:0-5818 GCA_035607175.1 Burkholderiales bacterium
GAGAAGGGCGCGACGCAGAACGTGCTCGACGGCGACCTCGACGACTTCATCACCGCAAGCCTGAAGCAGGCGGTCTAAATGGAACAGGAAGACAACAAGCTGACCGAAGAGCGCCGCGAGAAGCTGAAGGCGCTGCGCGCCGCCGGCCGCGCCTTCCCCAACGATTTCCGGCGGAAGGACTTTGCCAACGACCTTCACCACGAGTGGGGACAGCGAAGCAAGGAGGACCTCGAGGGGCAGAAGCCCCCGGCCACGGTCGCCGGCCGCATGGTGCTCAAGCGCGTCATGGGCAAGGCGAGCTTCGCGACGCTGCAGGACGGGACCGGCCGGATCCAGATCTACGTCTCCCAGGAAGTCGCGAACTACGAGGACTTCAAGCACTGGGACCTCGGCGACATCGTCGGCGTGCAGGGCCGCGCCTTCAAGACGATGAAGGGCGAGCTGACCGTGCACGCGGAAAAGATCGTCCTGCTGGTAAAGGCGCTGCGGCCGCTGCCCGAGAAATTCCACGGCCTCGCCGACCAGGAGATGCGCTACCGCCAGCGCTACGTCGACCTGATCGTCAATCCCGAGGTCAAGGATCTGTTCCTGAAAAGGACCTGGGTCATCCAGGCGATCCGGGAAGTGCTGCAGGAAGAGGGCTACCTCGAAGTCGAGACGCCGATGATGCAGCCGATTCCCGGCGGCGCGGTGGCGCGTCCGTTCAAGACGCACCACAACGCGCTGGACATGGATCTCTACCTGCGCATCGCGCCGGAGCTCTACCTCAAGCGGCTGGTCGTCGGCGGCGTCGAGCGCGTGTTCGAGATCAACCGCAACTTCAGGAACGAAGGCATCTCGACCCGCCACAACCCCGAGTTCACGATGCTCGAGTGGTACTGCGCCTACGAGGACTGGACCTACATGATGGAGCTCACCGAGCAGCTGGTGCGCAAAGCGGCCGGCGGCTCCGACGTCACGTACCAGGGGACGAAGCTCGAGCTCTCCAAGCCGTTCGCGCGCCTGCCGATTCCCGACGCCCTCCGCCGCCAGGGCGTGCAGGGCGATCTGCGTGACCGCTCTTTCCTCTCCAGGGAGCTGAACCGGCTGAAAGTCGAGCACAAGAAGGAGCAAGGCTGGGGCTCGCTGCAGCTGATGCTGTTCGAAGCGCTCGCCGAGAAGCATCTCGTCCAGCCGACCTTCGTCACCGACTTCCCGGCCGAGGTGTCACCGCTCGCGCGGCGGCGCGACGCCGACCCCGAGCTCACCGACCGCTTCGAGCTCTTCATCGACGCCAAGGAGATCGCCAACGGCTTCTCGGAGCTGAACGATCCGGAAGACCAGGCGGCGCGATTCCTGGAACAAGCGAAGCAGAAAGAAGCTGGCGACCAGGAAGCGATGTACTACGACGCCGACTACATCCGCGCCCTGGAGTACGGCCTGCCGCCGACCGCGGGCGCCGGCCTCGGCATCGACCGGCTGGTGATGCTTCTGACCGACAGTCCCAGCATCCGGGATGTCATTTTGTTCCCCCACATGCGCCCCGAGAGCTAGGAAACATCCGGTAACAATTGCTCACGGCAGCGCAGCGCCGGGCCCTCTAGCCTGACGCAATGGAAACCAAAACCCGCCTTCACCCCCTGCTGACCGTCGCGGCAGTCTCGCTGACGGTGTTCTCCGCAATCGGCGTCGCCGCCCTCACCGGCGTGCTGCCGCACTCGCGCGGCTCGAGCGAGCCGGTGATCGCGCCGGAAGTGCAAAAGCCGATCGAGCATGCGGTCACCATGCCCGCGCCCGCAGCGCCGGCGGCCAAGCCGAAGCCGCGACCGGTCGCCCGTCACGCTGCGCCTCGCCCGCCTGCGCCCGTTCAGGTTGCCGCGGCCGAGGCGCCGGCGGTCGAGCCCGTCAAGCCTGCGGCCCTGGCCGGCGCAGCTGGCGTAGTCGAGTCGGTGAAGGAAGTCGAGCAGAAAGGCGAGAACCCGATCGCCGGCCCGATCATCGGCGGCATCGCCGGCGCCGTGCTCGGCCACCAGTTCGGCGAAGGCCGGGGAAAGACCGTCTCCACCGCGGTCGGCGCGGGCGCCGGCATCCTCGGCGGCAAGGTGGTCGAGCAGAAGGTGCGCGCCACCAAGCACTGGGAAGTCACGGTGCGCCTGGACGATGGCTCGACGAAGACGATCTCGAGCCCGAGCCAGCCTGCCTGGCACGCGGGCGAGCGCGTCCGGGTGGTCGACGGGCAGATCCTAAAGTCTTAGGGCGACGAGCCCGCACAGCACCGCGCCGGTGGCGACGAGCCGCCGGCGCGTGAACTTTTCCTTGAAGAGAATCGCGCCGAACGCGGCGGCGAACAGCACCGAGGTCTCGCGCAGCACCGCGACCAGCGCCACCGGCGCGACCGTCATCGCCCAGAGCACGATGCCGTAGGTCCCGGTCGTCAGTACGGCGCCCTGCGCCGAGCGGCGCCAATGGCGCGCGACGTAGCGCGCCACCTCGGCGCCGCGCCGCAGTCCGGCATACGCATAGATGGCGATGCCGTTGGCGACGAAGAACCACATCGCGTACGCCACGGGGCTGCCGGAAGCGCGGGCGCCCTTGGCGTCGACGACCGTATAGGCGCCGATGACCAGGGCGTTGGCCAGCGCGAACAGCGTCGCGCGACGGTCCGCGTGGCCCGAGGCGAAGGCGATGATTCCCGAGCAGACCAGCACCACGCCGAGCGTTGGCCCGAGCGGCAGCACTTCGCCGAAGACCGCCGCACTCGCGAGCGCGACGACGACCGGGCCGCCGCCGCGCATGATCGGGTACGCGTAGGAGAGCTCGCCCCAGCGATACGCGCCGGCGAGGAAGGCGAAATAGAGGATGTGGATCGCCGCCGAGCCGGCGAGCCAAGGCCAGGATTCCGCCGCCGGCAGCGGCAGGCAGAGCGCGACCGCGAGGCCGAGGACCCCGGCGCCGACCGAGATGGCGACGGTATCGAGATCCTTGTCGCTCGAGCCCTTCAGCATCGCGTTCCAGCCGGCGTGCAGAAGCGCCGCGCCGAGCACCGCGGCGGTTACCGGAAGCGAGATCTCCACCTAGCCGAGGACCCGGTCGAGGAGCGGCCCCATCCGCTCGACCGCGGCGCGCCCTTCGGCGATCGCCTCGGTGGAGCGGTGGTACTCCATGGTGCCGAAGTGCGGCAGTAGCGGCGTGATCAGCACGTCGGCCGGATCGCCGGCGAGGCGGCTCCGCGCGACGCGCTGCTCGACGATGTCGAGCGAAGTGTTGAAGACCTCGAAGATCGACGGGATCCGGGTCTCGTCGACCTCCTTGCGCGGTCGCCGCAGCAGGCGGCCGATCCAGCTCGAATCGTTCTGCTCCTGCTGCGGCGGAATCTCGAGGCCGCGCGAGCCGCCTTTCTCCTTGTAAGGGCCGAGCTTTCCCCAGCTGAGATCGATGGCGATGACGATGTCGGCGCCCAGCGCGCGGCACATCGACACCGGCACGGGATTCACCAGCCCGCCGTCGACCAGCACCGTGCCGTCGCGCACCACCGGCGCGAACAGGCCCGGAATCGCGCACGAAGCGCGCACCGCGTCGAGCAGGTCGCCGTGCTGCAGCCAGACCTCGCGGCCGGTGGCGAGCTCGGTGGCGATGGCGCCGTACTTCACCGGCAGGTCGGCGATGTCGCGCTTCTCGAACAGGTTGTTGCGGAACACCGTGAAGATGCGGTTGCCGCTGATCAAGCCGCCGCGCCAGGTGATGTCCATGAGCCGCACCACCGTGGTCCAGGCCAGCCCCGTCACCCACTTTTCCAGCCGCTCGAGCTCGCCCGAGGCGAACGCGCCGCCGACCAGCGCGCCCACCGAGCTGCCGCAGATGATGTCGGGCTTGACGCCGCGCGCCTCGAGGGCGCGGATCGCGCCGATGTGCGCCCAGCCCCGGGAGCTGCCCGAGCCGAGCGCGAGGCCGATTCTGGGGTTTCTTCTCAAATTCGTTCGAAGATCGCGGCGATGCCCTGCCCGCCGCCGATGCACATGGTGACGAGTGCGTAGCGCTTCTTCGTGCGCTCGAGCTCGTAGAGCGCCTTCACCGTCAGGATCGCGCCGGTGGCGCCGATCGGATGGCCGAGCGCGACCGCGCCGCCGTTCGGATTCACCTTCGCCGGATCGAGGCCGAGGTCCTTGGTGACCGCCATCGCCTGCACCGCGAACGCCTCGTTCGACTCGACCACGTCCATGTCCGCGGGCTTCAGGCCGGACTTCTCGAACACGCGCTTCACCGCCGGGATCGGCCCGAGGCCCATCACCTGCGGCTCGACGCCGGCGTGGGCGTAGGCAACCAGGCGCGCCATCGGCTTCAGATTTTTTTTCTGTGCATTTTCAGATGAGGTCATGACAATGGCCGCGCCAGCGTCATTGATCCCGGACGCATTGCCGGCGGTCACCGTGCCATCCTTCTTGAACACCGTTTTCAAGCGACCAAGGTCGGCCATGTTCGCGTCCTTGCGCACATGCTCGTCGGTGGTGAACTGTTCGACCCCTTTTCTGGTCTTGAGCTCGATCGCGACGATCTGCGACTTGAAGTAACCGGCGTCCAGTGCTGCCGCGGCCTTCTTGTGCGACTGGATGGAAAACTCGTCCTGCTGCTCGCGCGTGAAGCCGTACTTCGCGGCGATGTTCTCGGCGGTGACGCCCATATGGCCATGGCCGAACGGGTCGTGCAGCGCGGCGGTCATCGCGTCGACCACGGCGGCATCGCCCATGCGCTGTCCCCAGCGGCCGGACGGCAGGAAGTACGCGGCGCGGCTCATGCTCTCGGCGCCGCCGGCGACGACGGTGTCGGTATCGCCCAGCATGATGTGCTGCGCCGCCGAGACGATCGCCTGCAGGCCCGAGCCGCACAGCCGGTTCACCGTCAGGCAGGGCGTGCCGACCGGCACGCCGGCGTCCAGCGCCGCGACGCGCGACAGGTACATGTCGCGTGCCTCGCCGTGGATGACGCTGCCCATGACGACATGGCCGATGCTCGCCGGGTCGACCTTCGCGCGCGCGATCGCTTCCTTGATCGCGATCGTGCCGAGTCTTGTCGCCGGCATGTCCTTCAGCGACATGCCGTAATCGCCGATCGCGGTGCGGGCTCCGGAAACAACGACGACTTCTCTCATTGCAATCTCCCGTGGAGATCGTGCGCGTCGGCACGATCGATGTGGACGTCGCGGAATTCTCCCGCTTTTCCACCCTTGAATCGGACTACGCCGTCGATTTCCGGCGCATCGGCGCTCGAGCGTCCGACCCCCGGCTCGTCGACCAGGACCTGGATCGTCCGGCCGAGCTTCGCTTTCAGCTTCTGGGCACTGATCGCCGCCTGCGTCTCCATGAATTTCTCTTTGCGAAGGCGCTTCACATCCTCAGGGAGGGCACCCGGGAGTTCGTTCGCAGCAGCGCCATCCACCGGCGAATACTCGAAGCAGCCGACGCGATCGAGCTTCGCTTCCTTCAAGAATTCAATTAACTCTGAAAATTCCGCTTCGGTCTCTCCCGGGAAGCCGACGATGAAGGTACTGCGCACCGTGATGTCGGGGCAAACCTTCCGCCACTCTCCCAGCCTTTCCAAAACCTTCTCCGCGTTCGCTGGCCGCTTCATCAGCTTCAGGATGCGCGGACTCGCGTGCTGGAAAGGCACGTCGAGATAAGGGAGGATTTTCCCCGCGGCCATTAGCGGAATCACTTCGTCGACATGCGGATAGGGATAGACGTAATGCAGGCGCACCCACGCGCCGAGATCTCCCAAGGCACGGCAGAGCTCGGTCATCCGCGTTTTTACAGGAGATCCTTTGATAAAACCTGTTCTGTACTTG
>DATNCP010000147.1:0-38187 GCA_035607175.1 Burkholderiales bacterium
GCAGGAACAGGATTTCGCCCGCGTACATGTTGCCGAACAGCCGCAGCGAGTGCGACAGCGGCTTGGAGATGTACTCGACGCAGTTGAAGAGGAAGTTCGCCGGCCAGAGCAGCGGGTTCGAGCCGAACGGCGCGCAGAACAGCTCGTGGATGAAGCCGCCCGCGCCCTTGGCGGCGATGGCGAAGCCGATCATCAGGAACCAGACCGAGAGCGACAGCGCGAAGGTGGTGTTGACGTCGGCGGTCGGCACGTAGCGAAAGCCGTGGTCGGATACGTGGTGCGTGGCAAGGCCGACGAGGTCGGCCGGCAGGAAGTCCATGGCGTTCATCAGCACGACCCAGACGAACACGGTGAGCGCAGCCGGCGCGACGAACTTGTTGCGGTCGCCGTGATGGAAGATGCCCTTGACCTGGTCGTCGATGAACTCGATCAGCAGCTCGATGAACGCCTGGCGCTTGTTCGGCACGCCCGACGTCGCGCCGCGCACGATCCACCAGATGATGCCGAGGCCGACGACGCCGAGCAGGCCGGCGGTGACGAGCGAGTCGACGTTGATCGACCAGAAGCCGCCATCGCCGCCCACCGGTTTCGTCAGGAACGTGAGGTGATGCTCGATGTACTCGGAGGGCGTCAGCTCTTTACCGGAAGCCATCGCTCATTCGTTATTAGTAGTCGCGCACAAAAAAAGCCATGCCAAAAATCAGCATCGTCACGATGAAGCTCGCCAGAACGGCGCCCACAACGGCATCGGCGTAGTTCACGAGCACCAGCCAAAGCAGGAGTACGGCGAGGCCAATCTTGACCGCCTCGGCCGTCAGGGCCCCGACGAGAACTCCCCCTGCGGACTTCACATTCCTAGCGGCTATCCCTGCCGCCACCAGACCGGCGAAGACGCTGATCATGCCGCCCGCCGCCCCCGACAGAGCCCCGTGACCGCCTGCGAGAACCCCCCCGAACGCCACCATCACCCCGGTTGCCGCGAGCTGCCAAAGCAACACGGTGCGGATGGGCCTGCTTAGGGGGCGAAGCATAGCGTAACTTGATGCTTAACGGAGCTTTTTTAACAGTTGTTCCAAATGATCGAGGCTCGCGTAATGCACGATCAACTTGCCTCGCCCTTTGCGCGCGGCCTTGATTTCCACCGTGGTGCCGAGGCGCTCGGCGAGCTCCTCCTCGAGACGCGCGAGATCCCGGTCGGCGCGCTTGCGGCGCGGTCCCGCGGCGCCGCGCAGCATCTTCTGCACCAGCGCTTCGGTCTCGCGCACCGAGAGGCCTTTGGCCGCGACGCGTCGCGCGACTTCGATCTGCCGCGCTGCCTCGAGCGCGATCAGCGCGCGCGCGTGCCCCATCTCCAGCGCGCCTTCCATGACAAGGTCTTGCACCGGTCGCGCCAGCTTCAGCAGGCGCAGCAGGTTGGTCGTTGCGCTGCGCGAGCGGCCGACCGCATCCGCGGCCTGCTCGTGCGTCATCTTGAATTCGTCGACCAGCCGCTGCAGGCCGCTCGCCTCCTCCAGCGGATTGAGATCCTCGCGCTGGATGTTCTCGATGAGCGACAGGGCCAACGCGGACTCGTCGGGGACTTCGCGCACCAGAGCCGGTACCTCGCTCAGACCGGCCATTTGCGCTGCGCGCCAGCGCCGCTCGCCGGCGATCAGCTCGTACTTGTCGCGATCGACCGGTCGCACCAGCACCGGCTGCATCAGCCCCTGCGAGCGGATCGATGCGGCGAGCTCGGCGAGCGCCTGCTGATCCATTTTCGTGCGCGGCTGGTAGCGCCCGGGCCGGATGCGCGCGACCGGCAGCGTGATGAGCGCGTCGCGCGGCGGCTCGTCGCCGCCGAGCAGCGCATCGAGTCCGCGTCCCAATCCCTTCGGCTTCATGCCGGTTGTCCCCTGGAGAGAATTTCGTCCGCGAGCGCGAGGTAGGCCTGCGCGCCCTTCGATGCCGTGTCCCACAAGACCGCGGGTACGCCATGGCTCGGCGCTTCGGCGAGGCGCACGTTGCGCGGCACGAGCGTGCGATAGACCTTGTCGCCGAAGTGTTCCTCGAGCTGCTGCGAGACCTGCTGCGAGAGCATGTTGCGCGGGTCGTACATGGTGCGCAGCAGCCCGGCGATTTCCAGGTGCGGGTTGAGATTCGCGCGCACGCGCTTGATGGTGCCGACCAGATCGGACAGCCCTTCCAGCGCGTAGTACTCGCATTGCATCGGGATCAGGACGCGCTGTGCGGCGGTCAGCGCATTGACCGTCAGCAGGCTGAGTGACGGCGGGCAATCGATGAGGATGAAGTCGTAGTCGGCTTCGATGCGCTCAAGCGCCGTTTTGAGGCGGGTCTCGCGCGACTCCAGCTCGACCAGCTCCACTTCGGCGCCGGCGAGATCGCGATTGGCGGGAACCAGGTCGTAGCCGCCCTTCTCGGCGCGCACCCGGATCACGCTGATGTCGCCGAGGCCGAGCAGCACGTGATAGACGCTGCGCGCGATCGCGCGCTTGTCGACGCCGCTGCCCATCGTCGCATTGCCCTGCGGATCGAGATCGACGAGCAGCACGCGGCGCTCGGCGCGTCCCAGCGCCGCGGCGAGATTGACGCTGGTCGTCGTCTTGCCGACGCCGCCTTTCTGGTTGACCACCGCCAGGATGTGAGGCATCTCAGGCGTCCGCGCGGCAGAGAACGAGATGGCGGGCGGCGTTCACCAGCGGCGTCTTCAGCGCGATCACCTCGCCGCAGGTGCAGCCTGCCGGCACCCGGGCGAGCTCGGCGCTCGGCAGCACGCCCTTCATCGCCGCGAGCACGCCGCCGGGCGCGATCAGATGGCGGCAGGCGGCAATGAACCGCGCCAGCTCCGCGAACGCGCGCGAGATCACCATCGCAAAACGCTGCGCGGGATGCCATTCCTCGACGCGTCCCTGATGAATCTCGACGTTGCGAAGCCCGAGCTCCAGCGCTGCCTGGCGCAGAAACGCAGTTTTTTTCGCGCTCGATTCCGCGAGCACTACGCGCCATTCGGGCCGCGCGACCGCGAGCGGGATTCCGGGCAGTCCCGCGCCCGAGCCGGCGTCGGCGAGGCTCGGCGCCGCGCCGGGCATCGGCAGATGCGGCAGAACGACGAGCGAATCGAGCAGGTGATGGCTCACCATGCGCAGAGGGTCATCGATCGCGGTCAGGTTGTAGGTGCGATTCCACTTGGCCAGCAGCGCGACGTAGTCCATGAGCTGGGCGCGCGCCGTGTCGGGCAGCGTCAGCCGCAGCTCGGCCAACCCGAGGTCGAGAGCGGCGCGCGGCGTCATGCCGTCTTTTTCTGTGCGGCGAATCCCCGCTTCAGGTGCACCAGCAGCAGCGAAATCGCCGCCGGCGTAATTCCCGAAATCCGCGATGCCTGTCCGATTGTTTCCGGGCGATGGCGGTTCAGCTTTTGTTGCGCTTCCTTCGAAAGCCCTTTCACCGCGGTGTAGTCGAGCGCGGGCGGCAGCGGCAGCGTTTCGTGCTCCTTACGCCGCGCGACTTCGACCCTCTGGCGCTCGATATACCCCTCGTACTTGGCTCGGACCTCGACCTGTGCGGCGGCCTCAGGCGCGATCGGAGAGTCTCCGGCGACATCGGCGTAGGTCGTCTCTGGGCGTCGGAGAATGTCGAATTTAGAGGCAGTTTTATGAAAGCCAGCGCTCACAAACTCAGATCTTAGACGCCGCTCCTCCTGAGCGATGGCATCGCGCTTGCGAGAGAAAGCGTCCCAGCGCGCATCGTCGACCAGGCCGAGCCCACGGCCGATCTCGGTGAGCCTCAGATCGGCGTTGTCCTCGCGCAGAGTGAGGCGGTATTCGGCCCGGCTGGTAAACATGCGATACGGCTCGGACACGCCTTGCGTCACGAGGTCATCCACCAGAACACCGAGATAGGCCTGGTCGCGGCGCGGCCACCAGGCCTCCCGCCCTTTCACCTGGAGCCCGGCATTCACGCCCGCCAGCAAGCCCTGCGCGGCAGCTTCCTCGTAGCCGGTAGTGCCGTTGATCTGCCCGGCGAAGAACAGGCCCTTGATGCTTTTCGTCTCGAGCGAGGCATGCAGGCTGCGAGGATCGAAGTAGTCGTATTCGATCGCATAGCCGGGACGCACCAGCTCCGCCGCTTCAAGCCCGCGGATCGAATGCACCAGGTCCACTTGCGTATCGAACGGCAGGCTGGTCGAGATGCCGTTCGGGTAGATCTCGTTGGTCGAGAGGCCCTCCGGCTCGAGGAAGATCTGGTGGCTCGCCTTCCCGGCGAAGCGATGCACCTTGTCCTCGATCGACGGGCAGTAGCGCGGGCCGACGCCCTTGACGATGCCGGTGTACATCGGCGAACGATCGAGCGCGCCGCGAATGATTTCGTGGGTGCGCTCGTTGGTGTGCGCGATCCAGCAGGGAAGCTGGCGCGGGTGAAGCTCGCGCCGGCCGAGGAAGGAAAATACCGGTTCGGGCTGATCACCCGGCTGAACCTCCAGCACGGAGAAGTCGATGGTGCGCGCATCGAGCCGCGGCGGCGTGCCCGTTTTGAGGCGCCCGACCGGGAGTTTCAGCTCGCGCAGGCGCGCGGCAAGCATCGCGGCGGCCGGATCGCCAGCTCGCCCTGCTTCGTAGTTATCCAGTCCGACGTGGATGCGGCCGGCTAGAAAAGTCCCAGCGGTCAGCACCACCGCCCGCGCGCGGAACCGAAGCCCGAGCTGGGTGACGACGCCGATGGCGCGATCGCCAACCACCTCGATGTCGTCGACAGCCTGCTGGAAGAGACTCAGGTTCGGCTGGTTTTCGAGCCGTCGCCGGATGGCCTGGCGATAGAGGACCCGGTCAGCTTGGGCTCGCGTGGCCCTGACCGCAGGTCCCTTGGATCCATTCAACGTCCGGAATTGGATCCCCGCCTCGTCGGTCGCGATGGCCATTGCGCCACCGAGGGCGTCGATCTCCTTCACCAGATGACCCTTGCCGATGCCACCGATCGAGGGGTTGCACGACATCTGGCCCAGCGTTTCGATACTGTGGGTCAGGAGCAGGGTCGCGCAGCCAAGGCGTGCCGCTGCCAGAGCCGCCTCGGTACCGGCATGACCTCCGCCGATAACAATGACATCGAATTCCCGGGTCGACATGGCGCGCTGCGAATTTTACGCGACGTTCCACGTGGAACCGCAGCGCTCGTCGTTTCACGTGAAACAACAATGCATTGCTGCTCTGCAGCATGGAGAATGGCGGGCCCGTGATTTCGCTCAGTCGCTATCGAGATCTGCTGCAAGCGCGCGACGTGCGCGAGATCTTCGCCGCATCGTTCATCGGCAGGCTGCCGATCGGCATCACCGGGCTCGCCCTCCTGCTGTTCGTCCAGTCCGCGCTCGGCTCGTTCGCACAGGGCGGAGCAGCCGCCGCCTTCTATATGGCCGGGCTGGCGATCATGGCACCGATCTTCGGCCGCGTGATCGACCGCCGCGGGCCGAGGGTGGTGCTGTCTGCGACGGTGGTGCTTTTTCCTGTGGCTCTCGTCGCTCTGGTGTGGACCGTCGAGCGCTTCGGTACGCCGGCGGTGGTGCTCGCAGCGGCGGTCGGCGCGACGTTTCCGCCGATCACCGTATGCATGCGAACCTACTTCCGCCAGCGCCTGGCCGATGAGCTCCTGCTCTCGACCGCGTACTCCCTCGAGTCGGTGCTGATCGAGCTGATCTTCATCCTCGGGCCGGTCCTCGTTGCGCTCTTCGTCGCGCTCGCCTCGCCTGCAATCGCGGTCTATTTCGCCGCCGTCTGCGGCGGCATCGGCGCGCTGCTCTTTCTTCGCTCGGCTGCCGTGCGCACCTGGAAGATCGAGCCGCGGACCACCGCACGATTACTCGGGCCTCTCGGCGAGAGAGGATTCATCCCCCTCATCGTCGTAGTGCTGTTCTTCGCTGCCGCGTTCGGTTTTCTCGAGATCGGCGTGACCGCGTACGCCACCGAGGGTGGCTCCGTCGCCCTTGCCGGCCTGCTGCTCGGGCTCATGAGCGTCGGCAGCGCCCTCGGCGGTCTCGCCTACGGCAGTCGGAGCTGGCGGCTGCCCCTGGTGCCGCAGTTCGCGCTGCTCCTCGTCCTCATGGGCCTCGGGCTCGCGCTTCTCAGTCTCGCTTCACACCCGGCTGCGTTCGCCGTGATCGGATTTGGCGCCGGCATCGTCATGGCGCCGGTGCTGATCGTGCAGTCGATGCTGGTGGCGAAAAGCGTGCGCCCGGAGCACACCGCCGAGGCGTTCACCTGGTCGGCGAGCGCGCTGCTGGCGGGTGTCGGGCTTGGACTTGCGGGCGGCGGCCTGCTCCTCGAGATTTATCGCTCGAGCGCTGCTATCGCCGGCGCGGCTTTGAGTGCCCTCGCCGGCGCGGCGCTCGCACGGCTGACTCTGAGAAACCGCTAGGCGGCGAGGCGCTGGTGCATGCCGCCGCGGCGCGCTTCTAGCGCCTCCGGCAGATGGCGTCCGAGCTTGGCGAAAAACTCATCGTGCAGCGCGAGCTCTTCCTTCCACGATCCCGCGTCGATGCGGCTCAGCTCCGCGTATTGCGCGGCGGACAGCTTGTCGAGCCCGGTCCAGTTGAGATCTTCATAGCGCGGCATGATGCCGAGCGGCGTCTCCGTGCCTTTGCCTTTGCCTTGGCAGCGCTCGGCGATCCACTGCAGAACGCGCATGTTTTCGCCGAAGCCCGGCCACATGAACTTGCCCTGCGCGTCGCGGCGGAACCAGTTGACGCGGAAAATGCGCGGCGGATTCTTCACCTTGCGCCCCATGGCGAGCCAGTGCGCGAAGTAGTCGCCCATGTTGTAGCCGCAGAAAGCGAGCATCGCCATTGGATCGCGCCGCACTACGCCGACCTTGCCGGTAATCGCCGCGGTGGTTTCGGACCCTAGCGTCGCCGCCATGTAGACGCCTTCGTCCCAGTTCGGCGCCTCGACGACGAGAGGCACGGTGGAAGCGCGCCGGCCGCCGAAGAGGAACGCCGAGATCGGCACTCCCTGCGGGTCTTCCCAGCGCTCGTCCATGGATGGGCATTGCGACGCCGGTACCGTGAAGCGCGCGTTCGGATGCGCGGCCAAGCGGCCTTGCTTGCCGTCGGCCGGGGTCCAGGGCTTGCCCTGCCAGTCTGTGAGCTGCGCCGGCGGCTGGTCGGTCATCCCTTCCCACCAGACATCGCCGTCGGGCGTCAGGCCGACGTTGGTGAAGATGACGTTCTCGCGCAGCATGCGCATCGCGTTCGGATTGGTGTGCTCGGACGTGCCCGGCGCGACGCCGAACAGGCCGTACTCGGGGTTGATCGCGTAGAAGCGGCCGTCCTTGCCGGGCTTGATCCAGGCGATGTCCTCGCCGACCGTCGTTACCTTCCAGCCCTTCAGCGCCGCAGGCGGAATCAGCATCGCCAGGTTGGTCTTGCCGCACGCCGAGGGAAACGCCGCGGCGATGTAGCTCTTTTCGCCGCTCGGCGCCTGCAGGCCGAGGATCAGCATGTGCTCGGCGAGCCAGCCCTCGTCGCGCGCCATCACCGAGGCGATGCGTAGCGCGAGGCACTTCTTGCCGAGCAGGGCGTTGCCACCGTACCCGGAGCCGAACGACCAGATCTCGCGCGTTTCCGGGAAATGCACGATCCACTTTTCTTTTTCGTTCGACGGCCAGGCGACGTCCTTCTGCCCCGCGGAAAGGGGCGCGCCGACCCAATGCACGCAGGGCACGAACTTGCCGTCCTCGCCCAGCCACTCGACCACCGCGCGGCCCATGCGCGTCATCAGCTTCATGCTGACCGCGACATAGGCAGAGTCGGAGATCTCCACGCCGACCTGGGCGATGTGCGAGCCGATCGGCCCCATCGAGAACGGGACGACGAACATCGTGCGGCCGCGCATGCAGCCGTCGAACAGCCGCGCCAGCGTAGCGCGCATCTCGCGCGGATCGATCCAGTTGTTGGTCGGGCCTGCCTGCTCGGCAGCCTGGCTGCAGATGAAAGTGCGCTCTTCCATGCGTGCGACATCGCTCGGATGCGAGCGCGCAAGGAAGCAGTTCGGCCGCAGCTTCGCGTTGAGGCGGGTAAAGGTGCCGGCGGCGACGAGCTCATCGCACATCCGGCGGTATTCGGCATCGGACCCATCGCACCAGACGATCCGGTCGGGCTTCGCCAGGGCGGCGATCTCGGCGACCCACTGGCGCAGTCCCTGGTGGCGCACCCAGTTCGGCGCGTTGGTGGATGGAATCGGAGCAGCAACAGTCATCAATGACTCCAGAAAGGCAAACGGCCCAGTGGGTCTGGGCCGGTCAAGGTAGAAGCAATGGCGCGGATTCTAGCATCGCATGCCCTAGAGGCGCTTTGTCCGGCGACCTGCTCCGGATGGATAAAACCTTTATTATTTAACTACTTAGTTCTATCGAAACGACGGCGCAAGATTGCGGCGGTGCGGTAAAGGGGGCCTGTGCTGAGAATCAGCAGGAATACGCGGCTCACATGCGCCGCCGTAACGAATGGCACCCCGAGCTGCAGCACCTTGGCGGTGATGCACATTTCGGCGATGCCACCGGGGGCGGTCGCAAGCACCATGGTTGGAATGGACAGTCCGGCGAGCCATCCGAGGAACGCGCCAAACGCGGCTGCGCACACCATGCCGGCGAAGATGCTCACCAGCGTCGCCGCGACGTAGCGGGGCGCGCTGCCTAGAGAGCGGCGCTCGAAGCGGGAGCCGAGTACCCAGCCGATGAGGAGCTGCGCCAGGTTCGTCAACTCGGTCGGGACGGTCGAGAGCGGGATTTCGCAGGTCGTGAGCACGATCGTCAGCGCGAGCGGGCCGAACATGAATCCGTTCGGCAAGCCGAAGAAAGTGATCACGCCGCCGGCGAGGGCGGCACCGGCGACCAGCAATGCGAGCCGCGACCAGTCGAGGGAAGCGCCGGGCGAGGCGACGTAAGGATCGTGGCCGTGCGCTCCCGAATACGTCAGCGCGAAGGGAACGACGAAAACGACGATCAGGATGCGCAACGACTGGGCGAGAGCGATGCGATCAGGCCGCGCGCCGTAGCGCTCCCCGAGCAGCGTCATCTCGGCGGCGCCGCCGGGGACGCTGGCGAAGAAGGCAGTGCTGCGATCGACATTCGCAAGCCGCGCAAGGATGGCGCCGCCCAGCACGCCCAGCACGATCGCAAAAAGACCTGCCGCGAGCAGAAGTCCCCAGTGCGAAAGCACGTATCCGCCGACTTCAGGGGTGAAATACAGGCCGAGCGCGATGCCGATCGCGATCTGCCCCGTCTCGCGCGCTCCTCGCACCGCGCGCAGCTCGGCGCCGGCAAAGTTGCACGCGGCCATCGCGACCAACGGGCCCAGGATCCAGGGCAGCGGCATATGCAGCCAGGCGAAGAGCGACCCGGCCGCAACACACAGCAGCAACGCGAGCGCTGGGTTCTGCCAGCTGTCGCGCGCGGGCTTCACTTGCCGATGCAGAAGCGCGCGAAGATCTCGCCGAGGAGATCGTCGGCCCGGACCTCGCCAGTAATCGCGCCGAGGGCCAGCTGCGCCAGTCGCAGCTCCTCCGCGAAAAGCTCCCAGCGCCGCAATTCGGTCGCGGCGGTACCCAGGTGGCCACGAGCGCTGTCCAGCGCCCGCAGATGGCGCTCGCGGGCGAGGAACACCGATTCGCCGGTCGCGCTCCAGCCGACGGCTTCCAGAATTGCCTGGCGCAAGCGGTCGAGGCCGGCGCCCGTCTTGGCGGAGACTCCCACCGCGCCGGTGGGGACCCGAAACGCCGGCGCGAGATCGACCTTGTTGTAGACGTCGATGCGCGTGGCGCGCTGCGGCAGTCCCTCCGGCGCAGCGGCATTGCTGCCGGCCTCGTGCACCGCGAGCACCACGTCGGCGCTTTCGAGCTCGCGTCGCGTCCGCTCCATGCCGAGCCGTTCGATCGCATCGGCATCACGGCGCAACCCCGCAGTGTCGACGAGCACCAGCGGCACGCCTTCGATCTGCACCGGCTCGCGCAACGCATCGCGCGTCGTCCCTGGAACCGGCGCGACGATCGCCCGCTCGTCCCCTGCGAGGCGGTTGAGCAGGCTCGACTTGCCGACGTTCGGGCGCCCGGCGAGCACCACGTGCACGCCGGTGCGCAGCAGGCTTCCCTGCCGGCTCTTTGCCAGCACTGCGTCGAGCGCCTCGCGCACGCGGGCAAGACGCGCCGCCGCGTCCTGCGCGTGCAGCGGGTCGACCTCTTCTTCCGGGAAGTCGAGCATCGCCTCGATCAGAGCGCGCAGCTCCGTGAGCTGCGCGACCAGCGCGATAACCGCGGCAGAGAATTCGCCGGCGAGCGAGCGCAGCGCCGAGCGGGCGGCTTCGCGCGTCGTCGCATCGATCAGATCGGCAACCGCCTCGGCCTGCGCAAGGTCGAGCTTGCCTTCGAGAAAGGCGCGGCGGGTGAACTCGCCCGGCTCCGCGAGGCGCGCCCCGGCGTCGAGGCAGGCGCCGAGCACCGCCTGCATCACGATCGGTCCGCCATGGCCCTGCAGTTCCAGCACCGCTTCCCCGGTGTAGGAATGCGGCGCCGGAAAGTAGAGTGCGATGCCCTTATCGAGGTCCGCGAAAGCGCTGAAGGTCGCGAGGCGCGGCTCGGGCAGGCGGCCCAGGATCGCTCGCGCGATGCGCGGTACGGCGGGGCCCGAGACGCGCACGACTCCGATTCCTCCGCGCCCGGCCGGCGTGGCGAGCGCGGCGATGGTGTCCCGAGCTACTTCATCGCTTGGCATGCGCCGGCTTGTCGCGGTCGAACATCCTCTGGATCTGCCACTGCTGCGCGATCGAGAGCATGTTGTTCACGAGCCAGTAGAGCACCAGCCCCGCCGGGAAAAAGAAGAAGAAGATGCTGAACACGAACGGCATGAACTGCATCACCTTGGCCTGCACCGGATCCGGCGGTACCGGATTCAGCTTGGTCTGCACCACCATCGTGATAGTCATCAGGATCGGCAGCACGTAGTAGGGGTCGAGCGCCGAGAGGTCCTTGATCCAGAGCATGAACGGCGCGTGGCGCAGCTCGATGGCGGCGAGCAGCACCCAGTAGAGGGCGATGAACACCGGGATCTGCACCAGGATCGGGAAGCAGCCGCCGAGCGGGTTGATCTTCTCGGTCTTGTAGAGCTCCATCATCGCCTGGTTCATCTTCTGCCGGTCGTTGCCGTACATCTCGCGAATCTTGGTCAGCCGCGGCGTGACCAGCTTCATCTTCGCCATCGACTTGTAGCTTGCCGCCGAAAGCGGGAAGAAGATGATCTTGATCAGCACCGTGAGCAGGATGATCGCCACGCCCCAGTTGCCCGACAGGGCGTGGAATTTCTCCAGCAGCCAGAAGAGCGGCCAGGCGATCACCGTCAGCCAGCCGTAGTCGACCACCAGATCGAGGCCGGGTGCCGCGCCCTCCAGCCGCCGCTTCTCCTGCGGCCCGCTGTAGAGAGGCACCGTCACGCTCGCGGTGGCGCCCGCGGCAACCTGGACGGGGATAAGCAAGCGGCCGGCGTAAGTCCCGTCCTGGCGCTTCTCAAACGCATAGTCGCGCGGCCCATCGTGCGGCAACCAGGCCGAGACGAAATAGTGCTGCACAAACGCGAGCCAGCCGTTGTCGGCGCGGGTCGTGTGCTCCTTCGCCTTGTCGAGATCCGAAGGCGGCACTTTCTCGAAGGCCTTCTCCTTCGAGTAGAGCGCGAACCCCGTGTAGCTCTGTGCGCCGAACGACTGGGCGAGCGTGTTGGCGTCGGCGAGCGGGCGCCCGTCGTGCGTCAGCTGGAAGTAGGCGTAGGACGATGCCGGCTGCTGTCGCGGGTTATGCAGCTCGATGGCAACGTCGATGACGTAGCTGTCGCGCTTGAAGGTGTAGACCTTCTGCACCTCCAGGCCATCGCGTCCCTGGGCTGCAAGACGGACTTCGACGCGGTCGGCACCGACGGCGAGGGTGCGCTCGCCGGGCAGCACGCGCCAGAGCGTGCGATGGTTCGGGCCGCCCTCCCCGGCGATCCCGCTCTGCGCTTCGTAGTGGCGATCGGACCCCAGCAGCACCAGATTCTTCTTTTCGTCCTCGGAGTCCTTGTGGCGCAGAAGCTCAAGGCGCTTCAGGGTGCCGCCGAGCGTATCGATTTCGGCGATGACGAGGTCGGTGGTGACGCGCACCAACTCGCCGCGGGCCGCGGTTTCGGCCGCCGGAACCGCCGGCGCAGCCTGCGGCGCAGCTTTCGTCGGCGCTTGAGGCGAAGTTGCCGGCGCCGATGGCGCCGCCGGCACCGGCACGCCCTGTTGCTGCGCGACCGGCGCTTGCGCTGCGGGCTTGGGCCGATGCTCGCGTTCCCAGCCCTCCCAGAGCATCAGCACCGAGAAGCCGAAGATGAGCAGCAGAACGAGTCTTTGCGCGTCCATGGTCAGGGCACGGGATCGTAGCCGCCGGGATGCCACGGGCCGCAGCGCGCGATGCGGCGCGCCGCCAGCCAGCAGCCGCGGCAGGCGCCATGGCGCGCGAGAGCCTCGCCAGCGTATTCCGAGCAGCTCGGGTGGAAGCGGCAGGCACGCGGCAGGAGCGGGCTGACCGCCACCTGATAGGCACGCACTCCGAAGCGCAGCACGTTCGCGATCATTTTTCGATTTCGCCCAGAAGCCTTCGCAACTGCCGGATCATGTCCGCCGAGCCCTTACTGCGCTCGGGCGGCCGCACCAGAACGTCGACCGGGCCGAGCTTTTCTTGTTCCAGGCGGAAGGCCTCTCGAATGCAGCGCTTGAGGTAATTGCGCTCCGAGGCCGCCGCGCTGTGCTTGCGCGTTACGAGAATACCCAGCCGCGGCCGCCCTGCCGCGCGTCGTTCGATGAAGAAGGTATAGCCGTCGGCGCGCCGGCGCTTCCCCTGTCGCAGCAGCCGCTCGAAATCCGCCTTGCGCCGCAGCCGCCGGGCTGCGCCGAGCCCAAAGAGCTTCTCGCGCGTGGCGGCAGCGACTATAGCGCGAGCCGGCGACGCCCGCGGGCGCGCCGGTTGCGCAATACCTTGCGTCCGCCGGGAGTGCGGCTGCGCACCAGGAATCCGTGGCGCCGGGCGCGCCGTGTCTTGGAAGGTTGATAAGTGCGCTTGGTGGCCATCTGCCGATCCGAAAAAGGGCGGTATTAGAGCGCGCGCGTGAACGCATTGTCAAATCGTTTCGTCGCGCTTTCTCGAGCAATTTTCGCTGTGGATAACCCATTCCCAAGCGAGTAAAATTCTGCTTCGTTTAGGGCCAATCACAAGATGCAAAATCTCTGGGATACCTGCTTGCGCCGTCTCGAGCAGGAACTCCCCGCGCAGCAGTTCAATACCTGGATCCGTCCCCTTGCACCCGAGGCGGACGCTGCCGACGACACACTGGTTCTCACCGCGCCCAACCGCTTCGTGCTGGAGCTGGTGCGCGAGCGTTTCGCGGCGCGCATCGAGCGCCTCGCCGCCGAGGCGAGCGGCCGCGAGCTCGGCGTGCGCCTGGTGCTCGCCCGCGGCGCCGATCCGGCCACGCGATCTGCCCAGCCGGCACCGCGCCCGGTCGCGGAGGCGCCGACCCTGGCGGAGCGCTCGCGACTCAACCGGGCGTTCACGTTCGACAGCTTCGTCACCGGCAAGGCCAACCAGCTTGCCCGCGCCGCGGCCATCCAGGTAGCCGAAAACCCGGGTATTTCCTACAACCCGCTGTTCGTCTATGGCGGCGTCGGCCTGGGCAAGACGCACCTGGTGCAGGCGATCGGCAATACGCTCGCCGATGCGCGCCCGGAGGCCCGCATCCGCTACATCCACGCCGAGCAGTACGTCACCGATGTGGTGCGCGCGTATCAGCAGAAATCCTTCGACGAGTTCAAGCGTTACTACCATTCGCTCGACTTGCTCCTCATCGACGATATCCAGTTCTTCTCCAACAAGGGCCGCACGCAGGAGGAGTTCTTCTACGCATTCAATGCCCTGGTCGAGGCGCACAAGCAGATCGTCATTACCTGCGATACCTACCCGAAAGAGATCGCGGGGATGGAGGAGCGCCTGATCTCGCGCTTCGGTTGGGGGCTCACGGTGGCGATCGAGCCCCCGGAGCTCGAAATGCGCGTCGCGATCGTGCTGAAGAAGGCCGAGGCCGACGCCATCGCCCTCTCGGAAGACATCGCTTTCTTCATCGCCAAGCACATCCGCTCCAACGTTCGCGAGCTGGAGGGCGCGCTGAAGAAGGTGCTCGCCTTCTCCCGCTTCACCGAGCGGGAGCTGTCGCTCGACCTCGCCAAGGAAGCGCTGCGCGACATCCTCAACCTGAACAGCCGCCAGATCAGCGTCGAGGGCATCCAGAAGACGGTCGCCGAGTACTTCAAGATCAAGGTCTCGGACATGCACTCGAAGAAGCGCAGCCGCAACCTCGCGCGGCCGCGCCAGGTCGCGATGGCGCTCGCCAAGGACCTGACGCAAATGAGCTTGCCGGAGATCGGCGAGGCCTTCGGCAACCGCGATCACACCACCGTGCTGCACGCCTGCCGCACCGTGGCCAGCTTGCGCAAGCACGACAGCGGGCTCAACCGCGACTACCTCGTGCTCGAGCAGGTGCTGAAAGGTTGAGCGTGGAAAAGCTGTGTTTGCGGGCGGGACAGTTTGTGCATAACCCGTCGGTTCTGAAGCGGGCGAAAACTTATCCACAATCGCCCACATATGCCGCACAGCTTTCCAGCACGTTCGCGCGCAGCGTAACCGTTGGGCGGGATGGGGGAATCCGGAGTTGTCCCGCGATTGCGTGTTCTCTATTAGTTACTACTAGTTATTACTACTAAGAAACAGAAGGCAAATAACAAATGATCAAAGCGAAACGTGACGACATCCTCACGCCGCTTTCAGCCGTGAGCGGGATCATCGAGCGGCGTCACACGCTGCCGATCCTGTCGAACGTGCTGATCGAGCAGGCCGGGCAGAACCTGTCCTTCCTCGCCACCGATATCGAGATCCAGATCACCGCCCGCACCGCACTTTCAGCGACCGGCGACGCGAAGGCGATGACGGTTGGCGCACGCAAGCTGGTCGATATCCTGCGCGCGCTTCCTGATGGCGCCGACCTGACCCTGCAACAGCAGGAGAAGCGCCTGCTGGTGAAAGCCGGCAAGAGCCGCTTCACCTTGCAGACCCTGCCCGCGGAGGATTTTCCGCGCCTGGCGAAGCCCGCTGGCGAGGCGGCCCGCTTTACCCTCAGCCAGAAGGCCCTGCGGCGCCTGCTCGGCCTGGTCCAGTACGCCATGGCGCAGCAGGACATCCGCTACTACCTGAACGGCCTCCTGATGGTAGTCGAGGAAGGCCAGCTCAAGCTGGTCGCGACCGACGGCCACCGGCTGGCGTACGCGGCAACTGCGCTGGGCGGCAGCATGCCCCGGCAGGAGGTGATCGTGCCGCGCAAGACCGTCATCGAACTCTCGAAACTGCTCGCCGAGAACGACGATGAGGTCAATGTCGAAATCTCGGCGACGCAGGCGGCTTTTCGCTTCGGCAACATCGAGCTGGTCTCGAAGCTGATCGACGGCAAGTTCCCCGACTACACGCGGGTCATTCCGACCGGCCACAAGAACAAGCTCCAGGTCGGGCGCGAAGCCTTGCGCCAGGCGTTGCTGCGCGCCGCGATCCTGTCGAACGAGAAATTCCGCGGCGTGCGCTGGGTCCTGTCCGATGGCAGCCTGAAAATCGTTTCCTCCAACGCCGAGCAGGAGGAGGCGCACGAGGAGGTGGAGATCAAGTACTCCGGCGACGGACTGGACATCGGCTTCAACGTCAACTACCTGCTCGACGTGCTGAACAACGTCGCTGGGGAGAACATCGAATGCGCGTTCGGCGACGCCTCCTCGAGCGCCCTGATCAGCTACCCGACGGAGAAGGATTTTCGCTACGTCGTCATGCCGATGAGGATCTAGGAAACTGATGTCCGACGGCAAGGGCAACGGCAGCGGCGACTACGGCTCGGACGCGATCAAGGTCCTGAAGGGCCTTGACGCGGTGCGTAAGCGCCCGGGCATGTACATCGGCGATACCTCCGACGGCACCGGCCTGCATCACATGGTGTTCGAGGTGGTCGACAACGCGGTCGACGAAGCGCTCGCCGGCCACTGCGACGAAATCGTGGTCACCATCCACACCGACAACTCGGTCTCGGTGCTGGACAACGGCCGCGGCATCCCGACCGGCATCAAGGACGACGACGAAGCGAAGCGCTCCGCCGCCGAGATCGTCATGACCGAGCTGCACGCCGGCGGCAAGTTCGATTCCAACACCTACAAGGTCTCCGGCGGCCTGCACGGCGTCGGTGTCTCCGTGGTGAACGCGCTTTCCGAGTGGCTGCGCCTGACGATCTGGCGCGATGGACGCGCCCACCACATGGAATTTCGCATGGGCGTCGCGGTCGAGCCGCTGAAGGAAGTCGGCAGCACCGAGCGGCGCGGCACCGAGGTGCATTTCCTCGCCGCGAAGGAAATCTTCGGCAATATCGACTTCCACTACGACATCCTGGCCCGGCGGTTGCGCGAGCTGTCTTTCCTCAACAACGGCGTCAAGATCCTGCTGGTCGACAAGCGCGCCGCCAAGGAAGAGAACTTCGCCTTTACCGGTGGTGTGCGCGGCTTCGTCGAGTACATGAACCGGGCGAAGAACGTGCTGCACCCGAGCATCTTCCACGGTACGGGGCTGAAGGACGGCATCACCGCCGAAGTGTCGATGCAGTGGAACGACTCCTACCAGGAGAGCGTGCTCTGCTTTACCAACAACATCCCGCAGAAGGATGGCGGCACCCACCTGACGGGCCTGCGCGCGGCGATGACGCGCGTGCTGAACAAGTACATCGAGGAAACGGACCTCGCCAAGAAGGCGAAGGTCGAGACCACCGGCGACGACATGCGCGAGGGCCTGGCCTGCGTGCTTTCGGTCAAGGTGCCGGAGCCCAAGTTCTCGTCGCAGACGAAGGAGAAGCTCGTCTCTTCCGAGGTGCGGCCGGTGGTCGAGGAGATCGTCGCGGAGCGCCTGCGCGAGTTCCTTGCCGAGCGGCCGGCCGACGCTCGCATCATCACCTCCAAGATCGTCGATGCCGCGCGTGCCCGGGAAGCGGCGCGCAAGGCGCGCGATATGACGCGTCGCAAGGGCGTCCTCGACGGCATGGGCCTGCCCGGCAAGCTCGCCGATTGCCAGGAACGGGACCCGGCGCTGTGCGAGCTGTACCTGGTCGAGGGTGACTCTGCCGGCGGCTCGGCGAAGCAGGGGCGCGACCGCAAGAACCAGGCGATCCTGCCCTTGAAGGGCAAGATCCTCAACGTCGAGCGGGCGCGCTTCGACAAGCTGCTCTCCTCGGCGGAGATCGCCACCCTGATCACGGCGCTCGGCTGCGGCTTCGGCAAGGAGGAGTACAACGCCGACAAGCTACGCTACCACCGCATCATCATCATGACCGACGCGGACGTCGATGGCTCGCACATCCGCACCCTGCTGCTCACCTTCTTCTACCGGCAGATGCCCGAGCTGGTCGAGCGCGGGCACATCTATATCGCCCAGCCGCCGCTCTACAAGGCGAAGCTCGGCAAGGAAGAGCGCTACCTCAAGGACGAACACGAGCTGAACGAGTTCATGCTGAGGCAGGCGTTGGTCGACGCCGCGCTGTATCCGGGAGCCGGCCGCGAGCCGATCGCGGGCGATGCCCTGGCGCAGCTGGCCAAGTCGTATCTGGTCTCCGAGGCCGTGATCGAGCGGATTTCGCGGCTCATCGACCGGGAGGTGCTGCAGGCCCTGCTACGCGGCGTGCATGTCGACCTGTCGCGCCGCGAGACCGCCGAGGCGTCCGCCGAGATGCTCGAGCGGGCGATCGGCGGCAACGGCATTGCCGTCGCGCCGCACTTCGATGCCAAGACCGAGCGCTATCAGGTGCGCATCGAGCGGACGCGCCACGGCAACGTGCGCATGAGCACGATCGACAACGAATTCATCCTCTCCGGCGACTATGGCCAGATCCGCCAGACCGCGGCCATGCTGAAGGACCTGGTCGCCGAAGGGGCGTACATGCAGCGCGGCGACAAGAGGCAGCCGGTGCGCGACTTCCCCGAGGCAATGCGCTGGCTGCTCGCCGAGGTCGAGAAGTCGATGTCCCTGCAGCGCTACAAGGGCCTGGGCGAGATGAACCCCGAGCAGCTCTGGGAGACGACGATGGATCCCGGCTCGCGGCGCCTGCTGCGGGTGCAGATCGAGGACGGCATCGCTGCCGACGAGATCTTCACCAAGCTGATGGGCGACGAGGTCGAGCCGCGCCGCGCCTTCATCGAGTTGAACGCGCTCGGCGTCCGGAACCTGGACGTGTAGTTTTCTCCACCGGCGCCTGCCGCGTCGGCTTTTCGGCCTTGTCCTTCGGCGCGCGCGCCTGGAACTCGAAGCCGATCTTGCCGTCGGGCTGCTTTACGAGGAAAGCCTTGAAGCGGCGCCCCTTTTTCGAGACGAACGCGGTCAAGAGGTCGGTCTTGCCGGTCGCCAGCAGCTTCTTCATCTGCTCGCGCTCGATCGGCTGCTGCAGGATCATGCGGCCCGAGCGGAAGTCGCAGGTTTTTCCGGGTCCGACCGCCTTTTCGCAGGTGTAGGCCATGCCGTGCTCGAAGACGCGGTTGCTGCATTTCGGGCAGGGACCCAGGGGCTCCTGGCCGCTGAAGTCGACCGCCGCCTCGTTGCCATCCTTGTCCTGGCCAAAATCGAACTCGGTGCGGAAGTCGTCGGTGAGGCGCATGACGGCGGCGAAGGGCCGGCCGATGCGGCTGCGAAAGCCGGTGAGTGGCCCGATCACCCGCTTGGTGATCAGCGTCGCGACTTCCTCGGCCGACCACTCGCGGCCCGAGGTCACCTTCCAGATGTTGAAGTCGCACTTCTGGCACTGGAACTTGCGGTAGTTTTCCTGCACGACACCGCCGCACTTCGGGCACGGTGCCGGCACCGTGGCATAGACCACGTCGGGGATCTCGCCGGTCTTGACGAGGCCGACCACCTTGCGCACGAGCTCGGAAATCTCCGTCATGAACACGTCGCGGGTCAGCTTGCCCTGCTCGATCAGGCGCAGCTTGTGCTCCCACTCGCCGGTGAGCTCGGGCGACGCGAGCTCGACGATGTGCAGCATGTCCAGCGCGAAGATCAGCGAGAACGCCTTCGGCGTCGGCACCAGCTCGCGCCCCTCGCGATGGATGTATTCCTCGCGGATCAGGCCTTCGATGGTCGCCGCGCGCGTCGCGGGGGTGCCGAGTCCCTTTGCTTCCATCGCCTCGCGCAGCTCGTCGTCCTCGACCAGCTTGCCGGCGCCCTCCATTGCCGAGAGCAGCGTCGCCTCGGTGTAGCGCGGCGGCGGCTTGGTCTCGTGCGCCTGCTCGGCGACCTCCAGCGCGGTCACTTGCTCGTTCGCCGCGATCGCCGGCAGCGTCTTTTCCTCGTCGCCGATGGTGCGGCCATAGATCGCCAGCCAGCCCGCGCTCTGCAGGACGCGTCCTTCGGTCTTGAAATGGTGCTCGCCGACTTTGGTGACGCGCGTCGTCTGCAGGAACTCCGCCGCCGGGAAGAACACCGCGAGAAAGCGCCGCACCACCAGGTCGTAGAGCTTCTGCTCCGGCTCGGTCAAGTGTTTGGGTGTCTGCAGGGTCGGAATGATGGCGAAGTGGTCCGAGATCTTCGCGTTGTCGAAGATCCGCTTGTTCGGCTTCACCCAGCTCTGCTTCAAGACCTGCTTGGCGAACGTGCCGAAGGCGGCGGTCTCGCCGAGCTCCTTGAGCGTGTCCTTGACGGTCGGCAGGTAGTCCTCGGGCAGGGCGCGTGAGTCGGTCCGCGGGTAGGTGAGGACCTTGTGCTTCTCGTAGAGCGACTGCGCGAGCGACAGCGTCATGCGTGCCGGGAAGCCGAAGCGCCCGTTGGCTTCGCGCTGCAGGCTGGTCAGGTCGAAGAGGAGCGGCGAGATCTGCGTCGCCGGCTTCGCCTCCTCGGTGGCGATGCCTT
Organism: Burkholderiales bacterium; assembly: GCA_035607175.1. GTDB lineage: Bacteria > Pseudomonadota > Gammaproteobacteria > Burkholderiales > SG8-39 > SCGC-AG-212-J23. The sequence continues at coordinate 20,004 of DATNCP010000147.1, forward strand.
TCTTGCCGCGACAGGCGGCGACGATCCCGGCCGCCGATGCGGCGTCCCACAGCCGCTCGGCCTTGCGCTCGGCGTCCTCGTCGTTCTTCTTGAAGTCGGGGTCGAACCAGCGGCCGGGATACTCGCCCGCCTTCGCCTTGAAGTTGGCGTGCACTTCCCAGTAGGCGCGGGCGGTGAAAGCGCGGATCTTGTCCTCGCGCTCGACGAGGATCGCGAGCGTCGGCGTCTGCACGCGACCCACGGTCGTCAGATAGAAGCCGCCTTCCTTCGAATTGAAGGCGGTCATGGCGCGCGTGCCGTTGATGCCGACCAGCCAGTCGGCCTCGGAGCGCGACTTGGCCGCGTCCGCGAGCGGCCGCATGTCCTTGTCCTGCCGCAGCTTGCCGAAACCGTCGCGGATCGATTGCTGCGTCATCGACTGCAGCCACAGCCGCTCGATCGGCTTCTTCGCGCGCGCGTGCTGCGCGATGTAGCGGAAGATGAGCTCGCCCTCGCGTCCGGCGTCGCAGGCATTGATCAGGCCGGTGACGTCCTTGCGCTTCATCAGGCGCAGCAGCACGTTGAGTCTCGCCTCGTTCTTCTCGATCGGCGACAGATCGAAGTGCGGCGGGATGACCGGCAGATTCTTGAATGACCACTTGCCCTTCTTCACTTCATGGGCTTCGGGAACGATGAGCTCGAGCAGGTGGCCGACGGCCGACGACAGTACGTATTGGTTGCTCTCGAAGTAGTCGCCCTTGCGCGTGAAGCCGCCGAGCGCGCGCGCGATGTCGGCGGCGACAGACGGTTTCTCGGCGATGATGAGTTTTTTGGCCATGCGGCGCGAAAGGCCGCAGATGATAAGTGCAAAGGGTGAGGCGCTTCAACCGCTGAATGCGGCCGGTGGCCTACGCGCGCACGCGTGCGCGCGCGAGGCGCGGGCGGTTTCGCTAGTTCGGCAGGCGCGCTTGCTGCTCGCTGAAGAGCTCCTCAGCGACCAGCTGGCTGGTTGGCGTCTGCTGATTCCACAACACCATCAGCACGATCAGCTTGAGCTGCTCTAGGGTCAGCGAGGCGCCCGCCGCGGCGAGCGAGCGCTCGATCACGAGCTCCCGGTTCTGCGGCGTCAGGATGCCCGATTCCTCGAGCGTGATGAGGAAGCCGCGGCACTGCGCGTCGAGCTTGGCGAGCTCGCGCGGCGCGAAAGCGCGGAAGCTGCGCTTGGGATCGGGAAGCTGGAGTGGCCCGGTCTGCGGCGCGCGGCCCATGCCGGCGAGCCAGTGCAGCGCTTCGCTGATGTCGGCGTGCTCGAAGCCCGCGGCGGACAGCTTCTTCGCGATCCGCTCCCGCTCGTACGCCACTTCGCGCTGCTGGCAGTTCTCGAACAGGTAGACCAGGATCTCGTACATGAAGCCTCCTTGTTGTTATAACGCGCTGGGGCGTATGCGGTTTACCTATCGGCTGCGCTTCTCGAGGCGTTGGAAAAGCCCTCCCGGCAACGCGGCGACCCGGCCGGCGAGCTCGAGCCGCAGCAACTCGGACGACACTTGTTCTGCCGACATCCCGGCGCGTGCGCATAGCGCGTCGATGTCCACCGGATCGTGACCCATGTGCTCCAGCAGGGCCGCGCCTTCGGTGCCGGCGCGCGCGACATCGGCCGGCTGCATCGTGGAGGCGGATCCGCTGGCACGGAAGCCGCCAAGTTCGGCGAGGACGTCTTCGGCTGATTCGACCAGCTTCGCGCCCGATTTGATGAGCGCGTGGCAGCCCTTCGAGAGCGGCGAGTGGATCGACCCCGGCACGGCGAACACCTCGCGTCCCTGCTCCGCAGCCGAGCGCGCCGTGATGAGCGAGCCCGAGGCGAGCGCCGCCTCGACGACCAGGCAGCCTTGCGCGAGACCGCTGATGAGGCGGTTGCGGCGCGGGAAGTTCGATGCCAGTGCGCCGCTGCCCAGCGGGAACTCCGAGATCATCAGACCCTGCTCCGCGATCTGCGCAGCGAGCGCAGCATGGGAACGCGGATAGATGACGTCGATGCCGGTACCGAGCACGGCGATGGTCGAGCCAGGGCCGGCAAGCCCGCCGCGATGCGCGGCGGCATCGATGCCGAGCGCGAGGCCCGAAACGATGGTGAGCCCGGAGCCGCTCAGCGCTTTGGCGAAGCTCTCGGCGTTGGCTGCGCCCTGCGCCGTGGCGTTGCGGCTGCCGACCACGGCCAGCGCCGGACGCTGCAACAACTCGACTCGCCCGCGCGCGTAGAGAAGCGGCGGCGGATCGGCAATCTCCAGCAGCATGCGCGGATAGGTCGGGTCCGCCAGCGTGACCAGCGCATTGCCCGGCTGCTCGAGCCAGGCGAGCGCCGCGGCGGCAGCGCGGCGCACCGTTTCCGAATGCAGCGCTTCGAGCACCGACGGCGCAGCGTACTGAGCGAGTTCCGAGGACTTGCGCGCGAGGATCAGGTGCGGCAATCCGAACTGCCGCAGCATGGCGCGGATGGCGGCGCCGCCGAGCCCGGGAGTGAGCGTGAGCTGCAACCAGCTCGCCAGCCCCGGGTCCTGCGTCACGCGGGCGGTGCAGCCTGGGTCAGGGCGACCCGGTGAAAAGCGCTGCTAGGGCGTCTGGACCACATCCAGAGGGCTGACGGGCCTCGTGATGTGCATGACCAGTGCATAGGAGATCCGGTCGAAGACCCGAAACACGAACGCGAGCCCGGCGCGCTCGTCGGGCAGGGCGATGGTCGAATTCTCGGCGCCTTTGGGCTTGCTCATGTCGCGCACCGTGCCGCCGCGCGTATAGAGCGCGAGAACGTGGCCGACCTCGAGGCCGTCGGCGCGGCCGCGGTTCACGGTAATGATCGATTGCGGACCGCCTTCGCCGACTCGGCCGCTGCCGTAGATCGACATGATGCGTCCGTTGATCTTCGTTCCCGGCGCGTGCGGCGCATAGCTGATCGCTTGCGGCTGGCTGGCGGCAACCAGCTTGTCGCCCGCGCCGATCTCACGCACCGCCGTCGTCAGGACGACGGTCGCAGGATCGCCGGATCGCGTGACCTGTGCGGTGCCCAGATAGATCGCTTCGTAGCCGAGCGTCTGATTGGTGTCCGGATCGACCAGCGGGCCGCCGCGCCGATAGACAAACCAGGTGTCTTCCTTCGACCCGGAGATGCCGCGCACGTAGGCGGAATTACCCGCGGAAATGATCACGCGATCGGTCTGCGTGCCGACGATCGTCGGCGCCCGGTCCAGGCCCTCGGATTCGATCACCAGCGGCCGGGTGAGGAACGGCTCGATGAGGTTGGCGGGGATGCTCGGGATGCCCTGGCGCGCGAGCGACTCGGCGCGCAGGTGTGGAGTGAGCTTGACGATGCCGGGATCAGCAGCCGCTGGCGCCGTCGTCGGTGCACCAGTCGTCGACGCACCGGTACTCTGGTCGGGATCGCGTGCGCCCGCCCCCGGTTGCGCGCCTGGCTGCGCGATCGTTGGTTGCGTGCCCGGCTGCGCGATCGTCAACTGGCCGCGCTCGCGGTCGAGAATGAGGACGTAGCCGGGATAGATCAGGTGCGGATTGCGGATCTGCTCCTTGTTCATGTTCCACAGCTCGGGCCAGCGCCACGGCGAGTCGGTGTAGCGCTGCGAGATTCCCCAGAGGGTGTCGCCGGGCACGACGATGTAGCGATCCGGGGCCTCCGGCTTGATCGCCAAGGGCGAGGTCGGGGCCTGTGCCCAGGTCGCGCCCGACACCAAGAAAACGAGTGTTGTGATAGACTTACGCAACTGCTGGACCATGGCACCCCGTCCCTTTTCGCGGCTTCCTGGACCGGCTTGTAATTCGGTTTGTCTAACGCAATGTAGCACAACCGCCGAAGTGCTTATACGTCACCTGAGATTGTCCACATAATTTGTTCAATTGCAAGTGAAAACGACCTGAAATGCCGATTTTGAACATCCTCCGCTACCCCGATGCACGCCTCCACAAGCTGGCTGCGCCCGTCACCGTCTTCGACGAGGCGCTGAAAAAGCTCGTCGTCGACATGGCCGACACCATGTACGCGGCCCCCGGCATTGGCCTCGCCGCCACCCAGGTCGACGTGCACAAGCAGGTCATCGTGATCGATGCCTCCGACCGGCACGATTCGCTGGTCGTCCTGGTCAATCCCGAGATCGTCGAAGCGACCGGCGAGTCCGACATCGAAGAAGGCTGTCTGTCGGTTCCGGGTATTTACGAGCTTGTACAGCGTGCGGAGCGAGTCAAGGTACGCGCCCACGACCAGAACGGAAAGGCCTTCACGCTCGAGGCGCAGGGACTGCTCGCGGTCTGCATCCAGCACGAGATGGATCACCTGCAAGGCAAGGTGTTCGTCGAACACCTGTCGCAGCTGAAGCAGCAGCGCATCCGCGCCAAGCTCGCCAAGCAGCTGCGCAAGTCGGCCTGATTTTGCCTTCCTGCGTCTAGTCTTCGCCGGCACACCAGAATTCGCCGCCCGGGCGCTCGAGCGCCTGCTGGAGGCGGGCCACGAAGTTGCGCTCGTCGTCACCCAACCCGACCGCCCCGCGGGACGCGGCATGCGCACGGCCGCGAGCGCGGTCAAAGGGCTGGCGCTTTCGCGACGCCTCGTGGTGGCGCAACCCGCGCGGCTCGGCGTGTCGGAGGCGAACGAGTGGCGCGCGCTGCGGCCCGATGCGGTTGTCGTCGCGGCGTACGGGGTCCTGCTGCCGCCCGAGTTCCTGAATCTCGCGCCGCACGGCGCAATCAACATCCATGCCTCGTTGCTGCCGCGCTGGCGCGGCGCGGCGCCCATCCAGCGCGCGCTCCTTGCCGGGGATGCCGAGACCGGGATTTCAATCATGCGCATGGACTCAGGACTCGACACAGGCCCCGTTATCGCGCGGCATCGTTTGCAGATCGGGCAAGGCGATGACGCCGGCAGTCTGCACGATCGGCTCGCGGCGCTCGGCGCCGACGCGATTGTCGAAGCGCTGGCGCAGCTCGAAACGGGCAAGGCAAGCGCGGTTTCCCAGCCCGTAGAGGGGATGACCTACGCGCGCAAGATCGGCCGCGAGGACGCAATCCTGAATTGGGCGCTGCCGGCGCTGGTGCTGGAGCGAACGGTGCGCGCCCTACGGCCCTCGCCGGGCGCGTCGACGACGCTGCACGGGGAGCGGATCAAGATCTGGCATGCGCATCTGGTCGACGGCCAGGGCCCGGCAGGCGCCGTCCTTGCCGCGGAGCATTCCCTCGTCGTCGCCTGCGGCGAGGGAGCGCTGGCGATCACCGAACTGCAGCGCGCGGGCGGCAAGCCGATGCCGGTGCAGGCATTCCTGCGAGGGCGCCCGCTGTCGGCCGGGGCGCGGCTGGAATGAGCATCGCGGCGTTGGCGCCGGCGCTCGCCGATGCCGCGCGCGTGGTCAGCCGCGTCGCCGCCGGCAAGAGCCTCGCGGACGAGCTTGAAGGTGGCGGGCGCTCGACCACGCGCGCCGCGCTGCTCGACCTCACGCACGGTACCCTGCGACGCTTTGGCCGCGTGCAGGCAGTGGTGCGAGAGCTTTCCCATCGCGGCAAGACCGACGACCTGGTCGAGCCTCTCCTGTGGTGTGCTCTCTACGCGCTCGAGTCCGGCCGATATGCCTCGTACACCGTCGTCGACCAAGCGGTGCGCGCCTGCGGCCTGCTCGAGAAATGGAATGCCAAGGGCTACGTGAACGCGGTATTGCGCGGCGCGCTGCGCGAGCGCAGCTCGCTCGAGGCGCGCATCGCCGCCGATCCACAGGCTCGCTACCAGCACCCGGCGTGGTGGATCGACGTCCTGCGCCGCGCCTACCCGGAAAGCTGGGAGCGCACGCTCGCTGCGGGCAATACGCATCCGCCAATGGCGGTGCGGGTGAACCGGCGCAGAGCGAGCGCCGAGGACTATCTCGCGCGGCTCGCCGCTGCCGGCATCCCCGCGCGAGCGTTCAGCGCTCACGGACTGCTGCTCGAGCGGCCGGTCGCGGTCGGCGAGCTACCGGGTTTCGACGCCGGCGAGGTCTCCGTGCAGGACGCCGGCGCGCAGCGCGCCGCCGCTTGCCTCGATCTGCGGCACGGGCAGCGCGTCCTCGACGCCTGCGCTGCGCCCGGCGGCAAGGCCGCGCATATCCTCGAAACGTGGGATGTCGAGCTGACCGCGCTCGACACCGACGCCGCGCGCATGGCGCGTCTCGCGCGCAATCTCGAGCGGCTGTCGCTGCGCGCGCAGCTCGCGCAGGGCGACTGCACGCAGCTCGCCGACTGGTGGCGCGGCGAGCCTTTCGATCGCATCCTCGCCGACGTGCCGTGTTCGGCCTCGGGCATTGCGCGCCGGCGTCCGGACATCAAGTGGTTGCGGCGCGCCCAGGACTTGGAATCCTTCGCCGCGCGGCAGGCTGCAATCCTCGACGCGCTTTGGCAGGCGCTGCGCGCGAATGGTAAATTGCTGTATGCCACGTGCTCGGTATTCCCGCAGGAGAACGACGGCGTGATCAGCGCCTTCGTCGCACGCAATGCGGGAGCGCGCCGCCTGCCGTTGCCGGACGGCGGGGCGGCGCAATGGCTGCCGGACGCCGAGCATGACGGCTTCTACTACGCGCTGATCGAAAAAGCAGCCTGACCCAGCGCGATGCGGCGCATCGCTCTCCTGACCGGGTTCCTTGCGCTGCTCGCCGCGGGCGCCGCGCGCGCCGACGCCATCGAGGTGCGCGACGCCGCACTGCGCGTGGTGGAGGAAGGCCTGGTCCTCGACGCCGACTTCGACTTCGAGTTGACGCCGCGGCTTGCGGAAGTGGTGGCGAACGGCGTGCCGCTCTATTTTCGCGTCGAGTTCGAGCTCACGCGTCCCCGCTGGTACTGGTTCGACGAGCGCGCCGCCTCGCGGCTGCTGCAGATGAGGCTTTCCTACCATGCGTTGTCGCGCCACTACCGCCTTTCCGCCGGCACGCAACCCGAGCGCTTCATGCTGCAGCAGAACTTTGCGACGCTGGAGGACGCGCTCAAGGTGCTCAAGCGCGTGCGCAACTGGCTGGTGCTGGAGCGCGCCGCGGGTATTTCGCGCTCCGACTACGACGCGGCGGTACGCATGCGGCTCGATACCACGCTGTTGCCGAAGCCCTTCCAGCTCTCGGCGCTGACGAGCCGCGAGTTGCACCTCGAGTCGCCGTGGAAGCGCTTCGTGCTGCGCTCGCCGCAGCAGGTCCCGGCACCGGTGGAAAGCATCGAGCCCAAGAAGGCGGCCGCGCGATGAAGCTGTTGCTCATCATCGGCGGCGCGATCGCGGCGATCGGTCTTTTCCTGCTTGCGACCGCGAGCGGCGAGACGCCGCTGCTCGCCCGCCACTATTCCCTGCTTTTCGGCGTGAACGCGGTCCTGGCGGTTCTGCTCGCGACCCTCCTCGGAGTCCAGTTGACGGCACTCGTGCGCCGCTACCGGGCACGCGTATTCGGGACGCGGCTCACCCTGCGGTTGCTGCTGCGCTTCGCCGCCCTTGCCGTCCTGCCGGGCCTGGTCGTGTACGCGGTGTCGGTGCAGTTCCTGACGCGATCGATCGAGTCGTGGTTCGACGTCAAGGTCGATGCCGCGCTCGAGGGCGGCATCAACGTCAGCCAGCAGGCGATCGACCAGATGCTGGTCGACCTGCAGGCGAGGGCGCAGGCGATGGCGCAGGAGCTGTCCACCCTGCCCGCCACCGAAATGACATCGCAATTCCAGCGCGTGCGCAGCCAGGCGGGCGTGCAGGACGCGATGCTCGTTACCCTGGGCGGAAGGGTGCTGGCGAGCAGCAACGAGGACATTGCCAAACTGGTGCCCGATGCGCCACCCCCGTATCTGCTCATCCAGGCGCGCGACCATCGCGTCTACGCGTCGACCGATTCGCTCGCCGGACAGCCGCTGGCGCTGCGCGTGATCGTGCCGGTCGAGTCCGGGACGCTCGAGGCGCGCTATCTTCAGCTCCGCTCCAACGTGCCGCCCGCGTTCGCGCGCAGCGCCGAAGCGATCGAGGCGGCATACCGCGACTACCGCCAGCTCGCCATTTCACGCGACGAGCTGAAGAGCATCTACGTCGTGACGCTGAGCTTCGCTCTGCTGATGGCGCTGTTCGTCGCCGTGGCGGTGGCGGCGACGCAGTCCAATCTGCTCGCCGAGCCGCTGGCGCGGCTGGCGCAGGCGATGCAAGCGGTCGCCCGCGGCAATTTCTCCCGCCAGGTGCCGGTGACGACGCGCGACGAGCTCGGCGTGCTGACCGAGAGCTTCAATTCGATGATCCGCCAGCTCGACGAGGCGCGCCACGTGGTCGAGACCAATCGCGTCGCGCTCGAATCGGCGAAAGCGCGCCTGGAGAGCATTCTCGCCAACCTGTCGGCCGGGGTGCTGGTGTTCGACCACGAGCTGAAGCTCTCGATATCCAACCACGGCGCCGCTGCGATCCTCGACGCGGAGCTGGAGAGCTTCGCCGAGACGATGCGCGGCCAGTTCGTCGAGCACGGCGACAAGGACTGGCAGCTGCAGTTCGAGCTCAAGGGGACGGGCAAGATGCTGCACGCGCGCGGCGCGCGCCTGCCCAAGGCCACCGGCGGTGGCTACGTCATCGTCTTCGACGAGATCACGCAGCTCATCCAGGCGCAGCGGGCGACCGCCTGGGCGGAGGTGGCGCGGCGCCTCGCGCACGAGATCAAGAACCCGCTCACGCCGATCCAGCTCTCTGCCGAGCGCCTGCAGATGAAGCTCGGCGACCGCTTGCCGCCGGAGGAAGCCGAGACCCTGCGCCGCGCGACGCAGACTATCGTCAACCAGGTGTCGGCGCTGAAGGCGATGGTCAACGACTTTACCGAGTATGCGCGGCTCCCCGCGCCCGAACCGGCGTGGCTCGATCTCAATGCCCTGGTGGCGGATGTGCTGGGCCTCTACGAGAATTCCCGCGTGCCCATTGCCAAGTCGCTTGGTGAAGGATTGCCTCGCGTATGGGCCGATGGGGCGCAGATTCGCCAGGTGATCCACAATCTGATCCAGAACGCGCAGGATGCCCTCGAGAACATGCGCCACCCGGCAACGACGGCGACCATCGAAGTGCGCACCGAGCTCGCTGGCGACCGCGTCCGGCTCGCGGTATCGGACAACGGCGGCGGTTTCCCCGAGGAGCTGATGGCACGCATTTTCGAGCCGTACGTCACCACCAAGCCGCGCGGCACGGGCCTCGGCCTCGCCATCGTCAAGAAGATCGTCGACGAGCACCACGGCAGCATCGCCATCGAGAACCGTCCCAGCCGCGGCGCGTCGGTGAGCGTGCTCCTGCCTCTTTCCCGGGCGGCCTAGCGATGGCCCAGATCCTGGTCGTCGACGACGAAGTCGGCATCCGCGAGCTGCTCTCGGAGATCCTCGCCGACGAGGGCCACCAGGTCCTGGTCGCCGAAAATGCCGGCGGCGCGCGCCGGCTGCGCGACAGCCAGCGTCCCGACCTGGTGCTGCTCGACATCTGGATGCCGGACACCGACGGCATCACGCTGCTCAAGGAATGGGCGGCGAGCGGGCAGCTCACCATGCCGGTGGTGATGATGTCCGGGCACGGGACCATCGAGACCGCGGTCGAAGCGACGCGCATCGGCGCGCTCGACTTCCTGGAGAAACCGATCGCGCTGCAGCGGCTGCTCGCCACCGTGAAGCGGGCATTGCGCAACCCGGAGGCCGCGGCGCCGCCGCCGCTCGCGCTCGCGGCGCTCGGTCGCTCGACGGCGCTCGCCGATACCAAGAAACGCATGGCGCAGCTCGCCCAGTCGAGCGCGCCGTTGCTGCTCAGGGGCGAGCGTGGCATGCGGCCGGAGCTTTTCGCCCGCCTGCTCGCTGCGCCGGGAGCGCCCTTCATCGCTGGCGGCGAAGCCGGCGCCGAGCCGCTGTCGGATCTGCTCGCGCGCGCGGCCGGCGGCATTCTCTTCGTGCCGGACCTGACCCGGCTCGAGCGCGTCGAGCAGCGCAATCTCGAATTCGTGCTGGCGCGCGCAGAAAAGCACAAGACGCGGGTGGTTTCGTTCTCGCCCGTCGACGCGCGCACCCTGTGCGAAAAGCACGAGTTCGACGCGGAGCTCGCGGCGCGGCTCGGCGAGCTGACGCTGCGGCTGCCGACCTTGCGCGAATTCGCCGAGGACGTCCCGGACCTCGCCTCGCTGATGCTCGCCCTGCTGGTCGAGGCACGCGCCTGCCCGCAGAGGCGGCTCGCGATCGCCGCACTCAACGCCCTGCGCCACCACCCCTGGCACGGCAACCTGGTCGAGCTGGAGAGCGTGATCAAGGATCTCGCCCTTACCTCGCTCGAGGAGGAGATTCGGCTCGACGACGTCGAGCGCGTGCTCGCCGGCCGCCAGCCGCAAAGCGCGTTGCCCGAGGTCGCCTTCGACCGCCCCTATCGCGAGGCGCGCGAGGCTTTCGAGCGCATCTACTTCGAGCATCTCCTCGCCCGCGAGCACGGCAGCATGTCGCGCGTCGCCGAGCGCTCGGGACTCGAGCGCACGCACCTCTACCGCAAACTGAAAGCGCTGGGCCTGCCCGTCGGCAGGCGCGAAGAGACCTGATTACGCCCTGATCGCGGCGACCGCGAAAGCGAGCCAGCCGAGGATCAGCGCCAGCCCCCCCAGCGGCGTCACCATGCCGAGGGCATGCGGCGCGCCGAGCGCGAGCGCGTAGAGACTGCCGGAGAAGGCGAGGACCCCGGCGACGAAGAGCCAGCCCGCGGCCTTCGCCCACACGCTGGCGAGCCGGGGCGTCGCGAGGAGCGCGAGCGCATGCCAGAAGTGGTATTGCACCGCCGTTTGCCAGACCGACAGCGCTTCGCCGTCCAAGCGCGTCTTCAGCGCGTGCGCGCCGAAAGCGCCGAGCACTACCGCCGCGGCGCCGAGCAGTGCGCCGATCGCCGGGAACGGCTTCAGGCGGTCTTCTTGTCTTTCTTCTTCTGCCGGTGCGGCCGCTTCTTGCCGTAGCTCGCCCGGTAGATCTTGCCTTTTCGCGTTCTCTTATCGCCTTTTCCCATGGCGGCGATTATACGGTCTCGAGTTCGTAGGCGAGGTAAGGGGCCAGCCATTTTTCTGCCTCGGCGAGCGGCATGCCCGAGCGCCGCGCATAGTCCTCGACCTGATCGCGGCCGACCTTGCCGACCGCGAAATAGCTCGACTCCGGGTGCGAGAGATAGAAGCCCGACACCGCGGACGCCGGCAGCATGGCGAACGACTCGGTAAGCCGCATGCGGGCGCGGCGCTCGGCATCGAGCATCTTGAACAGCGGCCCTTTGGCGGTGTGATCAGGGCAGGCCGGATAGCCCGGCGCGGGCCGGATACCGCGGTACGCCTCGCCGATGAGCTGCTCGCGGCCGAGCCTTTCGTCCGCGGCGTAACCCCAGAACTCGCGCCGCACGCGCTCGTGGAGCCGCTCGGCAAACGCTTCGGCGAAGCGGTCGGCGAGCACTTTGAGCATGATTGCCGCGTAGTCGTCGTGCGCTTTCTCCAGCTGCGCGACCCGTGACTCGATGCCGCCGGCGCTGACGGCGAAGGCGCCGACCCAGTCCTGGACGCCGCTCGCCTTGGGGGCGACGAAATCGGCCAGGCAGAGGTTCGGCCGGCCGCTCGGCTTGACGTTCTGCTGCCTGAGGTTGTGCCAGGTCATCAGCACCTCGCGCCGGCCCTCGTCGGCGTAGATCTCGATGTCGTCGTCGCTCACCTGCGCCGCCGGGAACAGGCCGAAGACGCCGTTCAGCGTGATCGCGTTCTCCCGCACGATCCGCTGCAGCGTCTCCTGCGCCTCGGCAAAGAGCTTGCGCGCAGCTTCGCCGACCACGGGGTCCTGGAGAATTTTCGGATAGGGCCCGGAAAGCTCCCAGGCCTGGAAGAACGGCGACCAGTCGATGTAGTCGGTCAGCTCCGCGAGCGGATAGCGCTCGAGGGACACGACACCGGTCTGGCGCGGTCGCGCAGGCCGGTAGGCGCTCCAGTCGGTCTTGTGGCCGCGGCGCCGCGCGTCGGCAATCGTCAGCAGCGGGCCGGGTCCCTTCTTCTCCTTGTGGGCGGCGCGCAGGCGCTCGTAATCGGCGCGCACCTCGGCGATGAAGCCGTCCCGGCTGTCGGCCGAAAGGAGACCCTGCACCACCGGCACGCTGCGCGACGCGTCGGGCACGTAGACGACCGGGCCGGAGTAGTTCTGCGCGATGCGCACGGCCGTGTGGGTGCGCGAGGTGGTGGCGCCGCCGATGAGCAGCGGCAGCTTCAGCCCGGCGCGCTCCATTTCCCGCGCCACGTGCGACATTTCCTCGAGCGAGGGGGTGATCAGCCCGGATAGGCCGATCACGTCGGCGCTCTCCTTCTGCGCGGTGTCGATGATGTTCTGCGCCGGCACCATCACGCCGAGGTTGACCACCTCGTAGTTGTTGCACTGGAGCACCACGGCGACGATGTTCTTGCCGATATCGTGCACGTCGCCCTTCACCGTGGCGATGACGATGCGGCCCTTGGCGCGCCCGGCCTGGCCGCTCTTCGCCTTCTCGGCCTCGATGAACGGCACGAGGTGCGACACCGCCTGCTTCATGACGCGCGCCGACTTCACGACCTGCGGCAGGAACATTTTCCCCGCGCCGAACAGGTCGCCGACCACGTTCATGCCGTCCATCAGCGGTCCCTCGATCACCGTGATCGGCTGCGGGTACTTGAGCCTCGCCTCCTCGGTGTCGGCGATGACGTGAGCGCCAATGCCGTTCACCAGCGCATGGACCAGGCGCTCTTCCACCGTGCCGTTGCGCCACGCTTCATCCTGCTTCACTTCCTTCGCGCCCGCCTTGACCGTGCCGGCGAGCTCGACCAGGCGCTCGGTGGCATCGGCGCGGCGGTTGAAGAGCACGTCCTCCACCCGTTCGCGCAGCTCCGGAGCGATCCTTTCGTAGACGCCGAGCTGGCCGGCGTTGACGATGCCCATCGACAAGCCGGCGCGGATCGCGTGGTAGAGGAAGGCGGTGTGCATCGCCTCGCGCACCGGGTCGTTGCCGCGGAACGAAAAGGAAAGGTTCGACAAGCCGCCCGAGGTCTTGACGTGCGGCAGGTGCTCCCGGATCCAGCGCACCGCCTCGATGTAGTCGATGCCGTAGCGCGCGTGCTCCTCGAGGCCGGTGGCGACGGCGAAGATGTTCGGGTCGAAGACGATGTCCTCGGGCGGGAAGCCGGCTTTCGTCGTCAAGAGCTGGTAGGCGCGCTCGCACACCTGGGTGCGGCGCTGGAGCGTATCGGCTTGCCCGGATTCGTCGAACGCCATGACGACCACCGCCGCGCCGTAGCGGCGGCACAGGCGCGCCTGGCGCAGGAACTCGGCTTCGCCTTCCTTCATCGAGATGGAATTGACGATCGCCTTGCCCTGCACGCACTTCAGCCCGGCCTCGATCACGCTCCACTTCGAGCTGTCGATCATCACCGGCACGCGCGCGATGTCGGGCTCGGCCGAGGCGAGGCGCAGGAAGGTCGCCATCGCCTTTTCCGAGTCGAGCATCGCCTCGTCCATGTTGACGTCGATTACCTGCGCGCCGTTTTCCACCTGCTGGCGCGCGACGCTGAGCGCGCCGGTGTAGTCGCCGGCGAGGATCAGGCGCGCGAACGCTTTCGAGCCGGTGACGTTGGTGCGCTCGCCGACGTTGACGAACAGCGACTGGTCATCGACGTTGAGCGGCTCCAGGCCGGAGAGCCGCAAGGCGTGCGGCCGCTGCGCGATCGGGCGCGCGGCGACGCCCGCGACCGCATCGGCCATCGCGCGGATGTGCTCCGGCGTGGTGCCGCAGCAGCCGCCGACGATGTTCAGCCAGCCGTTCCTTGCCCATTCGCCGATGTGCGCCGCCATCGACTCGGGCGTGTCGTCGTACTCGCCGAAGGCGTTCGGCAGGCCGGCGTTCGGGTGGCAGGAAGTGCGCGTCTCGGCGATCTTCGAGAGCTCCTCCACGTAGGGGCGCAGTTCCTTCGCGCCGAGGGCGCAGTTGAGGCCGATGGCGAGCGGCCGCGTGTGCCGCATGGAGTTGTAAAACGCCTCGGTGGTCTGGCCGGAGAGGGTGCGCCCCGACGCGTCGGTGATGGTCCCGGAAATGATGACCGGCAGACGCACGCCGACCTTGTCGAAGGTGTCCTCGACGGCGAACAGCGCCGCCTTGGCGTTCAGCGTGTCGAACACCGTCTCGACGAGCAGCAGGTCGACGCCGCCCTCGAGAAGCCCCTGCAGCGCTTCGCTGTAGGCCGCGACCAGCTCTTCGAAGCTGACCGCGCGAAAACCCGGATCGTTGACGTCGGGCGAGAGCGAGGCCGTCTTGTTGGTCGGCCCGAGCACGCCGGCGACGAAGCGCGGCTGCTGCGGCGTCTTCGACTCGGCGCGGCGCGCCGCGGTGCGCGCCAGCGTCGCGGCTTCGCGGTTCAATTCGCGCGCCAGATCCTGCATGCCGTAGTCGGCGAGCGCGATCGAGGTGGAATTGAAGGTATTCGTCTCGACGATGTCGGCGCCGGACTCGAGGTATTGCGCATGGATGTCCTGGATCAGCGCCGGCTGCGTGAGCGAGAGCAGGTCGTTGTTGCCGCGCAGCTCGCGCGCCCAGTCGCGGAAGCGCGCGCCGCGATAGTCTTCCTCGGCCAGGCGGGCGCGCTGGATCATCGTGCCCATCGCCCCGTCGAGGAGCAGGATGCGCCCGGCCAGCAGCTTCTCGAGTTGCTGCGCGTGCTGCGTGTCCGCCACTACGCCACTCCATGAAAGAAAAAGGCCCGCTCAGCTTGCGCAGAAACGGGCCCTCGCGATGCGCGTCTCTTTAGCGGTATTTATCGCGCGCCCCGCAAGCTGAGCATCAAATCGGCGCCGAGTGGGAGTCTGCCCACTTCAGCCGGGAGTGTCAACGCCAGCCCTTACAATCCGTGTGCCATGGACTTCCGCTCGATCGTCGGTGTTTTCCCCTGCCAGGTGCACTGGGGCGATTGCGACCCCGCGGGAATCATTTTCTATCCCACCTACTTCCGCTGGATGGACGCGGCGACCTGGGCGTTCTTCGAATCGGTCGGCTACGCGCCGAAGCGCATGCGCGAGGAGCACCTCTCCATGCCGCTCGTCTCGGCCGACTGCCAGTTCCTCTCGCCGGCGCTGCACGGCGATCGCTGCGAGGTGCGCTCGCGCATCACGCGCTTCGGCGGCAAGTCGTTCGTCGTCGCGCACGAGATGATGCGCAACGACGGCACGGCGCTCGCGAAAGGGACGGAAACGCGGGTCTGGGGACGCGCCGCGCCGGGAAAAACGCTGAAGGGCGAAACGATTCCGGACGAGCTTAAGGCGCTGTTCCTGGCGAAGTAGCTCCAGCCCATTCGCGCAGCGCGCTCTCGATCATCGCGCCGGCCGCGCCGAGCGAATCCTGCGCATGCTCCTTGAGCGACGCTTCCAGATTCTTCCGCATCGCCTGCTCGTTCACCTCCAGGCCCTCCAGCGCGTCGGCCATCGCTGCCGTGCCGCTCGCCGTCGCGCAGACCAGCTCGCGCAGGGTGAACCACTGGCTTTGCCACTGGCCGAGGCCGCGCTCGTGCTCGGGCGTGAGCTGGCCGAGCAGCGTCGCTGCCAGGCCCGGCGTGCGTTGCGCTGCCTCGAGCGCGATCATGGAGAGCGCGGGGTTGCGCTTGTGCGGCATGCTGGAGGAGCCGCCGCGCCCGGGAGCGGCGGCCTCTGCAGCCTCGCCGACCTCGTGCTGCATGAGGAGCGAAACGTCGCGGCCGATCTTGCCTGCCGCGCCGGCGAGGATCGCGAGCTCCGCCCCGAGCCGCGCGAAGCCGTCGCGCGCGCTGTGCCACGGCACTAGGCTGCCGCGCAGGCCGAGCTCGCGGGCGAGTTCCGCGGAGATTCTTTCGCCTCGCTCGCCCAACGCCGAGAGCGTGCCGCTCGGTCCGCCGAACTGCAGCACGCAGCCTTCGCCCGCAACTCGACGTAGCGCGATCAAGGAGCGAGCGATCGGCGCGAGCCACATCGCGGCTTTCCAGCCGAAGGGCACCGGAAGTGCGGGTTGAAGAAGCGTACGTGCCGCGGTGCGCGTTCCTGAATGCTCTCTGGCAATTCGCGCGGCCGCATCGCCGAGGCGCACCGTGAGCACGTCGACGCGCTCACAGGCCGGCTTGAGGCAGAGCACGATCGCCGTGTCGATGACGTCCTGGCTGGTCGCGCCGTGGTGCACGTGTTTGGCCGCTTCCTTCGATACTGCTGCGACCTGCGCAGTCAGTGCCTTGACGAACGGGATGGCGAGCGTACCGGCGCGTCCTTCACGCGCCAACGCAGCGGCGTCGAAGCGCGCGGTCTCGCACACGCGGCTAATGATGTCGGCATGCGCGGCGGGAGCCGACACGCGCGCGAGCGCGCCTTCGAAGCGCGCCATCGCCGCGAGGAACTTCTCGTCGGACAGGAGTCCGGCGCAAACCTCGTCAGCGAAGAGAAGCTCGAGGCTCAGTAGTCGAAGAAAACGGTTTCGTTCTTGCCCTGGAGAATGACGTTCCACTCCAGGGTCCTGCCCTTCTTTTTCGGGATCAGCGTCGCGCGGCGTGGCGCGGGCACGAGCTTCAGCACCGGGTCCTCGGCGTTGGCGCCGGGCTCGTCGGCGAAGTAGATGCGCGTCATCAGGTGCTTGAGCATGCCGCGCATGAAGACGGTGACGACGAGGTGCGGCGCCTGCAGCACTCCACCCGGGCCGGGAACGCGTCCCGGCTTGATGGTGGAAAAGCGAAAGCCGCCCTTGGCATCGGTGGGAATACGGCCGAAGCCGCGCCAGCCCTTCTCGAGCGGCTTCTTCTGCGGGTCCTCCGGATGCGCGTATTTGCCCTCGGCGTTCGCTTGCCAGATCTCGATCAGGCCGTCGTTGACGCCGTTACCGTCGCCGTCGAGCAGGCGTCCGGCGATCGCGACGCGTTCGCCCTTAATGCCCTTGCCGGCGATGTCGCGCGTGGTGAGCCACTCGAGGCCGATATGGAGGTACGGGCCGACCGTCTGGTTGCCGCTCGCGAAGAGACTCATGGCATTTTCTCCATCGGCGTTTCCTCGCGTCCGCGCAGCACGATGTCGAAGCGGTAGCCGAGGGCCTGCTCCGGGATCGTGCTCTCCCAGTCGAACACCGAGACCAGGCGGTTGCGCGCCGCTTCGTTCTCGATGCAGGTGAACATCGGATCGTAGGGCAGCAGCGGGTCGCCGGGGAAATACATCTGCGTCACCATGCGCGTCAGGAACGCCCGGCCGAAGAGCGAGAAGTGGATGTGCGCCGGACGCCAGGCGTTGAAATGGTTGCGCCAGGGATACTCGCCCGGCCGGATGGTGATGAAACGATAGCGACCTTCGGCGTCGGTGACGGTGCGGCCGGCGCCGGAGAAATTCGGGTCGATCGGCGCGTTGTGCTGGTCGGTACGGTGCGGATAGCGCCCGGAGGAATTCGCCTGCCAGACCTCGATGAGGGTATTCGGCACCGAGCGGCCGTTCTCGTCGAGCACGCGGCCGGTGACGACGATGCGCTCGCCGATCGGGTCGCCCTTGTGCTGGCGCGTGAGATCGTGGTCGGTGGGCTTGACGTCGCCGTGGCCGAAAATCGGCCCGGTGATTTCCGACAGCGTCTGCGGCGGCAGCACCAGCGGCTGCGTCGGGCAGCGCTTCTGCGTCGAGCGGTACGGCGGATAGTTGTAGGCCGGCTGGGTGCCGGGATGGGGCCTGCGATAACCGACGATCTTCTTCATTCGGCGTCCGGTTGCTTCGATGGTTGGGCGCGCTCGAAGGCCTCGAGCGTCATGCAGGCTTCGAAGACACGCATCGTGGTTGGATACGGCGCCAGGTCGCTGTTGAAGCGTTTGGCGTTGAAGATCTGCGGCACCAGGCAGCAGTCGGCCATGGTCGGCGCGTCGCCGTGGCAGAACCTGCCAGCCTTGCCCTTCAGCTCGGCCTCGAGCTTGGCGAGGCCGTCGGCGATCCAGTAGCGGTACCAGGTGTCGATCTGCTCCTGCGTCTGGCCGAGGCGCTTCAAGTGCTGCAGCACCCGCAGGTTGTTGAGCGGATGGATCTCCGACGCGACGAGATACGAGAGCGAGCGCACGCGGGCGCGCGCGAGCGATTCTTTCGGGACGAGCGGCGGCTGCGGATGCTTTTCGTCGAGGTACTCGATGATGGCGAGCGACTGGTTGAGGCGCGTGCCGTCGTCGAGCTC